>CAYRIT010000014.1:0-48228 GCA_964424415.1 uncultured Hydrogenophaga sp.
CGGGGGTGTGCGAGTTCGGCTCGCCGATCGCCGCCGTCGGAGCGGGAGTCGCCCGCCGCCGACCGTCGGCGGGCGACTACCGGTGACCGCGACACTGTCACGTCTGCGGGGGGTGTTGGGTGTCCCGGTCTGCGCGCCACGTTAAGCTCGGACTTTCGTGACAAATCGCACCGCCTGACCCGCCGCCGATGCCGCCTGCACCCCCGTCCCTGCTGGATCAATGCACCCTGGAAGTGGAGCGCTGTGCCGCCGCGCTGCTGCAGCGCAGCATCGACGGTGCGGTGGCCTCCCTGCAGGCTGCAGAGAACGCGAGCGACAGCGGTGTGCAGCGCCAGCGCCTGGCCCAGTCGGCCTGGAGCCTGACGCAGAGCCGAAGCGTGCTGACCCGCACTTACCCCCGGCGCCTGCGCGATGCCATCGTGCAGGGCGACGGGGCGCAGGGCACGACCCGTCGAACCGGCATGTCCGATTCCTCCATGCTGCAGCTGGTCGACGACGTGGAGGTGAGCGAGTCGCTGGAGTCGGTGCGCTTGCTGCAAAGCCTGCTGCCGATGGTCGAGCAGGTGCTGCCGGTGCTGGACGCGCGCATGAGCTCGCTGATTGGCCTGGATTCTGTGCAGGTGGAAAAAAACCCGCTGCGGCCGTCGGTGTTTGCGCGCGAGCTGCGCGATCTGATGGCCGAGATCGAACCCGATGGGGCGGTGCGCACGCTGTGGCTGCAGCACATTGCGGTGGTGCTGGGCCGGGAGCTGGCTCAGCTGTATGAGCAGATTGCGCTGATGCTGCAGCGTGCCAATGTGCAGGAAGCGAGCTACCGGATCCGGCTGGTGGAAGACGCCGAGCCGGGCCGCGTCATGGGGGGCTCCGGCTTCACCCCGATCGAGATGGACCAGATCGGCAGCGGCTGGGGCGCGCCCGGTTCGCGATCCGCGTCGGGGACCGGGGCTGGTGCTCCGGTGGGCATGCAGGCCCTCGGACAGGCGCGCTCGCCGCTGGGCGGCACGGTCTACCAGGCGTTCCTGCACAGCCGCTCGGCGGCCTTCGATGCGCCGCTGGACCCCACGTTCTTCGAGCAGGTGGAGCAGGCGCTGGCGCAGGTGGACGCGAACGCCGATCAGGCGCCGCCCGACGACGATGCGCTGGCGCGCGAGCAGACCCGATACCAGGACCTGCCAGCGGTGGACCGGCCGGCCCGCGAGCTTGGTACCGACTCGCCACTGCGTGCCGACCGGTGGGGTGCTTACGGCCAAGCCCACGAGCGCACCCGGGTGTTGCTGGAGCTCAAACAGCGGGCGCAGCAGGTCTCACAGGCGGTCGGACTCGATCTGGTGCGCAAGCTGGTTGGTCAGGTGGCGCGCGACCCGCTGTTGCTCGCGCCGGTGCGCGAGGCGGTGGTGGCGCTGGAGCCCGCGTTGCTGCGGCTGGCGCTGGCGCAGCCGCGGTATTTTGGCGAGGCCGAACACCCCGCGCGCCGGCTGGTGGAACAGGTCGCCCAGCGCAGCTTCCGTTTCAACGACGAGTTTGCTGATGAATTTGCCACCTTTGCCGAACCGGTGCGCCAAGCGGTCAACCAGCTCAACGCCACCGACACCAGCGGGCCGGCGCCGTTTGCGCAGGCGCTGGAGGGTTTGGCCGCGCGCTGGCAGGCGGAAGACAGCGCCGAGCAGGCCGCACACGATGGCCAGCTGCAGGCGCTGCGGTTTGCGCAGGACCGCCAGGAGCTGGCCGACCAGGTGGCCTGGGAAATCAGCCTGCGCCCCGATGTGTTCAATGCGCCCGAGGTGGTACTGGACTTTTTGTATGGCTCGTGGTCGCTGGTGATCGCCTCGGCCCAGCTGCACCAGCCGGACCCGGGTGATGCCGACCCCTCAGGCTACCGCGCGGCGGTGGGCACGCTGCTGTGGAGCGTGCGGCCCGAGATCCTGCGTCAGCCCAAACAGGTGTTCGAGGCGCTGCCCGGCCTGTTGCGCACGCTGAACACCGGGCTGGCGATGCTGGGCAAACCGGCTGAAGAAACCCAGAGTTTTTTTGACGCCCTGATCCGCCTGCACCAGCCGCTGCTCACCTTGCGTCGCACCCGTGCCCAGAGCGACGCGGCCCATTCCGGCCCCGCCACCCTGGCGCCGGGCGAGGACGACCAGATCGAGCCCATCAAGCGGGTGGTGGGCAACGGCGCGCGGCCGGTGCCAGCCGAGCAGCCCTGGCTGACCCCGGGGGAGCTGGCGGGGGTGGGGCTCGACGAAGCGGTGGCCACCCTCGAGGATGGCGCCGAGCCGCAGGCCTCAACGCCGCCGTCCTCTGAACCGCGCCCGACGGAGATCTCGGCGTCCGACGAGGCCACCGACACCGCAGAAACCGCCGAGGCTTTGGTCACCGCGGTGGTCGCCCAGCTTCGGGTGGGCGTGCGGGTCGATCTGTTCTCCAATGGGGTGTGGGTCCGTGCCAAGCTGGTCTGGGCCAGCAACCGCTCCACCCTGTTCATGTTCACCAGCCACGGCGGCCGCGTGCATTCCATGACACTGCGCAGCTGCGAAAAGCTGGTGCGCCAGCGCTTGCTGCGCCCGGTGGCGACGCGCGCGGTGGTCGAGGTGGCGCTCAAGGCGGTGGCCGAAGCCCCTGAGCTGGCGCCGGCGGTCGAGGCCTGACGCCTGTTTGCCGCCGCGGAGGCTTCGCAGCGGCGCTCAGCGTTGCCCGTTACGGCAGCCCCCAAGCAGCCCCGTGGTTTTTTGCCCTGTGTTTGCGGGGAACGCCGACGGGGTTGCCGGCGAAAGCGACTTCGCGAACGGGTGACGGCTCAGGCGGGCCCGGGATCGGAGAAAACGCCGGTGTATCGGTCGCGCAGCAGGTTCTTCTGCACTTTGCCCATGGTGTTGCGTGGCAGCTCGTCGACCACAAACAGCCGCTTGGGCACTTTGAAGCCCGCGATCTGAGACCGGATGGCCTGGGTGAGCTGCTCGGCGCTCAGGGACACGCCAGGCCTGGACACCACCACCGCCACCACCCCTTCGCCAAAGTCGCGGTGCGGGCAGCCGATCACCGCCGACTCGGCCACACCCGGCAGCTCGTTGATGTAGCCCTCGACCTCGGCCGGGTAGACGTTGTAGCCGCCGGTGATGATGAGATCTTTGCTGCGGCCGACGATGGTGAGGTAACCCTCGGCATCGAAGTGGCCCACATCCCCGGTGCGAAACCAGCCGTCGGCGGTGAACTCCCTGGCGTTGGCTTCGGGCATCTGCCAATAGCCCGGAAACACGTTGGGGCCGCGCACCTGGATGGCGCCGATCTCGCCGGCGGGGCGGGACTGGTCGTCGGCATCCACGCAACGCACCTGCACGCCGGGCAGGGCGCGGCCGACAGTGCCGCCCTTGCGCTCGCCATCGGCGCAGCGGCAGGGGTTGGAGGTCAGCATGGTGGTCTCGCTCATGCCATAGCGCTCCAGGATGGTGTGGCCGGTGCGCGCCTGCCATTGGGCAAAGGTTTCGGTCAGCAGGGGCGCCGAGCCGCTGATGAACAGGCGCATCCGGCTGCACACCGCCGCGTCCAGTCCCGGCTCCTGCAGCAGACGCACATACAGCGTGGGCACACCCATGAACACCGTGGCCCGCGGCAACCATTTCAGCGCCTGGGCGGGCTGGAACCGGTTCATCCACAGCATCCGGCTGCCATTGAGCAGGGCACAGTGCGCCGCCACGAACAGGCCGTGCACGTGGAAGATGGGCAGCGCGTGGATCAGCACGTCGCCGGGCTGCCAGTCCCAATGTCTGAGCAGGGTCAGCACGTTGGACAGCAGGTTGTGGTGGGTCAGCTGAGCGCCTTTGCTGCGGCCCGTGGTGCCACTGGTGTAGAGGATGGCCGCGAGGTCGTCGGGTTGCACCGGGCAAATGGTGTGATCCGCCGCCTGGGCCTGCACCGCAGGCATCAGCCTGCCCTGGCCGTCGCTGCCCAGGCTCACAAGCTGCTGCACACCGAGCCGGGCGATGATCTCGCTCAGCGCCGTCTCCCTCGCCGGATCGCAGACAAACACCCGCGGCTTTGCGTTCTCGATGAAATGCACCAGCTCGGTCGCCTGGTAGGCGGGATTCAGCGGCACATAGACCACACCGGCACGCAGGCAGGCCAGGTAGAAGAGCAGGGAGGGCACGGATTTTTCCACCTGGACCATGACGCGATCGCCCGGCTGCAGCCCCTGTGCCTGCAACCAGTTCGCCATGCGGCCACTGATCTGGTCGACATCGGAAAAGCGCGTCTGTTCACCGGCATCGGTTTCGATCGCCACACGATCGGGGTGCTGGCGGAAGATGGCCTGGAACCGGGCGTAGAGGTTGTTTTCGTGGTTGAGCATGGAGTCGGGCCTCCTGAGGAGGTGGGTGGCGGAAGGCTCAGCGCCTGGGCTTGAGGAGGCGTTTCACAGCGGCGGCGTGGCTGACTCGGCGGTCCATGAATTGCTGGTGGCGAGACTCCACCGAGCCGATGTCGTAGAGGTAATTGACCATCAGGCCGAGCGACTGGCGGATGCCTTTGCGCGAGCGGTCGGCGGCGAAATTCACCCGCTCCAGCCGTGCACCGTTGTCCAGGTGAAAGCGCGCCACCGGGTCCCCCAGCGCATCGTGCGAGCCGTGCACCAGATAACGTGCCCCCAGACCGACCAGATCTTCCTGCAGCCCCGGGGGCATCCGAAGCAGATCGTCGGGCTGGGGTGTGGTGTGGGCCTGGCGCCAGGCCTTGATGCGTTGAAGGACCGCGTGCCATTCGGTGTCGGTTTCGGTCTCGGCGGCGTGGCTGAGCCAGTGGGTGAAGCCGGGCACCGGCGAGAGGGTGCAAAAAGTCTTGAGCTGGGGCAGGTCGCGCTTGAGCTGATCGGCCACTTTCTTGATCAGAAAATTGCCCAGCGACACTCCGCGCAGACCCGGCTGGCAGTTGCTGATGGAATAGAACACCGCGGTGGTGGCCTTGACCGAGAGCGTGGTGTCGGGCGCGGGCTCGATCAGCGGCGCGATCGCTTCGGCCATCTGGTGGATCAGCGCGACCTCGACAAAGATCAGCGGTTCGTCGCCCAGCTGCGGGTGGAAGAACGCGTAGCAGCGGCGATCGGGTTGCAGGCGGCGGCGCAGGTCGTTCCAGCCGTTGATCTCGTGCACCGCCTCGTGGTGGATGATTTTTTCCAGCAATGCCGCGCTCGATTGCCAGTCCACCTGTTCCAGGCGCAGAAAACCGGGGTTGAACCAGGAGCTGAGCAGGTGGAAAAAATCGGCGTCGACCGCGGCCAGCTCGGGCTGGTTTTTGAGCAGTCCCAGCAGGTCGTTGCGCATGGCCAGCAGCGTGGCAATGCCGCCGGGCGCGCGGTTGATCCGGCGCAGCAGCTCCTGGCGCGGCGGCTCCACCGCCTGGGTGAGGGCAGCCAGTGCCTCGGCGCCAGGCGCCTGTGCGTAGCGGTTGGCCGCGGCAAGCACCACCTCGGGCAACGGGGCGAATTCGGTGGCCAGCGCAGCAAAAAAACTTTCGCGCCGCGCCGCCGGCAACAGGCGGTAGCCCTCGATCACCTCCACCGCCAGTGGGTAGGCGCTGGCCTGGCCGCGCTCGGACACCAGTTGGCGACAGGCACGCAGCAGCGGTTCCAGGGTGCGGTCGCCGCGGGTTTTCTGGCTCAGGCGAAGCAGTCTCTCCAGCATGGTGCGTCAGCCCATCAGCGCCTTGGGCAGCCAGGTTGCGATCTCCGGGAAGACGCACAGGATGAGGATGGCCACGGCCATGCACAACATGAAGGGGAAGGCGCCCCTGAGGATGGTGGGCAGGCGCACATCAGGCGTGATGCTGTTGATGACGAACAGGTTCAGACCGACTGGCGGGGTGATCAGGCCGAGCTCCATGTTGATGGTCAGGATCACGCCGAACCAGATCGGATCGAATCCGGCGGCGGTGATCACCGGCATGAGGATGGGCGTGGTCATCAGGATGATGGCGGCTGGCGGCAGAAACATGCCGGCCACCAGCAGCAGCAGGTTGACCGCAGCCAGGATCACCCACCGGTTGACCTGCAGCTCGCCGATCGCCTGGGCCACCGATTGCGTCACCTGCAGCGAGGACATCATGTAGCCAAACAGGATGGAGGTGCCGATGATCAGGAGCAGCATGCCGGACTCGCGCAGGCCGTCGCGCAGGATCGCCCACAGATCCATCGGTTTCCATACCCGGTAGATCACGATCACCATCAGCAGGCACAGCGCGGCGCCCACACCCGCAGCCTCCGAAGGCGTGGCAATGCCGCCGTACAGTGCATAGACCACGCCCACGATCACCGCCATGAAGGGCAGCAGGCGGGGCAGCAGCTCCAGTTTTTCTTTCATGCTGTAGATGCGGTCGGCGTCGACCAGCACGGTGCCGCGCTTCCAGCTGATGAACAGCGCCCAGGCCATGAACAGGCCGGTCAGCAGCAGGCCGGGCAGCACACCGGCAAGGAACAGGCGACCGATCGAGGTTTCCGATGCGATGCCGTACAGGATCATGGTGATGCTGGGCGGGATCAGGATGCCCAGCGTGCCACCGGCGGCGATGGCGCCGGTGGCCAGATCGGCGTCGTAGCCGCGCTTGCGCATCTCGGGGATGCCCATCTTGCCGATGGCCGCGCAGGTGGCGGGTGACGAGCCTGTGAGGGCAGAAAACAGCGCGCAGGCGCCGATGTTGCTGATCACCAGCGAGCCGGGCACCCGGTGCAGCCAGCGCGCCAGCGCTTCGTACAGATCGCTGCCAGCGCGCGAACTGGCCACCGCCGCGCCCATGATGACGAACATGGGCAACGAGACCAGGGTGAAGTCACTCAGGCCGGCAAAGACCGTCTCGGGCACGAAGTGGACGCTCTTCCAGCCGTCGAAGACGACCATGAACAGCAACGCCACCGCGCCGAGACCAAACGCAATGGGCAGGCCGGTGGCCAGCACCAGCACCGTGACCAAAAAAATCAACAACCCGATGGCGAGCGCACTCATGCAGTCTCCTGGAACAAAGGCGGAAAGTGGCGCTCGGAGGCGTTCAGAGGTGATCGTCGGGCGATAGGCCGAACGGGTGGTCGCGCCCGGTGACCACCAGCCACATCTCGGTCAGGTACTGCAGACACAGCAGGGCCAATCCCACCGGCACCGACAGGTAGGGAATCCACAGGCGCGCACGCCAGATCGAGGCGGTGGTCTGGTTGCTGGCCCAGGCCTCGTACCACCACGGGAGGGCGGCGTAGAGAAAGCAGCCGCAGAAGGCCAGCGCGATCGTGCTACCTGCCAGATGCAGGTGGCGCCGCAGGCGCGGGCGCACCATGAGGGGCAGCACGTCCACCGCCACGTGTCCGCGGGTGAGCAGGATGTAGGGCGCCCCGAGGAAGGTGGCCGCCACCAGCAGGTACATCACGAACTCGGTCTGCCAGATCGACGACGCGTTGAGCACCGCGCGAACGAACACCATCTGGCACACGACCACGATGGACAGCAGGATCATGCCCGCAGCCGCCACACCAAAGAGGCGCGAGGCCGCGTGGACCACTGTCACCCACAGCGGCAGGACAGCGCCTCTCCCCACCGACTCACTTGACACTCAGCGCCTTCTCGATCAGCTCCTTGCCGCCGGGGACCTTGTCGGCGAATTCCTTGTACGAAGTCCTCTGGGCCACCGCGCGCCAGGCTTCTGCCTCGGCATCGGTCAGCGTGATCACCTCGACCTTGTTGGCCTTGAAGGTGTCGACCATCTTGTCGTCCAGCTTCCTGGACTCGGCCTCGAAATAGTTCTCGGCCTTCTGGGATGCCGCCATCAGCGCTTTCTTCTGCGCATCGTTGAGCTTGTTCCAGCTCTTCATGCTGATCAGCACCGGCTCGTACATGAACCACAGCGCGTTGTCGCCAGGGGCGGTGATGCACTTGAGCTGCTCGTACAGGCGGAACGAGACAAAGCTGCCGGTGGACGTGTCGGTGCCGGTGGCCACGCCCTGTTGCAATGCACTGTAGACCTCGCTCGACGGAATCGACACGATGGAGGCGCCCGCACCGGCCCACATCTGCGAGAAGGTGGCGCCTGCCGAGCGCACCTTCATGCCCACCACGTCCTCGGGTTTGCGGATGCATTTGTCCTTGCCGGCAAAGGCCCCGGCCAGCCATGCGTCGGCCAGCACCTTGACGCCGCCCTGTTCGATGATGGCCTTGATGTCCTTCAGAAAAGCCGAGTCGTTGATGCGACGCGCGTGTGCGTGGCCCTTGACCAGGCCGGGCATCAGTGTGGCGCCGAACTGCGGGTGGAAGCCCGAGGCGTAGTCCAGCGGGAACGAGGTCATGTCGATCTGGCCGCTCAGCATCGCCTTCCATTGCTCTGCCGCCTTGACCAGGCTGGCGCCGGGGTAGACCTTGATCTCCATGCCCACGTTCGCGGCGGCCACGTCGCGCGCAATCATCTGCACCATCTCGTCGCGCACGTCGCCCTTGCCGCCTGGGAACTGGTGGGAGGCCTTCAGCACAAGCTGTGCCTGCGCGGTGCCGCAAACACCGAGCAGGGCGGCGATGCCGAAGGCGGTCAGGCGGGACGTAAAACGCTGGGTCATGTGGGGTCTCCTGTGAAAAGACGGATCGCTGTTGTATAAAACCAGTCGGATGTTATGTGCATCAAACAGCCCGCTGCCTAGGAATTACCCCAAGCCACCACCGATCAGGATCAGCCGATGAACGCCGCCCCGCCCAGCCGATCCCGCGTCCAGCAAGTGCGCGACCAGCTCGAAGACGACATCGTCAACGGCCGCATGTGTCCGGGCGAGCAGGTCCAGATCGAGCAACTCATGGTGCGGTTCGGCGTCTCGCGCACCCCCGTGCGCGAGGCATTGCAGCAATTGGAAAACAGTGGCCTGGTGGCTGTGCAGCCCAAGCGCGGCACCTTCGTGGCCCGGGTCGGTATGCCCGAGCTGATCCAGATGTTCGAGGTGATGGCCGAGCTTGAGGCTTCGTGCGCCCGGCTGGCTGCCCGGCGCGCCAGCGCGGTCGTGCTCGACGAGATCGGTGCCGCCCTGGCGGAGTGCGGGGCGCAATCGGCCACCGAGGACGCCAACGCCTATTACTACGCCAACGAGCAGTTCCACCAGCTGATCTACCAGGCCTGCAGCAACCCCTTCCTGGTGCAGCAGACTCAACTGCTCAAGAACCGCCTCAAGCCCTACCGGCGCTTGCAGCTGCAGATGCGCAACCGCATCGCCCAGTCGCTGCAAGAACACCGCGAGATCGTGTCAGCGCTGCGCCGGGGTGATGGCGAAGCGGCGGCGCAGGCGGCACGCGATCATGTGCTGATCCAGGGCCAGCGGTTCACCGACTTGATGAGCCTGGCCGCGCAGCCGGTGCTGACCGGTGTCCGTCCGAGGCGCGACGAGGTGTTGCCCAGCCTGATCGCCTGACGCGGCGCCCTGGCGCTGGGGTGCCGGGCCTATTGTTTGGGCGCCGGTCTCACTATCATGGCCCTCATGACCCAAGTTCCTCCCGACCTCCCCATGCGCGCGCTGTTCGACGCCCAGTACCAGGCCAGCCGCAGCCAGATCGACGTTCCGCTGGCGGTTCGCCGCGACCGCCTCAAGCGCTTGCGTGCCCTCGTGGACACCCACGGTCCGGCGCTGGCCGACGCGGTGCAGGCGGATTTCGGTGTGCGCTCGCCGCAGCTCACCGAGGTGGCCGATTTCCTGGTGCTGCGCGCGCTGATCGGTGATCTGGAAAAGCACCTGGTTGCCTGGACCAAGCCACGGCGCGTGTCCACGCCGCTCTATCTGCAGCCCGCCAGCGCCCACATCCAGCGCCAGCCGCTGGGTGTGATCGGTGTCATCGGTCCCTGGAACTACCCGCTGCAGCTCACACTTGGCCCGGCGGCCACCGCGCTGGCTGCCGGCAACCGGGTGATGATCAAGCCCAGCGAGCTCACGCCGCACAGCTCGGCGCTGCTGGCCGAGCTGCTGCACCAGGCCTTTGCCGCCGACGAACTGTGTGTGGTGCAAGGCGGTGCCGACGTGGCGCACGAATTTGCCAGCCTGCCGTTCGACCACCTGTTGTTCACCGGCTCCACTGCGGTCGGGCGCAAGGTGGCGGCGGCTGCTGCGGACAACCTCACGCCCACCACGCTGGAGCTCGGCGGCAAGTCGCCCTGCATCATCGACCGCTCGGTCAATCTGGCCGACGCGGCACTCAAGATCGCACACGGCAAGCTGCTCAACGCCGGCCAGACCTGCATCGCGCCCGACTACTTGTTGCTGCCGCGTGGCATGGAAGCCGCCTTCGAGCAGGCCTACGGCGCCGCGGTCCAGCGCCTCTTTCCCACCATCGCCGGCAACCCCGACTACGCCGCCATCCTCACCGACAGACACCACGCACGCCTGCAAGCGCTCATCAGCGAGGCGAAGGCACAGGGCGCGCGCGTGGTCACGCTGGGGCAGGGCAGCGTGGTGCCGGGCGCGGCTCCGCAGGCCCGCCAGATGGCGCCCACGCTGGTCTACGACGCACCGGCCGATTCGCGCCTGATGACCGAGGAGATTTTTGGCCCGGTGCTGCCGGTGCTGACCTATGAGCACCCCGACCAGGCGGTGGCTCACATCAACGCGCGGCCCAGGCCGTTGGCGCTGTACTGGTTCGGCCGTGACCACGCCGCACGCGACCTCGTGCTGCGGCGCACCGTGAGCGGCGGTGTGACGGTGAACGACACGCTGATGCACATCGCCCACGAAAATCTGCCATTCGGGGGTGTGGGCGAGAGCGGCTGGGGTGCCTACCACGGCGAAGCCGGTTTCCTGCGTTTCACGCAGCAAAAACCGGTGCTGGTGCAGTCGCGTTTTGCCATGGGCGATCTGTTCTACCCGCCCTATGGCGCCAAGTTCGACCGCGTGATGGGCCTGCTCAAACGCTGGCTCTGAGTCCGCCCGGCTGGGGCGCGGTGGCGCGCGGCAGGGGCCAGCGGGTGCCGACGTCCTCATCCTCGTCGTCAACCAATTCTTGCGTCGCCGGCTGCAGATAGCCTTGCGCCCACAGGCTGCGCGCCAGGCCCGAAACATCGGTCCCCAGCAGCAAGGAGAGTTCCCGCTCGCTGCGCTGTCCGTTGGCCAGCAGCAGCAAGGCGTGAGCCGCGCGATTGATGCGTGCGGGCGGTGTGAGCATGGCCCAGGCCTTGTCGGTTTTACAAAAACGCTCTGATGGGGTCATGGGGTGGTCTCCGGTTGGCGCGGCTGCGGGCCTTGGGGTCGGTTCAACTTGCTGTGCAAGATGCGGGCCAGCGTACCGGCCCTGTGTGACAGGCTTTTGACAACCCAGATGGGCCGCGTGGCAGGCGCCGCAATGGCGCGCGATCCCCGCCTCGGTGCGCGCGCGGGCTGTCTGGTGCGCCAGTCTTGTGCGTGTCGCGCAATGGCTGACGGCGCGTCGCCCCGCGGCGTAACATGGCGCCCCTATGAGCACTGCCACGCTGGACACCCTTTCCCTCGCCAACCCGGTCCCGCTCCGGCAGGACGCCGCGGTGATTGGCCTGGTTGGCCTGGCACACGGCACCTCGCATTTTTCGCACCTGCTGCTGGCGCCGCTGTTTCCCATCTTCATCCGCGATTTCGGCCTGAGCTACTCCGACGTGGGTCTGCTCATGACCCTGTTCTTCGCAATCTCGGGCTCCGGCCAGGCGCTGTCGGGTTTTGTGGTGGACCGCCTGGGCGCGCGTCCGGTGCTGTTTGTGGCCATCGGTTGCTTTCTGCTGGCCTCGCTGGCGGCGTCGCAGGCCACCGGCTATGGCGGGCTGCTGCTGGTGGCGGCGCTCGCGGGCCTGGGCAACGCACCCTTCCATCCGGCCGACTTCACTATCCTGAACCAGCGCGTCTCGGCCCCCCGGCTCGGGCATGCCTTCAGCGCCCATGGGCTGTCGGGCAACCTGGGCTGGGCGCTGGCCCCGGCGTTTCTGGTCGGCATCACGGCCATGGCCGACTGGCGCGTGGCCTATCTCGCTGCCGCCGGCATGTATGTGGGTGTGTTGTGCCTGCTGTTCTGGCAGCGCGACAAGCTGCGCACCGAGGTGGTGGTGCACGAAGCCCATGCGCCCAAGGCCTCGGAGCTGGCCTATCTGAAACTGCCGGTGATCTGGTGGTGTTTTGCGTTTTTCCTGCTCTCCACCATGACACTCGCCGTGGTCCAGAGCTTTGCACCGTCGATTCTGAAGAACCTTTATGGCGTGAGCATGGAGGCGGCCACGCTGACCATCAGCGCCTACATGCTGTGTGGTGCGCTGGGCATGCTGGTGGGCGGTTTTGTGGCCGCCTACGGTCCCCAGCACCGGGTCTCCAGCGATCGGGTGGTGGCCTACGCCATGTCTGGCGGTGCCTTGCTGCTGCTGGTGTGTGCCACCGGATGGCTGGGCGCCAGCGGCACAATGGTCGCGCTGGCCGCCACCGGTTTTGCGGTCGGCGTCGGTGGGCCAAGCCGCGACATGATGATCAAGAAGGCCACGCCCAAGGGAGCGACTGGCCGCGTCTATGGCACGGTGTACTCGGGCCTGGACGTCGGTTTTGCACTGTCACCGATGGTGTTCGGCCAGTTAATGGACCGCGGCTGGTACGCGCTCACGCTGGCTGGGGCGGCACTGGTGTTGATGGTGTCGGTGTACGCGGCAGTGGGTGTCGGTCGCCGCACCACGGCGGCCGCTCGGGGCTGACCGCTGTCTGGCCCCACGGCTTGCTGGCCACCTGTTGATCGAGTGCCTGGTTGCCCAGGGTGTCAGCCACGCCTTTGGGAGGCCGGGCGAGCACTACCTGGCGGAGCTTGACGGTTTTCGCGCTCACGCCGGCCACGTCCGTTTCATCACCAACCGCCAGGAGGGCGGAGCCGCCTTCATGGCCCAGGCCCAGGGCGAGCTCACCGGTCGACCTGGGGTGTGTTTTGGCACCCTCGGGCCGGACGCCAACAACGCGTCCATCGACGTGCGCACTGCGTGCCAGGATTCCACCCCCATGGTTTTCTTGTGAGCGATGTGGCCGGCGACACACGCGATCGCGAGGCCTTTCACGCAGTCGACTTTGCCGCCTTCTTTGGCCCGGCTATCCGTGGCAGAGCCAAGCGGATTGAGCGCATCAACGACACGCGGCGCATTCCCGAATACGTGGCGCGGACCTTTGCCGCCGTGATGAACAGGCGCCCGGCCTGGTGGTGCTGGTGCTGTCCGAGGACATGCTCACCCAGCGGATGGACACCGAGCCGCTGCCGCGCGTGGAGCCGGTGTCAGGCTGGCCCGATCCGGACGCGCTGCGCCAGCTGCGCGAACTGCTGCTGGCCGCCAAGCACCCGCTGGTGGCTGTCGGTGGTGTGGCTGTACGTCCCCTGGCTGCGGCCGCGCTGCACCGCTGCTGCCGCTACCCCGTTCTGGCACGGGGCCACAGATCCCAGCTGGCGCTCACCAACGGCGCCATGGGGTATGGCGTGCCGGTCGGCATCGCGGCGGCCGCTGTTCAGCGGGCGCACAGCTTTCACCATCACCGGCGACGGGGAATTCCTGATGTCCGGCCAGGAGCTGGCCACCGCCGCCCAGCACGGCGCCAACACCACCGTGCTGCTGGTCAACAACAGCAACTCCGGGATCATCCGCATGCACTAGGAGCGCGCCTATCCGGCGCAGGAAACCGGGTCGCATCTGGACAATCCGGATTTCTGCGCACTGGCCTGGGCCTATGGTTGCCACGCCGAGCGGCACGGTGATCGAGCTCATGCTCGATGCCGAGGTCATCACCACCCGGAGCACGCTCGGCGTGATCCGCCACAGCGTGTTGATCGACCGGTGAGATGCTGGCTCAGCGCGGCTGTGCGGTCACAAAACCGGAACTGCGTCACAAACCGATCGGCAACTGGATACTTTTTGCGACACGACGAACGCCCTACATTGATCACACACAACACCGATGAAGGAGCCGATCATGTGGCAAGTCAACGAATCCGGATGGGGCGCCAGCGCTCAGGCAGCCCACCAGCGCTTTGATGCTGCAGGGCCCGGTCTGGAGCAGATGTTGCGGGTGATCGACGAGATCGATTACGGCATTCTGGTCATCGACGCCCAGGGCCAGATCCTGCAGGCCAATCATCTCGCGCGCCACGAACTGCTCACCGGCCATCTGCTGGCATCGGTGAAAAACGGGCTCACCGGGCGCAGCCCCGAACTCAACGAGCAGATCGAAAAAGGCTTGGAGTACGCGTGCCGCGGCCAGCGCAAGCTGGTGTTTCTTACCAGCCACAAAGGCGAGATGCCGGTGGCCTTCATTCCGCTGAGCCACCCGCTGGAGACCGACGCGCCCACGGTGCTGGTGCTGCTGACGCGGCAAAGTGCCTGCGACAACCTCGCCGTGCGCATGTATGCGCGCGCCCAGCGGCTGAGCCCGACCGAAGAGGCGGTGATGATTTCGCTGTGTCGCGGGCTGGAGGTGTCGGACATCGCCAAGGCAAACGGCGTGGCGCAGTCCACCGTGCGCAGCCAGGTGAAGTCGCTGCGCGAAAAGACCGGCTGCCCGAGCATCCGTCGGCTGATCCAGCGCATCCACAGCTTGCCGCCGGTGGTCCCCGCCTTGCGGATCATCACACCCATGCCGCACAATGCCTCGGAGTTTGCCCACCCCTGATGTCGCATGTCCACAGTCGCCGCCCGCCCCGTTCACCCACACCAACACATTGAGGCTCTGGCGGCGCAAGGTGCGCAGCGGCGCTACCGGCGCGGCACGCTGCTGATCCAGGAAGGGGAAACCGGCGACACGCTCTACATCGTGCTGCAAGGCCGTTTGCGCGCCTACCTGGGGGACAACAGCGGCAAGGAGCTGACTCTGGGTATTTACGGCCCGCTGGAGTACGTGGGCGAGATGTCGCTTGATGGCGGGCCGCGTTCAGCCAATGTGGAGGCGCTGGAAAACAGCCTGTGCTCGGTGGTCACGCGCGCCACGCTGCTGGCGTACATCGCCAGCCACCCCGAATTTGCGCTGGAGCTCATGGGCCGACTGATCCGCCGCGCCCGGCTTGCCACCGAGAGCGCGCGCAGTGTGGCGCTGATCGATGTCTATGGGCGGCTGGTGCGCCTGCTCAACCAGCTGGCCTGTGAACCCGATGCCCAGGGTTTGCGCGCGCTGCGCGAGCGCATCACACACCAGGCGATGGCGCAACACTTGGCTTGTTCGCGTGAAATGGTCAGCCGGCTGATGCGTGACCTGGAGACGGGCGGATACATCGAAGTGCGCGAGCGCTGGATCTGGCTGCTCAAAGCCTTGCCCGCGCGCTGGTGAGCCCTTGCCGGGTCAGGCCCGGTTGATGCGCCCACGCGCCTCCTGTGGTGCCGACGAGCTTGTGCCCGCCAGCCGCGCCACGCTGCCGCTCAAACTGCCCGCGCCGAGCACGCCCCAGAGCGCCGGGTTGTCGTCGCTGGGCTGCTCGATATCGGGCAGCTTTTTCACGCCAGGGCGTTGTGGTCGATTCGCATCGGGGTCGGGCTGGCGCGGCGAATAACGTGCCCAGTGGCTCCAGGCTCCGGCCTCACGGCGGGTGCCGCCTGCGCTGACCGTGCGCTGCCCGGTGGACAGACTGTTGAAAGTACCGCTGCGGCGGATCGCGGTGGGGTTGGCCGGGTCGTCGACGAAGCTGCAGAGGTTGCCGCTGGTGTCATAGCGCGGGTCTTCGAAGTACGACTGGCGCGCGCCTGTGTGCTGGCCCAGCGCCACGTCGTCGCGTTCGATGGTGGCGTCAAACGTCACCGCGCCGGTGCCGGTGTTGGTCAGGCGCACCTGCCAGGCGCCGCAGGGCGCGGTGGTGTCGGTGGCGTACTGGCTGAAGCTGGGGGCCAGGGCGAGCAGGGCACAGGTGCCGTGTGTGCCGAGCGCAGAGCGCTCGGGATAGATCAGCGCACAAAGGGGCTTGGCTATGGCTCCGCTGACGCGTCCGCCGGTCCACAGGCCCGACTGGCCGGGCCGCAGCGCGGGCAACGGCTGGTTCTGGCCGGGTGGCGTGACGGCAATCTGCACGCCCTCTGCACCCTCGGGCAGCCAAATTTCCAGAAAGCTCTGGGTGCGGTCGTCGGGCTGGATGCGCCAGTGCAGGGTTTCGCTTTTACCAGGCTGCAGCGTGGCGTTGGCGTGGGTGCGGCTCTGGTAGGCGTTGCCGGCGGGTACGGTGATCTGCAGGCGACCGCCCAGCAACTCAATGATCTGGTCCATCGCTGCTTCCAGCACCGAGCTGCCGTCGTGCGGGCCGGCCAGCGTGCCCCAGCTGATGTTGACGACCATCGGTGCCGCTGCATCGCAGCGCGCCACGATGTACATCAGAGCGTCTAGCACGCTCACGTTCATTGCGCCGCCCGAGGTGTCGACCACGTTTGACCAGTCGAGCTGCACCACTATCAGATCGCAGCGGCTGGCCAGATCGTCTTGCGGCTGCAGCAAGCTGCCACGGCCAGCGGCCAGGCTCATCACATGGGTGCCGTGGTTCACTGGCCGCGCCAGGTCCCAGAGCTGCAGATGGCGGTAGAGTGCGTCTTCGTCCAGCGTACCGCCAGCGGCCGTGAACCGTTGCATGGCCTGTTCGATGGCGGTGGCGTCGAGTTCGTGGCCGTAGCCCAGGTCGCCCGGTGTGAGTCCGGCGCGCGCCGGGTCCAGCGGCACATAGCCGTCGCCGTGCTGGTTCTGCCCCGGCCAAGGGCCGCTGTAGCAGCTGTCCTGGCGCCAGAAATACTTGACCCTCGGGGTGCCCTGCACATCGAGAAACGCCGTGTTGACCAGCGCCAGCCCGCCGTCGATCAGCCCGAGCACCGGCCCGCGCAGGCCGGCCGATGGGGGACTGCGGGCAGCCGAGGCGCCGAGGTGGTGGTGTTCACAGGGATCGTGCAGTGCGTGGCTGTGCTGACCCACCGGCAGGCCCAGTTCGAAACGCGCGATCAGCGCGCGCAGCACCGGCCGCTGGCGCAGCTGGTTGAAAAAAGCGGGGCCGACCCGGGCGCTGCAGCAGCGAAGGCCGGGTAGGCTCAGGTACACGCGTGGAATCTGTAGCCAGCGTGTCCGAGTGGCAGCGACCAGCGCCGGCACATCGGCACCGGGCGCGAGCTCGATCACGATCGGCAGCCAGGCCATGCCATGGGTTCCGTGGCGGTGGGCGTAGCCGGCAAAGCCGTCGGCTTCGGCCCAGGCCAGGTAAGGGTCTTGTCCGTTGATGGCGCCGGGGGCTGACCAGTCGGTACCGGTGAATCCGCCTTTGGGCAGCGGCTGCCAGTTCACGACCATTCCTTGACGGCTTCGCCCCACAACCACGCCACCAGCGGCGCGCGGCCTACCGCCGTGCCTTGGGTGGCGCGCGAATAGCCGTGACCGTGGTCGAGCGGCTGGTGCAGGCTGAAGTCGAGTGCGGCGCCGTTGGCCTGCTCATAATCGCGACCGTCGAAGCCGCGCTCGTGTACCTCGCCACCAGTGGCGCGGGCCAGTAGAAATTCAGTAAGCGCGGTGCCGAGCAGTCGGCCTGCCGCGCTGTCCACCGGGTAATGAACCCCGGCCACCACCCGGTTGGTGGCAATGCGTGCGGCCAGGCGCTGCAACTGCTCGCGCGCGGCGCTGCCGTTGCCCGGCGTGGCGGCGTTGAGCACGGACTCGATCAGGGTGGCGGCCAGAAAGGCCTCGGTGGCGTGGCCGCTGGGCCAGCTGCCGTGGCCGGGTGCGGGGAGCATGGGCTGGATCTGCGGCGAAAACACCTCGGGCCGGATGGCCGCGAAGATGTGCTTGAAGCGCATCTCCACATGCACGGCGAGGCTGAACGCCAGGTCGAGCAATTGCAGGGTTTTCTTGTGTCGGTGTTCGTGCAGGCCGACCACCGAGGCCCAGAACGGCACGGGAAAACGCATCTGCGCCACGATCTCCGCCGTGCGGTCGGGCCGCAAGTCGGCGTAGGCAGCGACCAGCTCGGCCTGCTTACTGAACTGGGCCTTGCGCGGCGCGCGCAGCGTGACCAGGTGTCTGCTTTGCAGCTGTCCACCGCGCAGGTTGGCGTGGGCCAGCGTGGCTTGCTTGGCGGCAGCATCCGCGTCAAACAAGAGACCTTCGACCAGCTCGGTGAAACAGGCGGTGATGCGTGGCCCGTCGTCCCAGAGCGCGAGGCTGCCTGGCTTGTCGAACGGCGGCTCCTTGGCCTGGAGCGTTGCGCCGGCGTAGGGGCCGACGATGGCGGCGCGGCTGAGCGTCAGTGCGTCCGGGGACAGCATATTTCCTATGCCAATGCCACCACTGATGCCACCCGAAATCCCCCCACTGATGCCACCACTCATGTTTTTTCCTTCGTGTTGCCCGGTTAGTGGGATTTCAGGCCCAACTCGCGAAACGCGCTGGCCACCCGCTGTCGCAAAGGACTTTGTCCACCTGCTGACAGGTATTGATCGATCGTGAGATTGGGTTGCAACGAGAGTAGCAAGGACATCGTCTGACGCGCTTTCTCAGTGTGCCCAAGCTCATGCTGAGCCAACACAAGCGTACGGATCGTCGGCAGGTGGTAACGGTTCTTCAGCAGAGATGATCGGCAGAGGTTCTCTGCCCGATCCCAGTTTTCTGCAGCGGCACAGCAAGTCGCCAGCATCATTTCGAAGTAATAGCGTTGGGGGTCCAACGGAGACAAATCGAGCGCGTTTTCTGCTTCCACCACGGAGTCTTTTGAGCTTCCCCACATGGTTGACCACACGCAGGTGTACAGCCATGCCATGGGATCGTTGGGGTTGCTCTGGGTAGCCTCTTGCAGCAGCCGGCGAGATCCGTCCACGTCGCTGCCCAGGTGACACAGCGCATGGCCCTTGATGGACATGGCCAGGGTGCTGTTGGGTTCCAGGTCAAGTGCGCGGTCAGCGATGCTGATGGCACGTTTGAAGTCATTGGCCGGATCGGCCGAGAGACCTTGCACCACCTGCATGACATGCCACTTGGCCAGCCAGGCCCAGGGCGCGGCCACGCGTTTGTGACGCTCGGCCACCGCTTCGAGCAGCTGCTGGCTGCGCTGCAGGTCGCGCGGGGTGGAACGGTGCATGAGGGTGATACCGCCGAGCATGAGCGCGTTGCTGTCGAGCTTCGGCAGCGGCAGCGCCAGGCTTCGCTGCACCTCGGCGTTGAGCAGGGCGTGCGCGCAGGCGGTTGAGAGCTGGTGGATGAGCTCGCTCTGCACCTGCATCAGATCCATGGTGTCGCCGCTCAGGCGTTCGGCCCACACCACCTCGCCGCTGCGGGTGTCGGCGAGCTCAGCGGTGATCAGAACCTTGTCGCCCAGTGCCGCGTAGCCGCCGCTCAGCACAAAAGTAGCTCCTAACCGGGCGTCGATCTCGCCAGGGGTGGCGTGGCGGCCTCGAAATGCGGTGGTCGACAGGCGGGCGATGACGCGGATGTCCTGGCTGCGCGCGAGCTGTGCGATCACGCCGTCAGCGATCAGCTCGCCAATCACGAAATGCTCGGGCGAGGGTGTGCGCGAGTCGAACGGGATGATGGCGATGGACGGCCGGAAATCGGACGCCGGAGCCTCGCGTTTTTCAGGCTGCCAGTTGGCCTGGCCGACGCGAACGGGATACACGCGCCAGGTGCGCACTGGCTCGGGCCAGTGCTTGAGGTAGCTCTCGCCCATGTCGGCGACTTCACCGTCGATGCCGTCAACCATGCCATCGCGCACGGGGGCGGTCACCACGGTGTCGCCGGCTTCGCCCAGCGTGGCCACGCGCGCGGCCAGGTTGACGCCATGGCCGTACACGTCGTGCTCGCCCACGTAGAGGTGGCTGGCGTGGATGCCGGCGCGCAGATGCAGCTGTTCGTCGGCCGGCAGGCGGCGGTTGATGGGCTGGAAGAAAGCGTGCAGAGAAAGCGCGGTCTTGACAGCATCTGCCGGGGCATCGAACTCGGCCAGCAAGCCGTCACCCAGGCTCTTGACCAGGCGACCCCGGTGGGCGGGCAACACCTGCTGGGCCGCGTGGTCCATGAAAGCGCGCCATTGGGCCACGACTGCAGCCTCATGGCTGGCCATCAGGCGCACCGATTCCACCAGATCAATCACGAGGACCACCTTGTAGGCTTGAAAGGGCAGGCCGGGAAACGAGGTCGCCAGGTCGCTGGTCGCAAGAGTCTTCATGATGTGGCTGGGGAACTGCGCGGCGCCGTCCCTCTGATGGGGTGCGGTTCGGGCGAAGTTTGTCACACATTGGGGAACTTCCGACCCAGGGAAACACTCGCCTGCGGCGAGCGGCATCTGCCGGGCGGTAGGTGGTGAAGCCGGCGCAGGGCTGTGCTTTTTACCTGCTACACCCGTGTGGTGCGCGGCGATGGCACAACGGGTGACGCTTTGCGCAGGGCCTCTGCGCCAGCTGGAAGCGGTGCCGGCTGCCCGGCGGTCAGCGGGGGAGTTGTGTGGCGTCGGCCACCGCGGGCACGCGTCGCGCGCCGTTGAAGCGGGTTTCCCAATAGGACTTGCGCATGTCCTCGACCCGCACCGTGGAGCCCGAGCGCGGCGAGTGGATGAACTTGCCATCACCCACGTAGATGCCCACATGGCTGAAGGCGCGGCGCATGGTGTTGAAAAACACCAGATCACCCGGCTTGAGCTCGGTGCGCTCGATGGGCTGGGTGGCTGCCGCCTGCTCGTCGGAGCGGCGAGGCAAGACCTTGCCGACCGACTCCTCGAACACCGCACGCACAAAACCGCTGCAGTCGAACCCGGTCTCGGCGCTGTTGCCGCCGTACTTGTAGGGCACGCCCAGGAAGCCCATGGCGTTGAGAACCAGCTCGGACGCCGCATCGCCCATCACGCTGCCGGCCTGCTGGATCTGGCTGCCCAGCCGCTGGACCAGGCCTTTTTCGACCAGCAAGGCGTCCATGTCATCGAGCGCCATCTGGCCCGGCGCAGCATGCGCCGACACCGACAAACTCAACAACGCCAGGGGGATCCACCGTTTCATGTGCCGCGACGATATCGGCGATACCCAGCGAAGTCAAGTGAGAAAACGCATGAAGATGCTTGATTTCACAAGGGTTTATGCCGTTCGCCAGGGGCCCGTTCGGGGTCTGGATATACCGGTGGGTGACAATGCTTGCGTTGCGGCGGCGAAATATTGCCCGCAGCTCCCGCGCTTTGCTGCTTTATGAAAGGCTCCCGGTATGTTGCTCGATGCCAGCGATTCCCAGTTGATTTTGGTGGACTACCAAGCTCGGCTGATGCCGGCCCTGTGGGAAGGATCTCAGGCGCTGGCCAATGCCATGCGCCTGGCGCAGGCGGCTAACCGCTTGCAGGTGCCCGTGTGGGGGACCGAGCAGAACCCTGAGAAGCTGGGCGGCAACGACCCCGCATTGCGCGCGCTGTGCCGACGCACCCTGTCCAAGATGCACTTCAGCGCGGTGGCCGACGGTTTGCTCGACTGCCTGCGCCCGCCGGCCAGGCCAGCCGCAGGCAACGCGCGCAGCCTGCCCAAACACCTTCAAAAACCGGCCGAATCGTCCGCGCCGGAACGCGCGACGCTGGTGGTGGCCGGTTGCGAAGCCCATGTGTGTCTGTTGCAGACCGCACTCGAACTGATGGAGCAGGAGCTCGACGTGTGGGTGGTGACCGATGCCTGCACTTCGCGCACCGAGCGCAACCGCGACGCGGCGTTTGACCGCCTGGCGGGCGCCGGCGCGGAACTGGTCACCACGGAAATGGTGGTGTTCGAGTGGCTGCGCAGCGCAGAAAACTCGGCGTTTCGCGAGTTGCATGCGCTGATCAAGTGAGCCTCGATCCTCGCTTGCTCTGCCCGGTGAAGCGAGGTCGGTCGATGCGGTGGTTGGATGAATCGATGTCGGCGCTGACGGCGTCAGCGTCAGTCTCTCGCAAGCCAGTCCTCCATAATTATGAATTCAGTTTAAGCGCGCTCACCAGCGGCGCCCAGAAGCCGCGGCGTGTGGCCGCATCAAGAAGGAGACATTCATGAATCAGCCGCAGAGCTATGCCGATTTCCATCGCCGGTCTATCGAGGATCGCGATGCTTTCTGGGCCGAAGAGGCGCAACGCATCGAATGGAAGCAGCCATTCCAGCGGGTCTGCAACCACGACAACCCACCGTTTGCGCGCTGGTTCGAAGGTGGTTTGACCAACCTGTGCCACAACGCGGTGGACCGCCACCTGAAGGACCGCGCCGACCAGAACGCGCTGATCTTCGTGTCGACCGAAACCGACACCGAAAAAACCTACAGCTTCTCTGAACTGCACGCCGAGGTGCAGCGCATGGCCGCCATCCTGCAGGCGCAGGGGGTGAAGAAGGGCGATCGGGTGCTGATCTACATGCCCATGATTCCCGAGGCGGCCTTTGCCATGCTGGCCTGTGTGCGCATCGGCGCGATCCATTCTGTGGTGTTCGGGGGGTTTGCCAGCCATGCGCTGGCCAGCCGCATCGAGGACGCTTCGCCCGTGGCCATTGTCAGCGCCGATGCCGGATCGCGTGCGGGCAAGGTGGTGGCGTACAAACCGCTGCTGGACGAGGCGATCCGCCTGTCCAGCCACAAACCCGCCCATGTGGTCATGGTGGACCGCGGGCTGGCGCCGTTTCAGCGGGTCGAGGGGCGCGACGTGGATTACGCGGTGGCGCACGCCGCCGTGATGGACGTGGTGGTGCCCTGCGAATGGGTCGACGCCACGCACCCGAGCTACACCCTCTACACCAGCGGCACCACCGGCAAACCCAAAGGTGTGCAGCGCGACACCGGCGGCTACGCGGTGGCGCTGGCGTCGAGCATGGAGCGCATCTTCATGGGCAAGCCGGGCGAGACCTATTTCTCCACCAGCGATATCGGCTGGGTGGTGGGCCACAGCTACATCGTCTACGGGCCGCTGATCGCCGGCATGGCCACCCTCATGTATGAGGGCCTGCCGATCAGGCCCGACGCCGGTATCTGGTGGAGCCTGGTGGAAAAGTACAAGATTTCGGTCATGTTCAGTGCGCCTACCGCGGTGCGAGTGCTCAAAAAGTACGACCCGTCGTTCATCAAGCAATACGACCTCTCCAGCCTGAAAGCCCTGTTCCTTGCCGGCGAGCCGCTGGACGAGCCGACCGCCAAATGGATCGCCGACGAGCTGGGCAAGCCCATCATCGACAACTACTGGCAGACCGAGACCGGCTGGCCGATCCTGTCGCTGTGCAACGGCGTGGAAAGTGCATCGAGCAAGTTCGGCTCGCCCGGCAAGGCGGTTTATGGCTACAACGTCAAGCTCATCGATGACCAGACCGGCGAGGAGCTCAAAGGCGCCAACCAGAAGGGCGTGGTCGCGATCGAAGGGCCGTTGCCGCCTGGCTGCCTGCAGACCGTCTGGCGCGACGATGAGCGTTTCGTCAAAACCTACTGGTCCAGCGTGCCGGGTCGCATGGTTTACAGCACGTTCGACTGGGGCATACGTGATGAAGACGGTTATTTCTTCATCCTTGGGCGCACCGACGACGTGATCAACGTGGCCGGACACCGGCTGGGTACGCGCGAAATCGAAGAGAGCATTGCCAGCCACCCGCAGATCGCCGAGGTGGCGGTGGTGGGGGTGGCCGACCCGCTCAAAGGGCAGGTGGCGATGGCGTTTGCGGTGGTGAAAGACGTGTCACTGCTGCACGACGATGCCTCGCGGCTCAAGCTGGAGGGTGAGGTGATGAAGCTGGTGGACGAGCAGCTCGGCGCCGTGGCCCGACCGTCGCGGGTGCGTTTTGTCAACGTCCTGCCCAAGACGCGCAGCGGCAAGCTGTTGCGCCGGGCCATCCAGGCGGTGTGCGAGGGGCGCGACGCAGGCGATCTCACCACCATGGACGACCCGGCCGCGTTGCAGCAGATCAAAGATTTGCTCGGCTGACGCAAGCTGGCTGCTGTCAGGCAAGCCATGGGCGCCACGGCTGCGGTCTGAAACCAGGCCGGTTGGTCCGTTTGCCGTTGTCTTTTCTCCCAGTCCAGCCCCCGAGCGCCAAGCGTATGATTCATGCTTATATTGTCAAAGGTGTAGGCAGCCATGGAGCAGTTGATCGGGTCCGAAGTCGGTGTCGAAAAGGTGCGCGTTTTTGAGATGGCCGCCGAGCTGTTTGGTGTGCTCGCTACGCCGATGCGCCTGCGCATTCTCAGCGCGCTGTGCGACAACGAAAAATCGGTGTCCCAGCTGCTGCAGGAGATCGACACCACCCAGCCCAACCTGTCGCAACACTTGAACCTGCTCTACCGGGCGGGTGTGCTGGCCAAGCGCAAGGAAGGCACCCAGGTGATCTACCGTGTGCAAAGTGAGAAGGCGGTGATGCTTTGCCGGACAGTCTGCACCCAGATTGCGATCGAAATGGACGAGCCCAGTGCGGTGCCCGCGTCCGAGCGCTTGTCGCCGCGGCAAATTTCCTGAGGACGGGGCCTGAAGGGGTATCCAAGATGAATCGTTCCAACCGCGTTGCAGGCTGTTTGCTGGCCTCAACCATGGTCGCTGGCTTGATGGGCTGTGCATCTGGTGGTGTCAATCTGGGTTTTTCTTTGCCCATTGGCCGCAGCGCCGGCGTGGGCGTGAGTGTGGGCAGCGACGGCCGCATTGGCACCAGCATTGGGGTCGGTGTGGGCGGCGGCTCGGTCAGCGTCGGCACCTCGGGGAAGCTGCCACCACCGGCCAGCTCCACCGATAACAAAAAGGCCGAAGACAGGTAGCACCAGGCATTGGCCCGCGGCGCGCATCTTCCCGCCGCCTGACATACAGCTTGCGATCGTCCTTCGCGCAACACCGGTGTGTTGTCGGTGCGCTTTTCTGGCGCGATTCGCTGGGTGGTCCCCCTGCGCTGGGCGGGGAATGGCACAATTGCCGCTTGCAGTCAGGTCCTTCCACAGCCACTGTCGCATCCGCCAACCGGTCCAGCCGTGTCGCGGAAGGTTTGTTCAACCAGCTAATGTTTCCCGAAGGGGAACGGAGGTCAGCGAATTCATGAGCGATTCCGCATCCGGCAACGTCTACGTTGCCTACAAGGGCAACTCCTACCTGTTCGGCGGTAATGCGCCTTACGTGGAAGAGATGTACGAGAGCTACCTGGAAAATCCGGGCAGCGTGTCCGAGTCCTGGCGGTCTTATTTCGACGCGCTGCAGCATGTGCCGGCCGGTGATGGCACCGACGCCCGCGACGTCCCCCACCTCCCCGTCATCAACGCCTTTGCCGACCGCGCCAAGCAGGGCGGCACGCGTGTGGTCATCGCCGCTGGTGCCGATTCCGATCTCGGTCGCAAACGCGTGGCTGTCCAGCAGCTCATTGCTGCTTACCGCAATGTGGGCTCGCGCTGGGCCGACCTCGACCCGCTCAAGCGCACCGATCGCGAACACATCCCCGAGCTCGATCCGTCGTTTTACGGCTTTGTCGATGCCGACTTCGAGACGGTGTTCAACACCAGCAACACCTTCTTCGGCAAAGAGGTGATGTCGCTGCGTGATCTGCTCAACGCCCTGCGCGAAACCTACTGCGGCAGCGTCGGCGCCGAGTACATGTACATCAGCGACCAGTCACAAAAGCGCTGGTGGCAGGAGAAGCTGGAGTCGATCCGCAGCAAGGCGGTGTTCACCGCTGACAAGAAAAAACATATCCTGGGCCGCCTCACAGCAGCCGAGGGTCTGGAGCGTTTCCTCCACACCAAATACGTGGGTCAAAAGCGGTTCTCGCTCGAAGGTGGCGAGAGCTTCATCGCCGCCATGGACGAGGTGATCCAGCAAGCCGGTTCGCAGGGTATCCAGGAAATTGTGATCGGTATGGCGCACCGGGGTCGCCTCAACGTGCTGGTCAACACCCTGGGCAAGATGCCCAAGGATTTGTTTGCCGAGTTTGATCACACCGCGCCCGAAGACCTGCCCGCTGGCGACGTGAAATACCACCAGGGCTTCAGCTCCGACGTGGCGACGCCCGGTGGCCCGGTGCACCTGTCGCTGGCGTTCAACCCCTCGCACCTGGAGATCGTCAACCCGGTGGTGGAGGGCTCGGTACGCGCCCGCATGGACCGCCGCGGCGATCCGCAGGGTAAGCAGGTGCTGCCCGTGCTGGTGCACGGCGACGCGGCCTTCGCCGGCCAAGGCGTGAACCAGGAAACTCTGGCGCTGGCCGCCACCCGTGGCTACACCACGGGCGGCACGGTGCACCTCATCATCAACAACCAGATCGGCTTCACCACGTCCGATCCGCGCGACCTGCGCTCCACGCTGTACTGCACCGACATCGTCAAAGGTGTCGAGTCGCCGGTGCTGCACGTCAATGGAGACGACCCCGAAGCGGTGGTGTTGTGTGCCCAGCTCGCGCTGGAATACCGCATGACCTTCCGCAAGGACGTGGTGGTCGACATCGTCTGCTTCCGCAAGCTGGGCCACAACGAGCAGGACACGCCCAGCCTGACGCAGCCGCTGATGTACAAGAAAATCGCCAAGCACCCTGGCACGCGCCAGCTCTACGCCGATCGCCTGACCACACAAGGTCTGGGGGATGCGCTGGGCGACGAAATGGTCAAGGCCTACCGCGCGGCGCTCGATGCGGGCCGCCACACGGTGGACCCGGTGCTGACCAACTTCAAGAGCAAGTACGCGGTTGACTGGACGCCTTTCCTCGGCAAGAAATGGACCGACGCGGGTGACACCGCGATTCCTGCGGTGGAGTGGAAACGCCTGGCTGAGCGCCTGACCACCATCCCCGACACCGTGTCGCCGCACCAGCTGGTGAAGAAGGTGTATGCGGACCGTGCCGCCATGGGCCGCGGCGACATTCCGGTGGACTGGGGCATGGGCGAGAGCATGGCCTTTGCCTCGCTGGTGGCCAGCGGTTTCCCGATCCGACTCTCGGGTGAGGACTCCGGCCGCGGCACCTTCACCCACCGCCACGCGGTGATCCACGATCAGAACCGCGAGCGTTTCAACGAAGGCATTTATGTGCCGCTGGAAAACGTGGTGGAGAACCAGGCACCGTTTGTGGTGATTGACTCCATCCTGTCGGAAGAGGCGGTGTTGGCTTACGAGTACGGTTACGCGTCCAACGACCCCAACACCCTGGTGATCTGGGAAGCCCAGTTCGGCGATTTCGCCAATGGCGCGCAGGTGGTGATTGACCAGTTCATCGCATCGGGCGAGGTCAAGTGGGGCCGGATCAACGGCATCACGCTGATGCTGCCGCACGGCTACGAAGGGCAGGGTCCGGAGCACAGCTCGGCGCGTCTGGAGCGCTTCATGCAGCTGGCGGCTGACACCAACATGCAGATCGTGCAGCCGACCACGGCCAGTCAGATCTTCCACGTGTTGCGTCGTCAGATGGTGCGCAACCTGCGCAAGCCGCTGATCATCTTCACGCCCAAGAGCCTGCTGCGCAACAAGGATGCGACCTCGCCGCTGTCCGAGTTCACCAAGGGGCACTTCCAGACCGTGATCCCCGAGCAGAACGCCGAGGTGGTGAAGAAGGCCGACAAGGTCAAACGCATCATTTGCTGCTCGGGCAAGGTGTATTACGACCTGGTGAAGAAACGCGAGGAAACCGAGCGCGACGATGTGGCCATTGTCCGGGTCGAGCAGCTCTACCCGTTCCCGCACAAGGTGTTCGGTGCCGAGGTGCGCAAATACCCGAACGCCACCGACCTCGTGTGGTGCCAGGACGAGCCGCAGAACCAGGGCGCCTGGTTCTTCGTGCAGCACTACATCCACGAGAACATGCTCGAAGGCCAGAAGCTCGGCTATGCCGGCCGTGCGGCCTCGGCGTCGCCCGCGGTGGGTTATGCGCACCTGCACCAGGAACAGCAGAAAACCCTGATCGAGGCGGCGTTCAGCAAACTCAAGGGTTTCATCCTCACCAAGTAACCCGGTTGCACGTTGGGTGTTCGGCGTTGAGCATGCTGCTCTCGCCGGACCCGTTCAACGCTCAACCCTGAACACTCAACCGGAAGTTTCAAATGGCAATCGTAGAAGTCAAAGTCCCGCAGCTCTCCGAATCCGTGGCCGAGGCCACGCTGCTGCAGTGGAAGAAAAAAGTGGGTGAAGCGGTCGCGGTCGACGAGATCCTGATCGACATCGAGACCGACAAGGTGGTGCTGGAAGTGCCCGCACCGTCGGGCGGTGTGCTGGTCGAGCTGCTCCAGGGCGACGGCGCCACGGTGGCGGCCGAGCAGGTCATTGCCCGGATCGATACCGACGCAGCCGCCAGCGTGAGCGCCGTCCCGGCTGCCGCGCCCGCCGGCATCGCTGCCCCGGTCACCGCATCCCCGCCCGCCGCTCCGGCCGCTGCCGCGGGTGCCAAGGCTGGTGTGGCCATGCCCGCGGCCGCCAAGCTCATGGCCGACAACAAGCTGGCCGCTGGCTCGGTGGCCGGCACGGGCAGAGATGGACGCGTGACCAAGGGGGATGTGCTGTCCGCCGTGGCTGGCACGCCCAGCGTCCCCGCCGTGGCCGCTCCCGTGGCGATTCCCACCGGCGCGCCAACCAAGGTGCTGCCTCAGGTGGCCATGGTGGCCCCCGACCTCGGTGATCGCCCCGAGGAGCGTGTGCCCATGACACGTCTGCGGGCCCGGGTCGCCGAGCGCCTGCTGCAGTCGCAGTCCACCAACGCCATCCTGACCACCTTCAACGAGGTGAACATGGCGCCGCTGATGGAGATGCGCAAGCGATTCCAGGAGAAGTTCGAGAAAGAGCACGGCGTGAAACTCGGTTTCATGAGTTTCTTCGTCAAGGCTGCGGTGCATGCACTCAAGAAATTTCCGGTCATCAACGCCAGCGTGGATGGCAACGACATCGTCTACCACGGCTATTTCGACATCGGTATTGCGGTTGGTTCGCCGCGTGGCTTGGTGGTGCCCATCCTGCGCAACGCCGACCAGATGAGTTTTGCCGACGTCGAGAAGAAGATCGCCGAGTTCGGCCAGAAGGCCAAGGACGGCAAGATCAGCCTGGACGACCTCACTGGCGGCACCTTCTCCATCTCCAACGGCGGCACCTTCGGCTCCATGCTGTCCACGCCCATCATCAACCCACCCCAGTCGGCCATCCTGGGCGTGCACGCCACCAAGGACCGCGCGGTGGTGGAAAACGGCCAGATCGTGGTCCGGCCGATGAACTACCTGGCCATGTCTTACGACCACCGCATCATCGATGGTCGCGAAGCGGTGCTCGGTCTGGTGGCGATGAAGGAAGCGCTGGAAGATCCGGCGCGTCTGTTGTTCGACATCTGATCGCCGGGGCTGCCGCATGTCCCTGGCCGACGAACTCATCAAGCTGGAGCAGTTGCGCGAGCGCGGCACGCTCACGCCAGAGGAGTTCGATCGCGCCAAGGCGCGGCTGCTGGAGGCTGGCGCACCGTTGACGGAGCCGCCCCCGCTGGTCCAGTCGCTTAACCGCTTGCGCCGCAGCGCCGGCGATCGCTGGATTGCCGGTGTCTGTGGTGGCCTCACCGCGGCGACCGGGGTCGAGTCCTGGGTGTGGCGCCTGCTGATGGTGACGCTGGTGTTTGCCGGCGGCCTGGGCGTGGCGATCTACGCCTTGCTGTGGATTTTTGTGCCGGCCGAGTGAGCCCGGTACGCAACTGAGAACCTGAACATGTCCCAATCTTTTGACGTCATCGTGATCGGTGGCGGCCCCGGTGGCTACATCGCCGCCATCCGCGCAGCACAGCTGGGTTTCCTAGTGGCTTGTATCGACGAGTGGAAGAACGCCTCGGGCGGCCCGGCGCTGGGGGGCACCTGCACCAACGTAGGCTGCATCCCGTCCAAGGCGCTGCTGCAATCGTCCGAACATTTCGAGCAGGCCAACCACCACTTTGCCGACCACGGCATTCTGGTCAAGGACGTCAAGATCGATGTGACCAAGATGGTGGGCCGCAAGGACACGGTGGTCAAACAGAACAACGATGGCATCCAGTACCTGTTCAAGAAAAACAAGGTGACGTTTTTCCACGGCCGCGGCTCGTTCCTGAAGGCGGTGGAAAATGGTTACGAAATCCAGGTGTCAGGCGGCAAAGACGCTGTGATCACCGGCCGCCAGATCGTCGTGGCCACGGGCTCCAACGCGCGGGCCTTGCCCGGTGTGCCCTTCGACGAAGAGTTGGTGCTGTCCAACGACGGCGCGCTGCGCATCGGTGCGGTGCCCAAGAAACTGGCCTTGATCGGCTCGGGTGTGATTGGTCTGGAGATGGGTTCGGTCTGGCGCCGCCTCGGTGCCGAGGTCACCATCCTGGAAGGTCTGCCAACCTTCCTCGGTGCGGTCGATGAGCAGATCGCCAAGGAAGCCAAGAAGGCGTTCGACAAACAGGGTCTGAAGATCGAACTCGGTGTGAAGGTCGGCGAGATCAAGGCCGGTAAAAAAGGGGTCAGCGTCGCCTATACCAACGCCAAGGGCGAAGCGCAGAAACTCGATGCCGACAAGTTGATCGTGTCCATCGGCCGCGTGCCCAACACCATCGGCCTCAACGCCGAGGCGGTCGGCCTGCAGCTCGATGAGCGCGGGGCCATCGTGGTCGACGACGAATGCCGCACCAGCCTCAAGGGCGTGTGGGCGGTGGGCGACGTGGTGCGTGGACCGATGCTGGCGCACAAGGCGGAAGAAGAGGGCGTGGCTGTGGCGGAGCGCATTGCCGGCCAGCACGGCCATGTGAACTTCAACACCGTTCCCTGGGTGATCTACACCAGCCCAGAAATTGCCTGGGTCGGCGAAACCGAGCAGCAACTCAAGGCGCGCGGCGCCGAGTACAAGGCGGGCAGCTTCCCGTTTCTGGCCAACGGCCGTGCGCGGGCGCTGGGCGATACCACCGGCATGGTGAAGATCCTGGCCGACGCCAAGAGCGACGAAATCCTGGGTGTGCACATCGTGGGCCCCATGGCTTCCGAGCTGATCGCAGAAGCCGTGGTGGCGATGGAGTTCAAGGCCAGTGCCGAGGACATCGCGCGCATCTGTCACGCCCATCCGTCGCTGTCCGAGGCGACCAAGGAAGCCGCCTTGGCCGTGGACAAGCGCACGCTGAACTTCTGACGCTACGCGTTCGTTGATCTTGAGCGTTCGCAGCCTGTATGAAGCCGCGCTGGTCGAGCGTGGCTACACCACCGATCCCGCCCAGCAGCGCGCCATCGCCGCGCTGGAGCGGTGCGCGACCGAATGGGCTCTGTACAAACAGCGCCGTTCCAACGCGCTGAAAAAAGTCTTTGTCAAGCCCGACATCCCCCGTGGCGTCTACATGTACGGCGGGGTGGGGCGGGGCAAGAGCTTTCTGATGGACTGCTTCTACAACGCGGTCCCGATCCGGCGCAAGACGCGGCTGCATTTCCATGAATTCATGCGCGAGGTGCACCACGAGTTGCGTGAACTGCAGGGCACGGTGAACCCGCTCGACGAGCTGGGCGCGCGCATGGCCAAGCGCTACAAGCTGATTTGCTTCGATGAGTTTCACGTGGCCGACGTCACCGACGCCATGATCCTGCACCGGCTGCTCAATGCGCTGTTCAAGGCCGGCGTGGGTTTCATCACCACCTCCAACTTCCACCCCGACGGCCTCTACCCGGGGGGGCTGCACCGCGACCGCATCCTGCCGGCGATCGAGCTGCTCAAGGACCGGCTGGAGGTGATCAATGTGGATGACGGCACCGACTACCGCCAGCATTCACTGGCTGTGGCGGACCTGTACCACAGCCCCCTGGGGCCCGAGGCGGATGCGGCTCTGGAGCGCACCTTCAACGGACTGGCCGAAGCCGCCGATCAGGATCCTGTGCTGATGATCGAAGCGCGCCAGATTCGGGCGCTGCGCCGTGCGGGTGGCGTGATCTGGTTCGACTTCAGGACGCTGTGCGGCGGTCCACGGTCGCAGAACGACTACCTGGAAATTGCCAGCCAGTTCCACACGGTGCTGCTGTCCAACGTGCCACAGATGTCGGTGCGCCAGGCGTCCGAAGCGCGGCGTTTCACCTGGCTGGTGGATGTGCTTTACGACCGCCGTGTCAACCTGGTGATGTCGGCCGCGGTGGCGCCGGAGCAGCTCTACACCGACGGTCCGATGTCACACGAGTTTCCGCGCACCGTCTCGCGCCTGGTCGAGATGCAGTCCGCGGAATTTCTGGCGCTGGAGCGCCGCACGGTCGACACGGGATTGACCTGAAGATCCAGCCCTCAGTACAGCGATCCGCGCAGTGGGGGAGCGTGGGGGCAAGCGATCTGCCGCCGGGTCGCTCCCAAGGCAGATCAGCTCCCTCGGGGGGCAGCGACCCGCGCAGCGGCGGAGCGTGGGGGGCAAATTCCTCAACCCAGTGGTTCGAGTTTGACGATGGTGAGCGACAAGTTGTCGCCCATGCCCTTGGCGCGTGAGCGCGCTTTCTGGATCAGGAACTCGCAGGCCTCGCGCGGGGAGAGCATGGTCACGGTGCTGGCCAGCTCTTCCGGTGTGAAGTAGTGCCACACGCCATCGCTGCACGACATCAGCGTGTCTCCCGCGCTCAGCCGCGGCACCACATGGATATCCACCGGCGGCTCGTTGTCGGTGCCCAGGCAACCCATCAGAATGTTCGAGTGTGGGTGGTCCATCGCCTCTTCCTCGCTGATCTCGCCCTGGTTGACCAGGGTCTGCACATACGAGTGGTCCACGGTGCGAAACACCATCTTGCCATGGCGGAAGTGGTAGATGCGCGAGTCGCCGGCATGTACCCAGTGGCTGTCGCCACCCGGGTTGATGAGAAACGCGGCAATTGTGCTGTGGGGCTCCTGCTCGGCCGACACCGCGGTGAGCTTGATCACCAGGTGCGACTCTTCGACCACCTGCCGCAAAAACGCGGCCGCGTCGTCGGTCTCGGGGTCGAAGCGATCGAACAGCTGACGCGCGGTGAGCATCACCTGATCGGATGCCTTGCGCCCGCCACTGCGCCCGCCCATACCGTCGGCCACCACCGCAAGCAGGCAGCCGGCGTGCCGCTGGTGCTGCAGCATGCAGACTTGGTCCTGTTGGTAGTCGCGGTCCCCGCGGTGAATGCCGGTGGAAGCCTGGATGCGGTAGCCTGTGGACATATCGGATAGCGGGCCGAACGGCTGAACAAAAAGATGCGAGCAATGTTAACCAGTTATGTCCACCGCGCCGGTACCGCGTCGCCAAATTGCGCACCGCCGGGGCTGGCTTGACCGGGCTGGTCGAACGGGTGCGGGGGGCATTCTCCTCACTCTCCAAGAGCACGCCTGCTGAAGAGGCACCCCGCTGGCGCAGCGGACAGCTTGACATGGCCCTGGCCGTGGCGGCAGCGATGGAAGGCAACGGCGTGCTGGCGGTCGAGGCGGGGACCGGGGTCGGCAAGTCACTGGCGTATCTGGTCCCCGTGCTGCTCAGCGGGCGCCGTGCCTGCATCTCCACCAGCACCCAGGCCCTGCAGGACCAGCTGTTTTTGCGCGATATCCCGGCATTGAGTCGCACGCTGAACCTGCCGCTCAAGGTGGCGCTGCTCAAGGGCCGCAGCAGCTACCTGTGTGTGCACCGCTTGCAGCTGGCGCGCCAGACGGCAGCCAGCGCGCGTTATGACCCGGCCTTGGTCAGCGGCCTGGAGCAGGTGCAGCGCTGGGCGGAGCACACGCAGCACGGTGATCTCGCCGAGTTGGCCGCGCTGGATGAGCGTTCGCCGCTGCGCCCTTGGATCAGCTCCACCAGCGACAACTGCCTGGGGGCCTCCTGCCCGAGCGCGACGCAATGCCACGTCAACCGGGCACGGTGTTCGGTGGCACAGGCCGACTGGGTGGTGATCAACCACCATGTGTTTCTGGCCGACGCCAGCGAGGCCAGCCTGGGCCCGGGTCTGCCGAATCCCGAGGTGATGGTGTTCGATGAAGCCCATGCCCTGGCCGACGCAGCGTGCGATGTGCTGGCACCTTCGGTGAGCCAGCCGCGCGTCCGCGCGCTGGCGCACGATCTGGCCCGAGGCGGGCCGCTGTGGGCGCCGGGCATGCAGGCCTGGGTGCTGATCGCCATGGGACTGGAGCGGGCCGCGCTGCAGCTGGCGCAGCTGGCGCCTTCCACGCGGCGGACCAGCCGCTGGCCTGCCGATGCCCCCGAGGACGTGGACAGCCGGGCCTGGGCGCTCGCGCAGACCCAGCTGACGCAGGCGCTGCTCATGGCCCGCCGTGCCTTGCGCGCGAGCGAAGACGGTGGCCCTGGCCTGCGCAGCCTGCTGGCGCGCAGCGAAGGCCTGTTGCAAGACTGGCTGCGGCTGACCACACGCGGACCTGCTCCAGCGGATCCGAACGCCGCGCGCTGGATCGACTGGGCCGATGGCGATCGCCAGCGCGCAGGCTGGTGTGTACAACAGGTGCCGCTGGACGACAGCCTGGCGCGCCGGGCCGTGGAAGCACTGCACACTGGCGCCGACCGCTGCTGGGTGTTCACCTCATCGACCCTGGGCAACGACCCGGACCTCAGCTGGTTCACCCGTGGTCTTGGGCTGGACCGTCTGGAGCAGCTGCGCACCTTGCGTGTGCCCAGTCCGTTTGATCATGTGCGCCAGGCAGCCATCTGTGTGCCCGGCACGCTGCCCGATCCGGGCGATGCTGGTCACGCGGTGGCACTGGCCGATTCGGTGGCCACCTGGGCCTCGCGCCTGGGCGGACGCACCCTGGTGCTCTGCTCCAGCCTGCGCGCTGTGGCCCGCATCGCGGCCCAGCTTCGGGCGCGGGTGGAGGCGGGTCAGGCTGCGCCGTTGCAGGTGCTGGCGCAGGGTGACGCGTCGCGGCGGGCCTTGCTGGCGCGTTTTCGTGCCGCGGGTGCGGCAGATGTGGGCGCGGTGCTGGTCGCCTCGGCCTCGTTTCGCGAGGGGGTGGACCTGGCGGGCGAGGTGTTGCAGCTGGTGGTGATCGACAAGCTGCCGTTTCCGTCACCCGACGAGCCGCTGATTCGTGCCCAGGCCGATCGGCTGCGCGCGCTCGGGAAAAGCGGCTTCGAGTTGCACGACCTGCCGATGGCGATCCAGGCGCTGCGCCAGGGTGTTGGCCGGCTGATTCGCTCCGAAGACGATCGTGGGGTGGTGGTGATCGGGGACCGTCGGCTGCTGACCCGGTCTTACGGGCCCGGCATGCTGGCCAGCCTGCCGCCCATGCGCTGGCTCGACGATGAAGCCCAGCTGCTGGCTGAGCTCGACGATCTGGTAGTTACCAGAGCTTCCACCAAGGGCCGTCGTCCCGCTTGAAACCTCTGGCCATGAAGCTGCTTTTTGGGTAGCTGGCCTGCATCACGCGCTGTGCATCGTCGCGCAGCTGGGTCATGCCCAGCGCATCGTAGGAGCGGATCAGTATGTAAAGCGCTTCTTCCAGGGCCGGCGCATCGACGTAGTTGGTGAGCGCCGTCTGCGCGCGGTTGATGGCTGCCACGTGGGCACCACGGGTGTAGTAATAACGGGCCACGTTCACCTCGGACTGCGCGAGGGAGTTGACGATGTAGGTCATGCGCGCGCGGCTGTCGGGTGTGTAGCGCGAGTCCGGAAACCGGGTTACCAGCTCCTTGAATGCCTCGAAGGATTCTTTTGCGGCCTTCTGGTCGCGTTCGGAGAGGTCTTGCTGCGCGAGCGAGCCGAACAGGCCCAGGTTGTCGTTGAACGAGCTCAGACCTTTGAGGTAAAGCGCGTAGTCGAGCGCCGGGCTGGCCGGGTGCAGCCGCATGAAGCGGTCGATGGCGGCCCGGGCCTGCGCTGGCTCGCCAGCCTTGTAGTGAGCGTAGGCCTTGTCGAGCTGGGCCTGCTGGGCCAGCGGTGTGCCGGCCGCGCGGCCTTCGAGTTTTTCGTAGAGCGTGATGGCCTTGTCGTAGTTGCCGGCCTCGCGCTCGTCACGCGCCTCGCTGTAGAGCTTGTTGGGGCTCCAGCCGGCGGTGTTGTCCACCGGGGTGCTGCTGCAGCCGACCAATGTCATGGTCGCCGCTAGCGCCGCCCATGGGCCAGCCGATAATCTGTTGGAACGCATCAAGCACACACCTTTTTGGAACGGAACCACCCCGCTGTGGCAGCAGAAATTATATCGACCGGGGTCTGCGAGGACGACGAGCCCGGTGAGGACGGCGCGCTGGCCGCCGAACGCCGGCTGTGCGAGTTGCCCGCCGAGATGCATGGATGGCGGGCGGACCGCGCCATCGCGCGTCTGATCCCCGAATTTTCCCGTTCCTATCTGCAGCAGCTGATGGCCGATGGCGCGGTCATGTTGCGCGGCGCACCCTTGCGCAAGCCGGCGAGCCGTCTCCAGGCGGGTGATCTGCTCACGGTGGAGCTTCGACCCACACCGCAGGCCCAGGCCTTTGTGGCCCAGGCCATGCCCCTGGTGGTGGTGTTTGAAGACGACGACCTGCTGGTGATCGACAAGCCGGCCGGCCTGGTGGTGCACCCAGCCGCTGGCCACTGGAGTGGCACCCTGCTCAACGGCCTGCTGGCGCACCATACCGGCGCGGCACAGCTGCCGCGGGCGGGTATCGTGCACCGGCTCGACAAGGACACCTCGGGCCTGATGCTGGTGGGCAAGAGCCGCCGGGCGGTGGAGGCGCTGGTGCGCGCCATCGCCGCGCGGGAGGTGCAGCGCGACTATCTCGCGCTGGCCCACGGCGCCTGGCGCGGACCGTCGGTGCAGGAGGTGGATCAGACCATCGGCCGCGATGCCCACAACCGTCTGCGCATGGCGGTGCTGCGGCCCGACGCCACCAGCGGAAAGACCGCGCGCACCACGGTCACGCTGCTCGCCACGCAGCCCGAGGCAAGTCTGGTCGCCTGCAAGCTGCACACCGGTCGCACGCACCAGATCCGCGTGCACATGGCCTGGCTCGGGCACCCGCTGGTGGGGGACGGTGTGTATGGCGGTCGTCCCCTCTGGGGCCTGGCGCGCCAGGCGTTGCACGCGCACCGGCTGCGCCTGGCGCATCCCATCGATGGCGCGCCGCTGGATTTCTCCCGGCCGCCGCCGCCCGATATCGCTGCTGCGCTGGCACAAAGTGGGCTCCATTACAATGCAGCCTTGGTGGGTTGATGCCTTGATTGGCGGCACCACCCAGGCTCTGCGGTCCATGTGGGATCGCCCCGACGGGCCTCTCCCGATACCACTTTGCGTATTTCCCGGCCGGCCTGCCGCAGTGGCGGCCAGTCGCTCGGCCCGGTTCGCTGGTTGCAACACCGCACGGCGCCCGACCCGTTTTTCGGCCCTGAGCCGGTTGACCACAGACACCCGCGATGAACACCACGGATGCCCGCCGCGTGCTGGAAACGGCCCTGATCTGCGCCACGCAACCGCTCGCCCTGCGCGAGCTCGGGGTGTTGTTCGATGGTGAGCTCGCGCCCGACACGATCAAGCAGTTGCTGGCCGAACTGCAGCTGGAATGGACACCGCGCGGCGTCGAGCTGGTGCAGGTGGCCAGTGGCTGGCGCTTTCAGAGCCGGCCGGAACTGCGTCCCTATCTCGACCGGCTGCACCCGGAGAAACCGCCTCGCTACACCCGTGCCACCCTGGAAACCCTGGCCATCATTGCCTACCGCCAGCCGGTGACCCGGGGTGACATGGAAGACATCCGGGGTGTGACCATCAACTCCTTGCTGCTCAAGCAGCTGGAGGACCGCGGCTGGGTTGAGGTGATTGGCCACCGCGAAACCGTGGGCCGGCCGGCGCTGTTTGCCACGACCCGCCAGTTTCTGGACGATCTGGGCCTGGCGTCACTGGATCAGTTGCCGCCGCTGGATGGCAGCGACGTGCAGGAGTCGGCGCTGGACCGGCTCGATTTCGAGGCGCTGTCGACAAGCCTGCCCGCCGACGAGGCGTCGGACGCTGCCGCCATGCCCGCCACCGAACAGGCCGATGCACCAGACGAGGCGGTCGCGTCAGCGGCCCTGCCCCTCATCGACGACGCCCCACAAACGACTTCGCCCGCTCCCGCAGACGACTTGACACAGGAACACCATGAACCCGGCGCCCCCCCCGATCGATCCGCCTGAGCCCGACGCCGAGGCGCCAGCACCTGGCGCTGTGGCATCGGCGCCCGCCACGAAGTCCGCCGAAAAACCGGCCGTCCAGGCGGGCGGAAGGTCTCCGCGCCCGCCCGCTCCTCAGACCGAGGCGCTGGCTTTCGATGACGTGGTCAGCGGCGTGTTCGATGCCGAGCAGGAGCAAGACCTGCCGCTGCCGGTCAAGCGCGTGCTCAAGCCCGAGGCGGAGTCGCCCAAGCTGCACAAGGTGCTGGCGCAGGCGGGCATGGGCTCGCGGCTGGAGATGGAGCAGCTCATTCTGCAGGGGCGCATCTCGGTCAATGGCGAACCAGCCCATGTGGGCCAGCGCATCCAGTTCGGCGATGTGATCAAGGTCAACGGCAAGCCGGTGCGCGTGAGCCTCACACCGCCGCCACCGCGCGTGCTGGCTTACCACAAGCCAGCGGGCGAGGTGGTGTCGCACGACGATCCACAGAACCGGCCCACCGTCTTCCGGCGTCTGCCGCGGCTGCACCAGGGCAAGTGGCAGTCGGTCGGGCGGCTTGACATCAACACCGAGGGCCTGCTGCTGCTGACCAGCTCGGGTGAGCTGGCCAACCGCCTGATGCACCCGCGTTTTGGCCTGCAGCGCGAATACGCGGTGCGGGTGTTGGGTGCCTTGTCCAACGAGGAAAAGCAGCGTCTGCTCGACGGGGTGAATCTCGACGACGGGGTTGCGCAGTTCGCCAGCATCGAGGACGGTGGAGGCGAGGGCGCCAACTGCTGGTACCGCGTGACCATTGGCGAGGGCCGCAACCGCGAGGTGCGGCGCATGTTCGAGGCGGTTGGCCATGCGGTGAGCCGCCTGATCCGTATCCGTTACGGCGCGGTGATGCTGCCGCGCGGTCTCAAGCGCGGCGTCTGGGTGGAACTGGATGCGGGTGACATCGAGCGCCTGGGCGCTGCCGCTGGCATGCCGGCGGCCCAGCGCGTCGATCGCAGCGCGCCAGGCCGTGGTGGTGCGCGGGGTGGTGGCCGTGGCACGGGCCCACAGGGCGGGCGCGGCTACGGCAACCCCGCGGGCAGCCGCGGCGAGGCGCCGGCCGTGCGGCGCAGCAGCATGTTTGCGCCCGCTCCAGGGACGCCGACTGGCAAGGCCGGTGGCCGGGGTGCGGGCGGCGCAGGGAGCCAGCCCGATCCCATGAAAACCTCGCTGGGCTACATTGGCCACGACGCCTTGCAGCGCAAGCGGGCCCAGGACGCCGAGCGCGGCGGGCCACCGAAGCGCAAACGCAAACCCGGCGGACGTTGAGACGCCGTTCCCCCGGCCTGCCAGGCGCAAATTGTGGCCCGCGTTGTAGAATCAAAAGCTTTGCGGCGCACCGCAAAATCAACAAGTTACCCCACAAATCTCAAGCAAACCAAGGAAAAACATGGCCATCGAACGCACCCTCTCCATCATCAAACCCGACGCCGTTGCGAAGAACGTCATCGGCCAGATCTACGCCCGCTTCGAAGCCGCTGGCCTGAAGGTGATCGCCTCGCGCATGGCGCATCTGTCGCGCGCCGAAGCCGAGGCTTTTTACGGGGTGCACAAGGCCCGTCCCTTCTTCAAGGATCTGGTGGACTTCATGATCTCCGGCCCGGTGATGATCCAGGTGCTCGAAGGCGAGGGCGCGATCGCCAAGAACCGCGACCTGATGGGCGCGACCGATCCGAAGAAGGCCGCCGCCGGCACCATCCGCGCCGACTTCGCCGACAGCATCGACGCCAACGCGGTGCACGGCTCCGATGCGCCTGAGACGGCCGCCGTCGAAGTGGGTTTCTTCTTTGCCGGCATGAACGTCTACTCGCGTTGAGGGGATCGATGGGGCCGATGCTGTACCACCCGAACCAGTCCTCGCGCAGGCGACTGGCCGGTGGTGCGCGCCGCGCGCCCGTGGGGGCTTCATGACGCCCAACCTGCTCGATCTCGACCTCGAAGGCCTGGCCACTTTCTGTGAGCGGCTGGGGGAAAAGCGGTTCCGCGCAGTGCAGCTGTTTCGCTGGATCCACCAGCGCGGCGCACGCGATTTTTCGACAATGACCGATCTCGCGCGCAGCCTGCGCGAGAAGCTGCCGGCGCACGCCCGCATCGAAGGCCTGAAGCTGCTGTCGCGGCAGGATTCGGCCGACGGCACGATCAAGTGGCTGTTCGACGTGGGTGATGGCAACGCCATCGAAACGGTCTTCATCCCCGAAGACGACCGCGGCACCCTGTGCATTTCCTCCCAGGCGGGCTGCGCGGTGGGCTGCCGCTTCTGCTCCACCGGCCACCAGGGTTTTTCGCGCAACCTCACCACCGGCGAGATCGTGGCGCAGCTCTGGCAGGCAGAATTTTTTCTGCGCCAGCATCTGAAGACCCCGGAGCGCGTGATCAGCAACGTGGTCATGATGGGCATGGGTGAGCCGCTGCAGAACTACCACGCGCTGGTGCCCGCGCTGCGGGTGATGCTCGACGATCACGGCTATGGCCTCTCGCGTCGCCGCGTCACGGTTTCCACCTCGGGCGTGGTGCCGATGATGGACCGGCTGGCGCAAGACTGCCCGGTGGCGCTCGCGGTGTCATTGCACGCCCCGAACGACACCCTGCGCGACTCGCTGGTGCCGCTCAACCGCAAATATCCGCTGGCCGAACTGCTTGATGCCTGCCTGCGTTACCTGCCCGCCGCGCCGCGCGATTTCATCACCTTCGAGTACTGCATGCTCGATGGCGTGAACGACCAGCCGGATCACGCGCGCGAGCTGCTGGAACTGCTGCGACACCATGGCGGGCGCGGTGTTCCCTGCAAGATCAACCTGATCCCGTTCAATCCGTTCCCCGACTCGGGGCTGACCTGCTCGCCGCGCGCCGTGGTGCAGCAGTTTGCGCGCCTTCTCAGTGAAGGTGGCCTGGTGACCACGGTGCGCAAAACCCGCGGGGACGACATCGACGCTGCCTGCGGTCAGCTCGCCGGTGACGTGCTGGATCGCACCCGCGCCGCCGAGCGGCTTGCGCAGCGCCGGGTGTCTACCGAACACACGATTCGATTTGTGGCCCCCGCTGGAGACAAGCAGACATGACCCAACGTTCTTTTGCTGCGCGTGCGGCCCGATGGCCGCATCTGCCTGCCGACCTGGTGAAACTGGCCTGGTGGCTGGCCTTGCTGCTGCCGTTGCTGTGGCTGCAGGTTTCGCTGAGCGGTTGCACCGCCACCGGGTTGTCTGCCAGCGCGGAGCATGCCGAACCGCTGACCGAATTCGATGAGCCGGACACACGCAAGCGTGCCCGCATCCGCCTGACACTCGCTTCAAATTACTTTGAGCAGGGCCAGACCTCGGTCGCGCTGGACGAAATCAAACAATCGCTGGCGGCCGATCCCAACTACACGCCGGCTTACGTGCTGCGCGGTTTGGTCTATATGCGGATGAACAAAAACGAGCTGGCCGAAGACAGCTTCCAGCGCGCTCTGCAGATCAACCCCCGCGATGGCGACGCGCTGCACAACTACGGCTGGTTTGCTTGCGAGTCGGGGCGCTACAAGCAAGCCATCGAACTGTTCGAACGCGCGATGGTCAGCCCCACTTACGGTGCTCATGCCCTGACCTTGCTGACCAAAGGTATCTGCCAGACCCGCGCGGGTCAGCTGACAGAAGCCGAGGTCAGTTTCACCAAGTCCTACGAGCTCGATGCAGCCAACCCCATCACCGGCTACAACCTTGCGTCGCTGTTGTACCGCCGGAGCGAATACAGCCGCGCTCAGTTCTACATCCGGCGCCTGAACAACTCCGATCTGGCCAACCCCGAAACCCTGTGGCTGGGCATCCAGGTGGAGCGGCGGCTGGGCAACACCACCGTGGTCGAGCAACTGGCACAGCAGCTGGGGCGGCGTTTTCCTCAATCGCCGCAGTGGGCGCTGTACCAGCGGGGAGCTTTTGATGAGTGAATTCGAGGCGTCTGCGGTTGCTGCGCCAGCACAGACCGACCAGCTGCCGACGGCACCCGTGCGCCTGCGCCAGGCGCGTGAGGCGGCCGGTCTGCACATCGCCGCCCTGGCGGCCGCGCTCAAGGTGCCCGTCAAAAAACTCGAAGCGCTCGAGGCGGGTCGTTATCACGAACTGCCCGACCTGACGTTCGCGCGCGCGCTGGCCTCCAGCGCCTGCCGCCACCTCAAGGTCGACCCGGCCGCGGTGCTCGAGCAGATCCCGGGCGCGGTGCGCCCGCTGCTGGGTGGCACAACACCACCCATCAACGCGCCGTTCAAGTCCAGCAACGAGGCGTCCGACGCAGGGCTGCTGGCGTGGTTGTCGCGTCCGGTGGTCTGGGGTGCCGGGCTGCTGTTGCTCGCTGCGATTGTGGTGGCTGTGTTGCCCCAGGGCTGGGTCAGCCGTTTCCAGGTCGCCACCGCGCCACCACCGGAGCCGGTGATCACGGCGGCGGGTTCAGTGGTCGAAGCGGTTGAACCGGTGCTGCCCGCCGCTGCACCGGCGCCGGATGCGCGCACCGGTGTCGCAAATGCAGAAACCGCCGCTGCAACCGACGCTGGCACGGCCCCGGCAGCGCTTGTGTCGCCCGCGTCCGAGGCGAATCCGCCTGCGGTCACGGAGGCGCTACCGGTCGCCAGCGGGCAGACGCTGCTGAACATCCGCGCCATCAACGAGTCGTGGATCGAGGTGGTCAACGGCTCGGGTGTGCAGGTGATGCAACGGGTGCTCAAGCCCGGAGAGGGCGTCGATTTTTCTGCCGCGCCACCGTACTTGGTGGTGGTGGGGCGGGCCGACGCGGTGCAGGTCACGGTGCGTGGTCAGCCGTTGGATGTGATGCCCTACGCTCGCAACAGCGTGGCGCGGTTCGAGGTGAAGTGATGATGGATGCCGCGAGCGTTCTCACCGGTGCCGTGTCTTGCGCAGCGGCCGATGTCCTGCCGATTCCGCTGGCGGCGGCGCTCAAGCGCCGCACGCGCCAGGGTGTGGTGGCCTGGGGCGATCACCGCGTGACCGTGGGCGGCGACGCGCCGGTGCGTGTGCAATCCATGACCAACACCGACACCGCCGACGCGGTGGGCACCGCGATCCAGGTGAAAGAGCTGGCGCTGGCGGGCTCGGAGCTGGTGCGCATCACCGTCAACAACGACGAGTCGGCCAAGGCCGTGCCTTATATCCGCGAGCAGCTTGACCGCATGGGCGTGTCGGTGCCGCTGATCGGCGACTTCCATTACAACGGCCACCGCCTGTTGAGCGACCATCCGGCCTGTGCCGAGGCGCTGTCCAAGTACCGGATCAATCCGGGCAATGTGGGCCGTGGCGACAAGGGTGACCGCCAGTTTGCCCAGATGGTTGAGATCGCAGCCCGTCACGACAAGGCGATTCGCATCGGTGTGAACTGGGGCAGCCTGGACCAGGACCTGCTGGCCCGCCTGATGGACGACAATGCGCGGCGCGCCGAACCCTGGGATGCGCGCCCCGTGATGTACGAGGCGCTGATTACCTCGGCACTGGAATCGGCGCGGCGTGCCGAGGACATCGGTCTGGGCGGCAACCAGATCGTTCTGTCGTGCAAGGTCAGTGGCGTGCAGGACCTGATTGCGGTCTACCAGGAGCTGGCGCGCCGCTGCGACTACCCGCTGCACCTGGGTCTGACAGAAGCGGGCATGGGCACCAAGGGCACGGTGGCCTCCACCGCCGCGCTGGCGGTGTTGCTGCAGCAAGGCATTGGCGACACCATTCGCGTCTCGCTCACGCCCCAGCCCGGTGAATCGCGCACCCAGGAGGTGGTGATCGCCTCGGAGATCCTCCAGGCGCTGGGCATTCGCGCCTTTGTGCCGAGTGTGGTGGCCTGCCCGGGCTGTGGCCGAACCACCAGCACCACCTTCCAGGAACTCGCCAAACAGATCGACGATTTCCTGCGTGCCTCCATGCCGCTGTGGCGCGAGCGTTATCCCGGTGTCGAAAACCTCAAGGTCGCGGTGATGGGTTGCATCGTCAACGGCCCAGGCGAAAGCAAACACGCCGACCTCGGCATCAGCCTGCCGGGCACCGGCGAGGCGCCGGCGGCGCCAGTCTTCATCGACGGCCAGAAGGCCGTCACGTTGCGTGGCGAGGGCATTGCCCGGGAATTCCAGCAGATCGTCGAAAACTACATTGAGAAGCGGTTTGGCGCTGCCGTCTGAGCGCGGGGCGGCTGTTGCTGCACCACGCTCCAGGTCCGTCGTCGAAGCTCCCATCCCCATGGCTGAAAAAATCACCGCCGTCAAAGGCATGAACGACATCGCGCCGCCCCAGTCTGCGCACTGGGAATGGCTCGAAGACACGCTGCGCGCGCTGATGCGGCGCTACGGCTACCGCAACCTGCGCACGCCCATCGTCGAGCCGACCGCACTGTTTGTGCGTGGCCTCGGCGAGGTGACCGACATCGTCGAGAAGGAGATGTACTCCTTCGAAGACCGCCTCAATGGCGAGCAGCTCACGCTGCGCCCGGAGAACACCGCCGGCGTGGTGCGCGCGGTGCTGGAAAGCAACCTGCTGTACGACGGCGGCAAGCGCCTGTATTACATGGGTCCCATGTTCCGCCATGAGCGGCCGCAGCGCGGCCGCTACCGCCAGTTTCACCAGTTCGGCGCCGAGGCCCTGGGATTCGCCGGGCCGGATGTGGACGCCGAGCTTATCGTGCTGGCCTGCGACCTGTGGGCGGAGCTGGGCCTGACCGGCATCGAGCTGGAGATCAACAGCCTAGGCCAGCCCGCCGAACGCCAGGCACACCGGCAAGCGCTGATTGCCTACCTGGAAGGCCACGCCGACCAGCTCGACGAAGACGCGAAACGCCGGCTTCACAGCAACCCGCTGCGCATCCTGGACACCAAGAACCCGGCGATGCAGGCGCTGGTGAATGCCGCGCCGCGGCTGATGGACCACCTGGGCACCGAGTCGCTCGGCCATTTCAGCCGCCTGCGCGCGCTGCTCGATGCACACGCCGTCGCCTACCGCATCAACCCCCGCCTGGTGCGTGGCATGGACTACTACAACCTCTCGGTGTTCGAGTTCGTGACCACCCAGCTCGGCTCCCAGGGCACGGTGTGTGCCGGTGGGCGCTACGACGGCCTGTTCGAGCAGATTGGCGGCAAGCCGGCGCCGGCCGTGGGCTGGGCGCTGGGCATGGAACGCATTCTGGAACTGCTCAAAGAGCAGGGCAGGTTGCCCGAGTCGCCGGTGCCCGATGCCTACGCGGTGGTGCCCGACGCCGCCAGCGTGGTGCAGGTGATGCCGGTGCTGCGCGCGCTGCGTGCCCAGGGTGTGCGGGTGCAGATGCACGCAGCCGGGGCCGATGGCATGGGCAGCATGAAGTCGCAATTCAAGAAGGCCGATGCCAGCGGTTCTCGCTACGCGCTGATTTTTGGCGCCGACGAGCTGGCCCAGGGCATGGTGGCCATCAAGCCGCTGCGAGGCGAGCGGGGCGCGGAACCGGCAGCCCAGCACGGTCGGCCGCTGGCCGACGTAGCGGCCTGGGCCGGCGATCTTCGCCACGCCTGACCCTGTCCGGTGGTCGAATGACCGCCCCCTACAATCCCCCGACGCTTTCACCGCAACACCATGGCCAAACACCTCGACCTTGAAGAGCAGGAACAGCTCGACCAAATCAAACACTTCTGGGCGCAATACGGCAACCTCATCACCTGGGTTCTGATTGCGGTGTTCGGGTCTGTCGCGGCCTGGAACGGCTGGAACTACTGGCAGCGCACCCAGGCCACCAAGGCTGCGGCACTGTACGACGAGATCGATCGCGCGGCCCAGGCCAGCGATGCGGAGCGCATCGAGCGCGCGCTGGCAGAAATGAGGAGCGGTTTTGGTGGCACCACCTTCGCCGCGCAGGGCGCCCTGCTGGCCGCCAAGACCTTGCACGACACCGGCAAGACCGATGCCGCGCGCAACGCACTGGCCTGGGTGGCCGAGTCGTCTTCGGACAAGGCCTATCAGGCCGTGGCGCGCCTTCGGCTTGCTGCGCTGGATGTCGAGGCCAAGGCTCTGGATCAGGCGCTCAAGACCCTGGAGGCACCGGTGCCCAGCGCATTCGAGCCGCTGGTGGCCGACCGCCGGGGTGATGTGTACATGGAGCAGGGCAAGCCCGCGGAAGCGAAAACACAGTACCTGGCGGCCTGGCGCGGTTTCGCTGACCAGGCCGAATACCGTCGCCTGGTCGAGATCAAGCTCGCGGCGCTGGGTGTGGACATCAACGTGCAGACCGCGGAGGCGGCCAAGTGAACCGCGCGCGCTCCGCGCTCCCGGCCCGCGCTGCGGCCATCGGGCTGACGGTGCTGTTGCTTTCAGCCTGTTCGTTCTCACCCAAAAAACCCGTAGCGGCGCCACTGCCACCGGTGGCGGCACTGATGGGCACCCGACTGGCCTGGACGGCCCAGGTCGGATCAGGCCCCGCCAGCGCGGCGCCCCAGGTGGTGGGTTCGCGCGTGTTCCTCGCTGGCGCTGGCGGCACGGTCGCGGCAATTGACGCCGAATCGGGCCGCGATGTGTGGCGCGCCAGTCTGGGCATGCCCTTGGCCACCGGGGTGGGTGCCGACGGCGAGATCGCAGCGGTCGTGACACAGGGCAACGCACTGATCGCGTTGTCTGCTGGCCAGCAGCGCTGGCGTGTGCAGCTGCCCGCCAAGGTGTTCACCGCGCCGCTGGTGGCCGGAGGCCGTGTGTTTGTGGTCACCGCCGATCGCACGGTGATGGCATTTGATGGCGGGAACGGCGCCCGTCTGTGGACCCAGTCGCGTCCGGGTGAACCGCTGGTGCTGAGCCAGGCGGGTGTGCTGCTGGCGGTGGGCGACACGCTGGTGGCCGGCCTCTCGGGCCGACTGACCGGCTTCAACCCGCAGAACGGCAGCATCCGGTGGGAGGCCCCGATTGCCACGCCGCGCGGCACCAACGAGGTGGAGCGCCTGGTGGATTTGGTATGGCCGGTCAGCCGGCTGGGTGACTCGGTCTGTGCCCGCGCCTATTCGGCGGCGGTGGGCTGTGTGGACGCGTCGCGTGGCAGCGTGGCCTGGACCCAGGCCGCGCAAGGCAGTGTCGGCCTGGCGGGCGACGACAGGCTGGTGTTCGGCACCGAGTCCGATGGTCGGGTGCGTGCCTGGCAGCGGGCCACCGGCGAGGCGGCCTGGTCGGTCGATCGCCTGAAATACCGCAACCTGAGCGCGCCGCTCGCGGTCGGCCGCGTGGTGGCACTCGGCGACGCCACAGGAACGGTGCATTTGCTGTCCCGCGAGGACGGCAGCGAGTTGACCCGCCTTTCCACCGACGGCTCGGCGATCGTCGGCGGGCCCGTGCTGGCGGGGCAGGTGCTGCTGGTGCAGACGCGCAATGGCGGTGTGTTTGCCTGGCGCCCGCAGTAAGCTGCGGCAGGTGCGGCGCTGAATGCCCGCCCTGGCTGGCGTGCTGCTGGCCCACGGATAGAAAAAAGGAAGTTGTTGTGAAACCCGTCATCGCCCTGGTGGGGCGGCCCAATGTGGGCAAGTCCACCCTGTTCAACCGGCTGACGAGCTCGCGAGACGCCATCGTGGCCGATTTCGCCGGCCTGACCCGCGACCGCCACTATGGCAACGGCCACGTCGGCGCCCGCGAGTACATCGTGATCGACACCGGCGGTTTCGAACCGGATGCCGCCGAAGGCATTTACAAGGAAATGGCCAAACAGACCCGGCAGGCGGTGGCCGAATCCGACGTGGTGGTCTTTGTGGTGGACGCGCGCGCGGGCATCAGCGCCCAGGACCACGAGATCGCGCAGTACCTGCGCCGCCTGGGCAAGCCCACCTTGCTGGTGGCCAACAAAGCCGAGGGCATGACCCAGGGCCTGCAGCTGGTCGAATTTTTTGAGCTGGGCCTGGGCGAGGTGATGCCGGTATCCAGCGCGCACGGCCAGGGTGTGCGCTCGATGATCGAAGCGGCGCTGGACGCCATTCCCGGCCTGCCCGAGGAGGACGAAGAGGCCACCGAGCCCGACACCGGTGTGATCCGGCTTGCCGTGGCAGGCCGCCCCAATGTGGGCAAATCCACGCTGATCAACGTCTGGCTGGGCGAAGAGCGTCTGGTGGCCTTCGACCTGCCCGGTACCACCCGCGACGCCATTTCGGTGCCGTTCGAGCGCGACGGCAAAAAATTCGAGCTGATCGACACCGCCGGTCTGCGCCGCAAGGGCAAGGTGTTCGAGGCGATCGAAAAATTCTCGGTGGTCAAAACCCTGCAAGCCATCGAGAGCGCGCACGTGGTGCTGCTGCTGCTCGACGCCACGCAGGGCGTGACCGACCAGGATGCCCACATCG
>CAYRIT010000015.1:0-48164 GCA_964424415.1 uncultured Hydrogenophaga sp.
CGGTGGCGGGCAGCCACAGGACACCGGGGTGCCGGTGGGTCTGTTGCTGCTGGGCGGTTTTTTTGTGGGTTACGGTGCGCGGCTGGGCAATGGCTGCACCTCTGGCCACGGCATCTGCGGCCTGGGCTCGCTGCAGTGGCCTTCGCTGCTCGCGGTGCTCACCTTCATGGGCACGGCCTTCCTCACCGCCAACCTCATGGCATGGTGGCTGGCATGAACGCCGGTGGCCTGACCCTGCGCAGCTTGCTGGTGGTGCTGCTGTGTGGCGCTCTGTTCGGCTTTGGTCTGGCTCTCTCGACCATGGTGCGACCCGAGGTGGTGCTGAGTTTTCTGCGGCTCCAGGACTGGGGACTGATGCTCGTGATGGGTGGTGCGGTGGCGGTCACGCTGCTGGCCTACCGGATCGCGCCACGCCTGCTGCGCCGGCCACTGCTGGGCGAGCGTTTTCACACCCACGTATCGAACTGGAACCGCGACACGCTGGCCGGCTCGGCCCTGTTTGGTGTGGGCTGGGGACTGTGTGGCGTCTGCCCGGGGCCGGCGATTGCCGGACTGGGCACCGGCAACTGGACCCTGCTCTGGGCGCTGGCGGGCATTGCCCTGGGCGCCCTGGCACAAGGCCTGCGGGCCAGATCATGAGTCTGGACGCATGGCCGCTCAGCCCGGCCGCTGAGCGCAACAAGCAACCCATTCTGGAACGGCTTCGGGCCGTGTTGCCCGCACAAGGCAGCGCCCTCGAAATCGCCTCGGGTCCGGGGCAGCACGTGGTCTGGTTTGCCGAGCACATGCCAGGCTGGCACTGGCAGCCGACCGAAAACGATCCGGTGTTGATCGATGCGGTGAACGCCCGCGTGCACGCCGCAGATCTGCAGGCGCGGGTGCAGCCGGCCCGCGCGCTGGATGTAACCCGTGAGCCCTGGCCACTGGCTGCGCCGGAGCAGACCTTCGATGCGATCTTCTGCGCCAACCTGCTGCACATCGCGCCCTGGGCCGCCTGCACCGGCTTGATGCAGGGCGCCGCGCACTGCCTGGCGCCTCGGGGCATGCTGATCACCTACGGCCCGTACCTGGAACGCGGCGTGCCCACTTCACCCGGCAACCTTGCGTTCGACACCAGTCTGCGGGCCAGCCACCCGGACTGGGGGCTGCGACCGCTGGACGAGGTGGCCCGGGAAGCGCAGCGCGTCGGGCTGCACCTGCGCGAGCGCCACCCCATGCCGGCCAACAACCTGCTGCTGGTGTGGGCGCGGGCATCTGCACCCACTTAGTGCTCCATGCCTGAACTGCGCCCCCAAGGCCCGGCTTTCCATCTGCAGCGGTGTGCACGGCAGCCTCACCGAGACCACGGCCATCGCCAGCCCAGAGGAACACCGCGTGCCAGGCCGGCACCGGCAACGTTTCTTTGCAAATCCATGCGTGCGCTTTACCGGAGCGTTACCTGACCCGGTCACGATCCAGACATCCCAACCAACGGAGTGTTTGCATGTACGCCAAATCCCTCATCGCTTCCGCCCTGGCGCTGACGCTGGGCATGTCCGCCCTGCCCAGCTTCGCCCAGAACAACGACCACCAACATAACAAGTGGCAACGCAAGGAGCAGCGCGCCGATCGCCGCGACGACCGACGGGACAACCGCAACATGCGGCGCGAGGACCGGCGAGACACCCGCTGGGATCGCCACCATTACTACAACGCCCGTGGACCGGCGTTCCGGCGCGGTGGATACATCCCGTACGAGTACCGCAACCGCCAGTACGTGGTCGTGGACTACCGCGCCCATCGGCTGGGACCTCCACTGCGCGGCTACCACTGGGTCCAGGTCGGCAGCGACTACGTGATGATTGCCATCGCCACAGGCATCATTGCCAGCATCGTGCTGAATCACTGAAAACGCGCGGCCGCGGGGCCAGGCCCGAGCCCAGCGCTGGCGGGGTAACGCGAGCGACAAGACGCGCGCGCCACCCCGCCAACAATGCGGTCTCTCTTTTCTCAGCAGGAGCCCCATGGCCGAGATCGCCACCCGACACAACCGTGTGCTCGCCCACACGGGCGCGCGCTACCCCATCGTCCAGGCGCCCATGGGCTGGATCGCGCGGTTTCCGCTCGCCTCGGCGGTCTCCCGCGCAGGCGGTCTGGGCATCATCGAAACCTCGTCGGGTGAAACCGCCAGCTGTCAGGCCGAGATCACGAAGATGGCGGCCAGTGGCCTGCCATTCGGTGTGAACCTGCCGATCCGCTTCCTGAAAGACGACGCCATGCTGCGCTTCGTCTGCGCGTCGGGCGTGAAATTTGTGACCACCTCGGCCGGTAGCCCGGCCAGATTCCTCGCGCCGCTCAAGGATGCAGGCATCACGGTCTACCACGCCGTGCCCACCGTGGAGGCCGCGCTCAAGTGTGTGGACGCGGGCGTGGACGGCCTGGTGGTCGAAGGCGCCGAGGGCGGTGGCTTCAAGAACCCCGAAGAGGTCTCGACCCTGGTGCTGCTGCAGGCGATCCGTGCGCGGGTCGACGTACCCATGATCGCGGCCGGCGGCATGGTGGACGGGCGTGGCATGGCCGCTGCCTTTGCGCTGGGCGCCGAAGGAATTCAGATGGGCACCCGCTTTGTCTCGTGTGCCGAGAGCCCGGTGCACGACAACTACAAGCAGGCGATCGTGCAGGCCGGCGACACCGGCACCTGGGTACTCAACAAAAAATCCAGCCCCTGCATCCGCGCACTCAAGTCACAGCGCACAGCGGCGATTTTTGATGCCGGTGTGATGCCACCCGACACCTTTGCCGGCATTCAGCGTCTGTATTTCGAGGGAGACATGGAGGCCGCACCGGCGCTCGCCGGGCAGAGCGTGGCGCTCATCGACGAGGTGAAAACCGCGCAGCAAATCATCGACGAGACCATCACCGGTTTCTTCGAGACCACCGCGCGCCTGAGCCGCCTGGCGCCCGGCTTCGACCAAGGTTGAGGTTCCCCGCCGGGTCAGCGAAACACAAGGTCGGCACAATGGACGCTTGCCCCAAACAACCGCCCGCCTTCCGCCAAAACGCAACATGAAAATTTTTCGCGCCCTCCTGCTGTCTGCCCTGCTGACCAGCCTGGCTCTGCTCACAGCCTGCTCGCCCTCGGGCGGCTCCCCACCGGAACAAAAATCCGCTGCCGCGCCCATCACGGCGGACCAGGCCTACACCACCGTGGCAGCGGAAGGCACAGGGTTCACCGTCGGCGCGCTCATGGCAGCCAACACGGTGTATGTGCTGTTCGACCCGCAATGTCCGCACTGCGGTCACCTCTGGAACGCTTCGCTGCCCTTGCAGAGCAAGGTGAAGTTTGTCTGGCTGCCGGTGAGCCTGATGGGCAGCAAAAGCCTGCCGCAAGGCGCGGCGCTGCTGCAGGCGAGCGCGCCAGGCGAGGCGATGACCGCCCACGAGCAATCGCTGCTCGCCGGCCAGGGCGGCATGTCGGCGTCGGCCAGCGTGCCCGAGGCCGTTGCAGCCTCGATCCGCGCCAACACCACGCTGCTGGAGGGGCTGGGCGCCGACTCGGTGCCCTACATCGTGGCGCGCCACGCCCAAAGCGGCCAGACCGTGACCCATGCCGGCGCGCTGGGCACCCCGGAGCTGGCCCGGTTGATCGGACTGGATGCGCCGTGAGCAGCGGCCCGGAAACACCGCGATTTCTGCCGTAACATCGCGCGATCCCGACCTGTCATGGTCACCACCGGAGTCCACCATGGGCAAAGAACAGCGCAACGAAAAAATGGCCAAAAAACCCAAGAAGGACAGCTCGCTGCCCAAGGGCCCGGCCACCTCCGACCGTCCCACGCCACCGATGACCTCGGTGATCCCGCGCGGCAAGGAAAAAAACAAGTGAGCACCACCCGATGAAGGCGATCTGGAAAGGTGTGGTCGTGGCCGAAAGCGACGACACGGTGATCGTCGAAGGCAACCACTACTTCCCCGAGAGCGCGCTCAACCGGGACTATGTGACCTTCAGCAACCACAAGACGACCTGCCCCTGGAAAGGCCAGGCCAGCTACTACTCCCTGCTGGTCAACGGCGAGCTCAACAGCGACGCTGCCTGGTACTACCCCGACCCCAAGCCCGAGGCCGAAAACATCCGCGGGCGTGTCGCCTTCTGGAAAGGCGTGGCGGTCAGCCGCTGAGGGCGCCAGCGGCTTTGCCCTAGCCGGCGCCGCGGCCGAGCTCTTGCAGCTTCGCCTGCCAGCGCGCCACGCCGTCGGCACCCAGCTGGTCGACCCTGCCGATCAAGGTTTCGTGCACCGGCGCAAAGCCCACAAAACCCAGAATATTGCGCTCCAGCGATCTGACGCTGTGGGCGCGATAGAACCAGCGGTAGGCCAGCGCCGGCATGCCCATGGTGACAACCACCCGTGCCGAGCGCCCCGACAGCGGTTTGTGGCCGAAAGGCTTGGCGCCTTCGGGGCCGACCGCAAATCCGGGGCGCGCCACCTGCTCCAGAAACGCCTTCAGCAGCGCCGGCATGTCGCCCAGCCAGAGCGGGAAAAACATCACCACATGCTGCGCCCAGGTTATGTCGTCCTGCGCCGGCTTCAGCGCCGGCGGCACCGGTTCGTGGTGCCAGGCGCGGGCGCTGCGCAGCACCGGGAAATCAAGCTCGCCCACAAGGATGCGGCGCACCACATGACCCGACGCCTCGGCGCCTTCGGCGTAGGCCTGCAGCAGCGTGTGGTTGAGGTGCTGGCTCACCGGATCGGGATGGCCCTGGATGAGCAGGATGCGGCGGGCTTCGGTCATGCTGTGCACCTGAGTCAGACAAGTGTTCATGCTCGCACTTCGCCGCACCCGACACGTTGACACGCGTCAACCGGGACCGGATCTCAGCCGCGGTCGAACACCGGGTCCAGCGGCACCTGCAGCGCGGTGGCGAGCTGGTTGGTTTTGGCGGCCAGCATCACCACCGACAGCAGCTCCGCGTGTTGTGCCGTCGTCATGCCCTTGGCGGTGGCGGCTGCGGTGTGCGAGTGCACGCAGTAGCCGCAGCCATTGATGATGGACGCGGTGATGTAGACCATTTCCTTGGTCAGCGGATCGAGCGTGGAAGGTGTGGCCATCACGCGCTTCACTTCGGCCCAGGTGGCCTCCAGCAGCGCCGGGTCAAACGCCAGATAACGCCACAGGTTGTTGATGAAGTCGGTCTGGCGCGTGGCGCGGATGTCGTCGAACACCGCCTTCACGCGGGGATCATTTTCCGGGTCGACGGTGGCAGCAACGGTGGTCATGGGCGTTCTCCAGTGAGGGTGTCAGCGCGGCGCGCGCTTCTTGGCCGGCGCCGGGGTGGTTTTTTTCAAGGGGCGGATGTGGCCCCGTTCCTGTAGCGTCTGCTTGCGCACGGCCCGCTCGCGGTCGGCCGTCAGGCCGGCCTGAAGCCATTGGTCGAACTGCTCGGGCGTTTCCAGCGTGATGCGACCGATGTGTTGCGCCCGAAAGTCGGCGATCAGCATCTCGGCGGCCTTCTGCAGGTTGATTTTGCCGCCACTGGCGAGCGCGCCACGCTGGCGACCGAGCGCTTCCAGCAGCACGTCGTCACCCGCCTGTGCCAGGGCCTCGGGCGACAGGCCCAGGGTGTAGCGGGCTTCGAGCAGCCGCGGGTAGTCGGTCTTGAGTTTGGCGAGCAGCTCCCAGGCCACCTCCTGATCGTCGTAGGCGTTGCGCCCCACCGCGCCACTGGCGGCCAGGTTGAAGCCGCTCTCGGGCACCACGATGCGCGGCCACAGCATGCCCGGCGTGTCGTAGAGGTAGAAGTCGTCGGCCAGGGCGATGCGGGATTCGGTGCGCGTGACACCGGCCTCGTCGCCGGTCTTGGCCGCGCGCTTGCCCTTGAGCGTGTTGATCAGCGTGGATTTGCCGACGTTGGGGATGCCGCAGATCAGCACCCGCATGGGCTTGACCATGCCACCGCGGTTCGGCGCGAGCCGGTGGCAGGCGTCGATCAGGGCACGCGCCGGCGCGGTGTCGCTGGCATCCAGCGCAATCGCGCGCGTGTTGGGCTGGGCGTTGTAGTGCGCCAGCCAGCGCGCGGTGCGCGCGGGATCTGCCATGTCCTGCTTGTTGAGCACCTTGAGCGTGGGCCGCCCGCTGGTCAGCTCGGCCAGCAACGGATTGGCGCTGGAGCCCGGCAGGCGGGCGTCGAGCATTTCGATCACCACGTCGATCGCCTTCACGCGTTCGCCAATGGCTTTGCGCGTGAGGTGCATGTGACCGGGAAACCACTGGATGCTCATGGGTCTAACTCGCTCAGACAAAAAAGGGGGATTTTGACGCCTGATGTGAGGCGACGGGGCGCGCCGGCTTGGGGTTCGCCCGTGGCGAGATGGCACAGCCACCATGCCACAATCTTCCAACCCCCTACCCACCCCAACGAGGAGCCACATGGCCATCACCGTCAAGATTGATCTGGGCTACGAATTCGACGTCAAGGCCAAGGCGGCCGAGGTGTTCGAGGTGCTGTCGGACGTGCCGACATCGGCCAGCCATTTTCCCAAGGTCGAGCAGCTCACCGACCTGGGTGACGGCGTCTACCAGTGGGAGATGCAGAAAGTGGGCACCACGCAGATCAACATCCAGACCGTTTACGCCAGCAAGTACGTCAGCGACAAGGCCAAAGGCACCGTGAAGTGGACACCGGTCAAGGGCGTGGGCAACGCGCTGGTGAGTGGTCACTGGAAGATCGTCGACAACAAGAAATCCACCGGCATCACGCTGGCGATTCAGGGCGAGATCGACGTGCCGCTGCCGGGCCTGATGAAGATGGTGGTGGCGCCGGTGGTGGAAGGCGAATTCGAGAAGCTGGTCGACAAGTACATCGCCAACCTGATCAAGCGTTTCGGCGGCGAGGCCTGAGGCCACGGCCGCTCAGGCGGCGAAGCCGGCGGCCACCTGCGGTCGACCCAGGCGCGACGCCGAGGTGTACTCCTGCCGGTAGACCTCGAACGGCACGGTGTCGGCGGCCTCGATCGCACGCTGGTCGTCCAGCGACTGCAGCGCCATCGCCTCGTAGCGGCCTTGCTGCTTTGCGCTCCAGGGCAGGCCGAGCAGGTGGCCCTGCGCTTGCAGCGACTGCTCGCGCACGAACGTGGTGAATGCGTCGGCGTGCTGGGTGTGAATCGCTTGCAGCACCTGGGCCGAGGGCAGCATCTCGGGCGATTGCAGACTGGCCCGCGCATGGGCCACGGCCTGCGCATGGGTCTCGCCGCCATGGACCGCATCCAGCGCCTGGGCAAACGGCGCGAGCTGGTCGACGATCTCCAGCCCCCAGTCCAGCAGCGGCACCTCCCGCCCGTGACGCCGCAGGCACAGACCGGGCTCGCGCCCCCGGGCGGCGGTCTGGCGCTGGTTGTGCGCCAGATCGTGGATCTCTTCGGGGGTGTCGCGCGGGCTGTCGGTGAGCAGGCAATGCAGCAGGAACACGTCGATGAAGCGCAGCGCCTGGGCGCCAATGCCGATCGGCTCGAACGGATTGAGATCAAGCAGGCGCACCTCGATGTACTCCACCCCGCGCTCGCGCAGCGCGTGCAACGGCCGCTCGCCGGGGTAGATCACCCGCTTGGGACGGATCGTGCCGTAGAACTCGTTTTCGATCTGCAGCAGGCTGGTGGAGAGCTGGTTGTAGTCGCCACCGAGGTTGCGGATGCCGATCGCCTCATAAGCGGGCCAGGGGCGCGAGAGCGCATCGTGCAGCGAAGCCGCATAACCCTCGAGTCCGTTGTAGCTCACGGCCAGCGTGGCCTGGGCCTGACTCTGGTAGCCCAGACGGCCCATGCGCAGCGAGGTGCCGTGGGGCATGTAGAGCGAGCCCTTGCTGCCCAGCGGCTGCAGCTGGTGCTCGCGCCCGGCAACAAAAGACGAGCACACCGCCGGTGAAGCGCCAAACAGCGTGAGCAGTAAAAACGCCTGGCGGCGGAAATTGCGGATCAGTGCAAAGTACCCATCGTTGTCAACTCCGGGCAGCGACCAGTTGTAGTGGATGCCCGAGATGGTCTGCATGCGCCGGCCATAGCGGTGGCCCAGGCCCATGCGGTAGACGCTCTTGGCGCGACCGACGTTGGACGAGCCGTAGCGGCCAATCGGAATTGTTTCGTCGGGCGGCAGCCCGCAGGGCATGCTGGAGGCCCACATCAGTTCGTCGCCCTCAGCGCGCAGGCTGCGCGCGGTGAACTGGTGCACCTCGGTCAGCTCGTCCAGGCAGGACTCGACGCTGGCGTGCACGCCCGTGATCAGCTCCAGCTGCGATTCGCTGAAATCGGTGGTGATGTGGGGGTGCGTGAGCGCACTGCCCAGGCTGCCGGGGTGGGGCGTGACCGCCAGCTTGCCGTCGCGCTGCACACGCAGGCTTTCTTTCTCAAGGCCGCGGCGCATGCCTTGCAGCCGCTCGCCAGTGACGGCGGCCAGCCTTTGTTCGATGGTGCTCATACGGGGTGGGGGTTCGGATCCGGGGTGGGAACTTAACACGTCAGCGCCAAACCCGCTGGCAACGCGGGGACCGCGAGGGAACCCGGCTGGGCCTGCACCGGCAGGTGCCGCTGAACCTGCCGCCCCTCCTGCTGCTGCAACTGTTGCAGCCAGGCCTCGATGGCCGCCGGATCGTGCAGCAGGCGCAATTCGTCAAACGCCTGCTGTGCCTGCGGATAGCACCGGCGCAGCGCACCCAGCCACTGCTTGAGCCGCCCGGCGCGGTGGCGCGGCACCACCCGCGCACTCACCTGTTGCCAGAAATCACCCAGCAACGGCACGATCTCGCCCCAGGCAACCGAACCCGCGCTGCGGATGGCCAGCGCCAGGCCCGGGTCCGACACCATGCCCCGGCCGATCATGAGATCGTCGCAACCGCTGACCGCGCGGCAGCGCAGCGCGTCCTCCACACTCCAGATCTCGCCGTTGGCCACCACACGCAGCGACGCCGGCAGCCCCTCGCGCACCTGCGCGATGCGTTCCCAGTAGGCCGGCGGGCGGTATCCGTGGGCCTTGGTGCGGGCGTGCACCACCAGCTCGTCAGCACCCGCCCCGGCGATCGCCAGCGCACAGTCTTCGGCCCGCCGGTCGTCCTGGTAGCCCAGCCGCATCTTGGCCGAGACAGGTATCTGCGGCGGCACCGCGCGCCGCACCGCGGCCACGATGCGTCCCACCAGCTCGGGCTCGTCGAGCAGCACCGCACCACCGCGGCTGTTGTTGACCGTCTTGGCCGGGCAGCCGAAATTGAGGTCGATGCCCGGCGGATTGAGCATGGCCAGGCGCGCCGCGTTCTCAGCCAGGCAGACCGGGTCGGAGCCCAGCAGCTGTGGGCGCACCGGCACCCCGGCGCGCGTGCGTCCGCCATGAAGCAGCTCGGGCACCACGCGGGTGAACACCCGCTCGGGCAGCAGCGTGTCGGTCACGCGGATGAACTCGCTCACACAGCGATCGACCCCTCCGGTGCGGGTGAGCACGTCGCGCAACGTGGCGTCGAGCAAGCCCTCCATGGGCGCGAGCAACAGCATGGCGGGGGCCGACAGTTCAGTTTTTGGCGGGGTGCAGGTGCACGTCGGTCTGCGGGAAGGGGATCTCCAGGCCAACCGCGTCGAAGCGTTTTTTCACCGCTTCCTGCATGTCGAAAAACACGCCCCAGTAGTCGGCGCTCGCGGTCCAGGCGCGCACCTTGAGGTTGACCGAACTGCCGGCCAGTTCGGCCACCACGATCTGCGCCGGCGGGTCGCTCAGCACGCGCGCATCTGCCTGCAGCAGCTCGGCCAGCGTGGTCTTGGCCAGATCGATGCTGCTGCCGTAACCAATGCCGAACTGCATCTCGACACGGCGTGTGGGCTGGGTCGAGTAATTGACGATGTTGCCGTTGGCCACCGGGCCGTTGGGCACAAACACCTGCTTGTTGTCGGGCGTGCGCAGCACCGTGTTAAGCAGCTGGATGCCATCCACCGTACCGCCCACACCCTGCATCTCCACGTAGTCGCCCACCTTGTAGGGCTTGAACAGAATCAGCAACACGCCACCGGCAAAGTTCGACAGACTGCCTTGCAAGGCCAGGCCCACGGCCAGGCCGGCCGCACCGAGCACCGCAATGAACGAGGTGGTGGCCACACCCAGCATGCTGGCCACGGTGATGATGACCAGCACCTTGAGCGAGAGGCTGATGAGGCTGCGCAAAAAGCGGCGCAAGGTGATTTCCACCTCCAGCGATGCCATGCGGCGGTCGATGCGGCGGGCGATCCAGCCGGTCAGCCACAGGCCAATCACCAGCACCAGCAGGGCGAGCAGGGCCTGGCCGCCCCATTGGATGGCGATCTGGGTGATGCGTTCGGAATTCAGTTCAGGCAAAACGGGGGGCTCCTTGAGTTGAACGGGGGCGGAAGGGGCGCGGCGAACGCGCCAGACCGGGGCGCCGACCGCGCGCCAGCAAAGGCAATACCTTATCAGCGGCCGTCCGACCAGCTCTTCCCCCCTCGGCGGCGGGGGCCTGGACCGGCCTCGCGAGTAACACTTCCGTTAGCATCGGACCATCCGTTTTTCCACCGTCCCCATGAAACCACGATCTTCCTGCGTGCGCTGCCTGTTGATGGCCCTGGTCTTGGGCTGGGCCTCATCTGGCACATGGGCGCAGACTGCGCCCGCTCCCGCACAGGCCGACACCACACGCATCGGCACCTTCAAACAGGTACAAGGCGACAGCTGGATCGGTGCCGACCTGGCGCGGCGCGCCGCACAACCCGGTACCGGTGTTGGCGTGGCCGACCGCCTGAGCACCGGGCCACAGGGTGCGGCAACACTCACGCTGAAAGACGGCACGGTGCTCACCATGGGCCCAAACACCGTGATGGACCTGCGCCAGTTCCAGTTCGACACCACCACCCAGCAGGGCAATTTCCTGCTCGATCTGCTGCGCGGCTCGGTGCGGGTGGTGACCGGGCTGCTGGCCAAGGTCAATCCCGAGCAATTCAAGGTGCAGACGCCAACCTCCGTGGTGGGGGTGCGCGGCACCGATTTCATCGTTGAAACCCAGGCTGCCCGCTGAGATGCCCGCCATGGCGGCTCCCCTCCACAACACCCGCATCGGCGTCGCCCTGGCGATCACCGGTCTGCTGGCCGCCCTGCTGAGCGCCTGCGCGCCCGCCAGCCGCATCACCCTGCTGCCCCAGGCCGGCGGCGTGCCCAGTGCCGTTGTCGTGTCTTCCGGCCAGGGCGTGCAGGTGCTGAAACAGCCCTACGAGGTGGCCGAGGTGAGTCGCCGCGGCAGCATCAGCGCCGAGACCACCACCGCCGACGCGGTGCGCGAGCAACATCCCCAGCTGCTCGCGCTGCAGCCACCGGCACCGGAGCGGTTTGTGCTGGAGTTCGAGCCGGGCAGCGCGCAGCTCACCACCGAATCGCAGGCGCAGCTGCCCGACGTGATGGCCCGTGCGCAGGCCCGCGCCGGCGGCGAGATCGTGATCACCGGTCACACCGACCGCCAGGGCTCGCTGGAGGCCAACGACCGCCTGTCCCTGGAACGCGCGCAATCGATGCGCACGCGGCTGATCGAAAGCGGCTTCTCGGCCGAACTGATCGAGGCGGTGGGGCGTGGCGAGCGGGAGCCGGTGCTGCCCACCGAGGACGAGGTGGCCGAGCCGCGCAACCGCCGCGTCGAGGTGCTGGTCCGCTAGGGAGACGGTCCTGGCCTCCGAGCACAGTCTCACACGCGCCCTGCGCGCGCTGCTGGCGCGGCGCCGCACCGCGGCCCTGGGCACGGTGGACGCGTCGGGCGCCGCGTTCGTCTCGCTGGTGCCGTTTGCGATCGACCTGGCATCGGCCAGCCTGGTCATCCACATCAGCGCGCTTGCGGCCCACAGCCAGAACCTGCAGCGCATGCCACACGCCTCGCTGATGGTGGCCGACGGCGAAGTTGCGGGCGGGCCGGTGCATGCGCTGGCGCGCGTGAGCATCGAAGTGACGGCCACCTGGGCGGAGCCGGGCAGCGAGCTGGCCGCACAGTGCCGCGGCGCCTACCTCGCCCGCTTCCCCGAGGCCGAGCCCATGACCACGCTGGGAGACTTTCGCTTCGTGCGCCTGTCGCCGCAGGGTGCGCGCCAGGTGGCGGGCTTCGGGGCCGCGCGCAGCCTGGGCGCGGACGAGCTGGCGCGGGCACTCGGACAGCCGGCACCTTGACACCCGAACTCGTTGCGCTGCACGCCGACGCCAGCCTGCTGGTGTTCGACAAACCCGCCGGCCTGCTCTGTGTGCCCGGCCGCGGGCCCGACAAGCAGGATTGCCTGAGCGCACGCGCCGAACGCCAGTGGCCCGATGCCAAGGTGGTGCACCGGCTCGACATGGCCACCTCGGGCATCGTGCTCATGGCGCGCGGGATCGAAGCACAGCGCGCGCTCAGCCTCGCCTTCGAGCAGCGCCGGGTGCACAAGCGCTACACCGCCGTGGTCAACGGTGTGCTGCCCAACACCTTGCCCGGGAACGGCTGGAACACCATCGACCTGCCCTTGCTGCTCGACTGGCTGAACCGCCCGCGCAGCATCGTGAACCACACCCAGGGCAAGCCCAGCCTCACGCGCTGGCGCCTGGCCGATCCCCTGCCACACGACCGACCCGGCACCACGCGGCTGGCGCTCGAACCCGTCACCGGCCGCTCGCACCAGCTGCGTGTGCACCTGCAGGCCATCGGCCACCCCATCGTGGGCGACCCGCTGTATGGCGCCGCCCCGCCCGAGCCTGCGCAGCGCCTGCTGCTGCACGCCGAGGGCATTCGCTTCCCCCACCCCGCCACCGGCGAGGCAATGGCGTTTGTGGCACCCTGCCCGTTCTGAAGACAGCGCACAACACAGCCACATGACCACCCCTCCGAAACACCTCACCATCCTCACCGGCGCCTCGCGTGGCATGGGCCTGGCGATGGCCAGGCAACTGCTCGCGCCCGACCGGCTGCTGCTGTGCATCTCGCGGCAGAACAACACCGCGCTGGCCGAGCAGGCAGAGGCCACCGGCGCCCCGCTGCTGCAATGGTCCCAGGACCTGGCCGATACCGAAGCCGCCCGCGAGCGGCTGGGCGCGTGGCTGCAGACGCTGGCGCCCGCCACCTGGCACAGCGCCACGCTGATCAACAACGCTGGTGTGATTCCGCGCATCGGCCCACTCGGCGATTGCCCGGCCGATGAACTCGCCCGCGCGCTGCGGGTGGGGCTGGAGGCGCCGATGCAGCTCAGCGCTGCGTTTCTGGCCGTCACCGGCGGCTGGGTCGAAGGCGGCTGGCGCGGCCCGCGCCAGCTGCTCAACATTTCCTCCGGCCTGGGCCGCCACGCCATGGCGGCCCAGGCCGCCTACTGCGCAGCCAAGGCCGGCATGGATCATTTCACCCGCTGCTGCGCGCTCGAAGAAGCGCAGCACGAACACGGTGCCCGGCTGGTGTCGCTGGCGCCGGGCGTGATCGACACCGACATGCAGGTCCAGTTGCGCTCGGGCGACCCCGCCGCCTTCCCCGACCGGCAGCGCTTCGTGGAACTGCAGCGCCAGGGGCAGCTGACCGCGCCCGATGAGGCCGCGCGCCGCGTGCTGGCCTGGCTGTCGCGCCCCGATTTCGGGCAGCAGCCGGTGGCCGACGTGCGCGACTGAGGCCGGATCACCCCAGCGGATCGACACCTGCTTGACACGCGTCAAGCCTGGCGTAAGCCGGTGGCGCGTACCATGGGCAGCTGATCGCCGGCAGCTCGCCGGCGGTTGCCGAAACCCAAAACCACCCCCACCGGAGACACCCCCATGAGCCGAGAAGTCGTCGTCGTAGCCGCAACCCGCACCGCCATTGGCACCTTTGGCGGCAGCCTGAAAGACTCGCCCCCCACCGACCTGGCCGCGCTGGTGGTCAAGGAATCCCTGGCGCGCGCCAAGACCGACGGCAAAGACGTGGGCCATGTGGTGTTTGGCCATGTGGTCAACACCGAACCGAAAGACATGTACCTCTCGCGCGTGGCCGCCATCAACGGCGGCTGTGGCGAGGGCACACCGGCCTACAACGTCAACCGCCTCTGCGGTTCGGGCCTGCAGGCCATCGTCAGCGCCAGCCAGAGCATTTTGCTGGGCGATACCGACATCGCCATCGGCGGCGGCGCCGAGTGCATGAGCCGCGCGCCCTACGCCAGCCTCTCCACCCGCTTTGGTGCGCGCATGGGCGACACCAAGATGATCGACATGATGGTCGGCGCGCTGCACGACCCGTTCCAGAACATCCACATGGGCGTGACCGCCGAAAACATCGCCGCCAAGTGGGGCATCACCCGCGAAGACCAGGACAAGCTGGCGGTGGAGAGCCACAACCGCGCCCAGCGCGCCACCGAAGAGGGCCGCTTCAAGGACCAGATCGTGCCGGTCATGCTCAAGAGCCGCAAAGGAGAAGTGGCCTACGCCACCGACGAGCACTTCCGCCCCAACTGCACCCTGGACGACATGACCAAGCTCAAGCCGGTCTTCGTCAAGGAAAACGGCACCGTCACCGCCGGCAACGCCTCCGGCATCAACGACGCCGCCGCCGCCGTGGTGCTGATGGAAGCCGCCACCGCCAAGGCGCGTGGCCTGGCACCCATGGCACGCCTGGTGGCCTACGCCCACGCCGGCGTGGACCCGAAGTACATGGGCATCGGGCCGGTGCCGGCCTCGCAACTCGCGCTCAAGAAAGCCGGGCTGACGGTCAAGGACCTGGACGTGATCGAAGCCAACGAGGCCTTCGCCGCCCAGGCCTGCGCCGTCTCACGCGACCTCGGTCTGGACCCGGCCAAGGTCAACCCCAACGGCTCGGGCATTTCGCTCGGCCACCCGATCGGCGCCACCGGCGCGCTGATCACGGTGAAGGCGCTGTACGAACTGCAACGCATCCAGGGCCGGTACGCGCTCGTGACCATGTGCATCGGCGGCGGCCAGGGCATCGCGGCGATTTTCGAGCGGGTCTGAACTGCAACGCAGCCCCCTTGTCGAACCGGCGCGCAGCCCCCATGTGCGGGGCCTGTTGCAAACACAAGGGGGAAGTGCCATGTTGAAACGGCTGTCGGTGTTGTGGGTGGCGGTGCGCGGCGACGCGCGCCGCTTGTGGCGGGCTCTGCGCCACCCCGAGGCGCCCTTGTGGCTGAAACTGGGCAGCGCCGGCCTGGTGCTCTACCTCATCTCCCCGGTCGACCTGGTGCCCGACGTGGTGCCCGTGCTCGGCCTGGTGGACGACCTGGTGTTGATACCGCTGGCGATGCGATGGATGCTCAACCGTTTGCCAGCACATGTGCGCGGGCCGGAACCCAGGACGTCCGGGGACGTGGTCGGCGAAGCTTGAAGGAAAAGCCGGAACGGGTACTTGCCGGGGCGCCGGCTCACGCGGTCGCGAAACGGCCCCTGCTGGACGTCTGAAAGGCACTCGCAGCCTGAGCAACGGCTGCGTGGAGGGGGCAGAGGCCTTGAACGTCAACGATCTTGACTGACTGCTTTAGTCCCCCGACCCAAAGCGGGCTCCCTGCATCTGAGAATGCGGTCGATGGCTCTGGATCCTGATAGACCCTCAGAGCAGCCGTTCAACCTATCCCGCTGGGTTCCTCTGCGGAAAGCAGTCGATCAAAGAAACGCCATTCGAGTTGGTCTCAACTCAAACAGCAATTTCATTGCGCAATATTCGAACCACGAGAGGCATTTTTTGCGGTATCTGCGTCCTATTTCAAAGCGCATTCGCCGCGTCATAGGCTGTTTTGGTCGCGTATGAAATATCGGCAACTTCGCGGCAGTCACCGACCATGACGACCTCGACGCCTTGGCTGATCAGCCCCTCAGTCTCGAAGGCGACAGGGCGGGCGCCGCTGGCGATGACGACACTGTCGCAGGGTATTTTCACAACCTTGCCGTCCTGGTCCGTGCAGACCAGTTGGCCCAACGCAATTTCCAAGACCTTGTGGCCCGTGTATTGCTCTACCCCAAATTTTCTGTAATTTTCGAGCATTGTGGGTAAAACAGTGGTGCTCAGGCCGCTGGCAATCTGCCTCTGCATTTCCACGACGGAGACCTTGTAACCCTGCGCACCAAGGTGCTCTGCCGTCTCGCAACCGACCACGCCGCCACCCACAATTGCCACGCGCCCGGATACGTCCTGCTCTCCTGCAAGCACCTTCCACGCATCCCGCACATTCGGCCCATGGACGCCGGGGATCGGTGGTGTGAAGCTCGATGCACCGACCGCCAGGATCACCGCGTCGGGCGCCAATGCCATCACGCTTTCGGGGGTGGCGATTTCGCCCAAGCGCAGTTTTACGCCGCCGCAGCGTACCGCGTGGACAAGATCTTCTGTGGCGCGGCGTATTTCTATCTTGCGCGGCGGCACGTCGGCAATGTTCAGCTGCCCGCCCAGCCGGGCTTCTTTCTCGAACAGCGTGACGCTGTGGCCCTTTTTCGCAGCCACCCGCGCAGCCTCAAGCCCTGCAGGGCCGCCGCCGATGACCACCACGTTTTTCGCTACCTTGGCCGGTATGATGATGCGGGTTTCCTCATAACCGTTCTCGGGATTGACCACGCAGGCGATGAACCAGCGGTTCAGGACAGCGTCGACGCAGCCCTCGTTGCACGAAATGCACCGGACGATGTCGCCGGCCTTTCCCGCAGCGGCCTTGTTCGCCCAGTCGGGGTCAGCCAGTAACGCACGGCCAATCCCAATCATGTCGGCCTTGCCGGACTGCAGCACACCCTCTCCCATCTCGGGGTCGATGATGCGTCCCGACGTACTGACCGGGATCGAGACGGCCTCTTTCACCGCGCCAGTGATCTCCGCAAAGAAACAGTAGGGCTGGACACCCATTGGCGGGATCGTGTCTGCCATGTTGCCCGTGTGGTTTGCCTGCCCCACATGCAGCATATCGACGCCAGCTTCCTCAAGGCATTTCGCGAACTGCGGCGCGTCGACCTCATCAATGCCGCCTTTGCCGCGCTCTGGCGTGACGACGGACAATTTGTATTCGAGGACCATGCTCGGCACGGCCCTTTTCAGCGCACGCACCAGCAGCAATGCAAAACGCGTGCGGTTCTCGAAAGAGCCGCCGTATCTGTCTGTCCGCCGGTTCATCTTCGTGCTGCACAGCGCACCCACAAGCCTGTCGCCATGCACCTGAACCACGTCCACACCCGCTTTCTGCGCGCGCACCGCACAGGCGCACATCTTGTCGATGATTTGCATCAGGGTGTCTTCGGTCACGTCATTGACGAAATGCTGCATATCGTGGTGCAACTGCGTGCGCACGTTGTCCATTTCGCCGTTGTCAAAGAGCGCGTTGAGGGCATCAACGTCATATTCGGGGTAAAAAATCTGCACACCGAGCTTTGCGCCATAGGCATGCACGTTGTCTGCGAGTAGGCGGAAGCTTTCGATCTGGCGGTCGTCAAAGAGCTTGGGTGTCGGAGCAAAGCTGCGGATAGGTGCGACATCGCCCAGAACGATGTAGCCTGTGCCGCCCTTGGCAAGGCGCGTGTAAAACGCTCGGCTCTGCGCGCTGATGCTGCCGTCCTTGGCTTCATACCCTGTGGTGAGCGGAGGGAACATGACGCGGTTCTTGAAAGTGATACCGCCGATGCTGATCGGCTCCAGTAGCTTCATGACGAATTACCTTCTTTTGTAAACCTGAAGAGGATGTGAGCACGATTGCGATGAACCGTCCCTTTCAAAGTATGAGAACTACCTCCTGGCAACATCCATCTCAATCAGCAGTCAACCTTACCTCAGCAAAGCGAAGGTGCATCGCTACTTGCAATGCCGGTGGTTTGTTTTGCTACTCGGCGCTCGCACATTGCAGCTTGCTGAGCTCCCCTCACCAGCCGCTTTCGAGCGCGAACGCCAAGGACTGCTCTTGGCCGACATCCGCCATTCAACCCCGCCCGTCGTACACGCCGCATGAACAGCGACCGTGCCTGAACAGTCCCATTGAGGGCCCGCTGACCGCAATGGACCCAATGGCACCGGCGCCCAGGTTCGTGACGGCCTGAGACACAAATGCAGCCGGTGCTCAGTCGCCCTGAAAACCGCCACGCCGCAGGGTCACCACCAGCGTGTCTCGCCAGCCCAGCTCGCCCTCCGCCAGCGGCTGGATCGGCGTGCTTTCGTGGATCACGCGCTCGTCATCGAGCAGCAGCACCGACCAGGGCTCGCTCAGCGTGAAGCGCTGGCCGTTCGGGCCGTCGGCCTCGAACACGCGGGTTTCCGCGCCTTTGATGCCGTGGCGTCCCACCATGAACACGGCGACCAGATCCACCCCGTCGCGGTGCGCGCCCTCGGGCGTGGGCCGGCCGATGCCGTCGGTGGTGTCGATGCGGAACTGGTGTGCCTCGACAAACCAGGGCTGCGCCCCGCGCAGCGCCGAGCTCACCGCGGCGAGCTGCACCAGCAAGCGTTGCCAGGCCGGATGCGCCAACATGCCCTGCGCCATCGGTTCGAACCAGCGCTGCATGCCACCGTGCAGCGCGTTGTATTCCAGTGGCTGCCAGTGGGCGCGGTGGGGTGCCTGTCTCACGCGCTCGCCATCGACCACAAAACAGCTGTGGCGCCGGCGCCGGTAGTTGCCACCGTCCTTCAGGTAGGTGTCGCTCGGCAGATCGTCCCAGCCAGGCAGCCAGGTTTCGAGGGCGGCGGCGTCGGGCTGCAGCCACTGCCGCACGCGCGCTGCTGGCAACACCCCGAATCCCTGTGCCTTGAGCGTGTCGTCCAGCGCGGCGGCGGGGGTGCAAGGCGGGTTCGGGGCGGAGGGCGTCATGGGCGCGCAGTTTACCGGGGAGCCGGCCCAGGCCTGGGCCGGCAGACCGCAGTCGACCGTTGCCGCCCTTCTTCTGCGCTGGATCAAAACCATGTGGCGCCAGCGCTGGCAATCTGTGCCCTGTGTGCCCAAGGAGATTGAGATGCCCCCCGTTGAATGGACCGATGCGCTGCATCTGAACTACGAGCCCATGGACAGCGTCCACCGTGAATTCATCGACCTGCTGGCCGCCGCTGAGCGCGCGAGCGACGCCGAACTGGTCGGTGCCTGGGGCGCGGTGGTCGACCACACCGCGGCGCACTTCGCGGCCGAAGACAGCTGGATGCGCGAAACACGTTTTGCCGGTGCCGCCGACCACCAGCTGCAGCACCGTGTGGTGCTCAACCTGCTGCGCGACGGCCTGGCCATGGCGCGCAATGGCCAGCTGGAAGCGGTGCGCGAGATGGCGCTGGAGCTGGCAGCCTGGTTTGCCAAACACACCCAGGCGATGGACGCAGCGCTGGCGCTGCACATGCGCCGCCAGCCCGAGCCACGCCGTCGCACCGGCGCGCGGCGCCATGTGGTGCACGGACCACCCCCCTGATCCCGCGGTGCCCATGGACCGCCCCGGATCGCTCGGGGAAACCCTCTGGATCGGCCTTTTCCTGCTGGTTATATTGGGCCGCATACAGGAGAGCACACCATGGCCCAAGCGATGCCCGTCGAGGCACCCGCGGCGATCCAGCCACCGTCCGATCACCACAGCGCAGTCGAGGAGCCACCCACACCGCCCGACCACCAGGACACCCCCAGCACCGACGGGCCACGCGGCCCGTCGGTTTTTTCGTTGGAGCTGGCCAAGCTGCGCTGGCAGGACCCGTTCACCTGGTTGCGCCTGGGCTGGCAGGACTTCACCCGCTGCCCGCGCATCGGCCTGTTCTACGGCCTGTGTTTTTTTGCCATGGGCCACGCCTTGCTGGCTGTTTTCGAGCAGGCGCCCGCCTATGTGCTGGCGCTGAGCGCGGGTTTTCTGCTGCTCGGCCCGTTCCTGTGCCTGGGCCTGTACGACGCCAGCCAGGCGATGCAGACCCACAGCCACCGCCCTTCACTGCGCGCCTCGCTCACCGCCTGGCGGCCCACCAAGGGCGCGATGGCGATCTTTGCCGGTGTGCTGCTGATCCTGGAAATGCTCTGGGGCCGGGCGTCCATGGTGGTGTTTGCGGTGTCGTTCAACAACCTGCCCAGCGGCGATTTTTTCTCGCACATTTTTGCCTGGGAAAACATCGGCTTTCTCATCACCTACGCCGTGGTGGGCGCGGTCTTTGCCGGGCTGATCTTCGTGACCAGTGTGGTCTCGATCCCGATGATCATGGACCGCCAGGTGGACGCGGTTTCGGCCGGTCTCACCAGCATCCGCGCCTGCCTGCAAAACCCCGGTGTCATGCTGCTGTGGGGCGCACTGATCACCGCCGTGATCCTGCTGGCCATGCTGCCCTGGTTCCTCGGCCTGTTGGTGGCCGGCCCGGTGATCGGTCACGCCACCTGGCACGCCTACCGGCACATCGTGCCGGCCGACACGCCGCCTGACGCCACCGCCTGAACTGGGCCGTGAACAGGCCTCCGCTAAAATCCAGGCGGGTGCACGGGCACACCCGCCCCAGGTGTCCCCGGTGTGCTCACCCTCTTCCACGAACAGCGCGCGCTGCTTCTCGCCACCGTCCCGGCACCCGCTGCCGCCTGTTGACGGCCTTTTTCCCAGATTGCTGAATCCGTCCCATCGAAACCGATGAGCGCCGGGCTCCACGGGTTTTCATGATTTCTTTGCAACGCATCCACCAGCACTGGTTTTCCAACATTCGCGGCGACGTGCTGGCCGGCGCAGTGGTCGCGCTGGCGCTGATTCCGGAGGCCATCGCTTTCTCCATCATTGCCGGTGTCGATCCCAAGGTGGGGCTCTACGCCTCGTTCTGCATCGCGGTGGTGACCGCTTTTGCGGGCGGGCGTCCGGGGATGATTTCGGCTGCCACCGGCGCCATGGCGCTGGTGATGGTGACGCTGGTGAAAGACCACGGCCTGCAGTACCTGCTGGCCGCCACGCTGCTCACGGGGGTGTTGCAGATAGGAGCAGGCTGGCTGCGCCTGGGCGCGCTGATGCGCTTTGTTTCGCGCTCGGTGATCACCGGGTTTGTGAATGCTCTGGCCATCCTGATCTTCATGGCGCAGTTGCCCGAGCTGATCGGCATGGGCTGGCAGGTGTATGGAATGGTGGCGGCGGGCCTGGGCATCATTTACCTGTTCCCTTATGTCACCCGCGCCGTGCCTTCGCCGCTGGTCACCATCGTGGCGCTCACCGCCGTCACCCTCTGGCTGGGAATTGACGTGCGCACGGTGGGTGACATGGGTGAGCTGCCCGACAGCCTGCCGATCTTCCTGCTGCCCGATGTGCCGCTGAACTGGGAAACGCTGCGCATCATTTTCCCGTTCGCCGCCACGCTCGCCGTGGTGGGCCTGCTCGAATCCATGATGACGGCGCAGATCGTGGACGATCTGACCGACACCCCCAGCAACAAGAACCGCGAATGCGTCGGTCAGGGCGTGGCCAACATCGCCAGCGGCCTGGTGGGCGGCATGGCGGGCTGCGCGATGATCGGGCAGTCGGTCATCAACGTGAAGTCCGGCGGGCGCGGGCGGCTATCCACCCTGCTCGCCGGCGTGTTCCTGCTGATCCTGGTGGTGTTCCTCGGCGACTGGGTGCAACAGATTCCCATGGCCGCGCTGGTGGCCGTGATGGTCATGGTGTCCATAGGCACCTTCAGCTGGTCGTCCGTGCGCAATCTGGCCACCCTACCCAAGAGCTCCAGCGCTGTGATGCTCGCCACCACGCTGGAGACCGTGTTCACGCACGATCTGGCGCAGGGCGTGCTTGCCGGCGTGTTGCTGAGCGGCTTCTTTTTTGCACACAAGGTGAGCCGGGTGATGTGGGTCGGGTCTGAGCCCAGCACCGATGGACGCAGCCGCCGGTACACGGTACGGGGCCAGGTGTTTTTTGCCTCGGCCGACGCTTTCCTGGCCAGCTTCGATTTCAAGGAAGTGCTCGACGCGGTGGTGATCGATCTCAGCCGCGCGCATTTTTGGGACATCACCGCGGTTGGTGCGGTGGACAAAGTGGTTCTCAAATTCCGCCGTGAAGGCACCACCGTGGAACTGATCGGGATGAACGAGGCCAGCGCCACCCTGATGGACCGCTACGGCGAAACCGGCACGGCCACCACCATCGACACACATGGGCCGTGGGTCCTCAAGGAAGACACGCCATGAACCTCACTTTGAAGACCATCGCCTGCGTTGACGCCAGCAGCGCCTCCCCCGATGTCTGCGACTGGGCCGCCTGGGCGGCGCGCCGCCTTGATACGCCGCTGGAGCTGCTGCACGTGCTGGAGCGCCACCCGGAACTCGCGCCGCTGGCCGATTTCAGCGGCACGCTGGGCGTGGATGTGCGCGAAGATTTGCTGAACGAGCTGACCAGCATCGACGAACAGCGCAGCAAGCTGGCGCAGGAACACGGCCGCTTGTTGCTGGAGCAGCTGCGCGCCCGGCTGGAGACGGCAGGGCTGTCGCAAGTGACGCAGCGCCAGCGTCACGGCGACCTGAGCGAAAACCTGCTCGACCTGCAAAACGAAGCGCGTCTGTTTGTGCTGGGTCGCCACGGCCGAAACGCCGTCAGCGGCAAGCTGCACCTGGATCACCACCTGGAGCGTGCCATTCGCAGCGTGGCCCGCCCGGTGCTGGTGGCCACTGGCGCTTACCGCGAACCGCAGCGCTTCATGGTCGCGTTCGACGACAGCCTGACCGGCCGCAAGACGGTGGAGCGCATCGCCTTGAGCCCGCTGCTCAAGGGGCTGGCCTGCCATGTGGTGCAGGTCGCCAGCGACGCCGCCAGCGCCGGGAAGGCGCTCGCCTGGGCGCACGGGACGCTGCAAGCCGAAGGCTTTGAGGTCACCGCCGCACACGCCACCGGCGAGCCCGAAGAAGCGCTGTTGGGCTACGCGCAAACCCACGAAATGCACCTGCTCGCCATGGGCGCCTACGGCCACTCGCGCATTCGCCAGCTGATCGTGGGCAGCACCACCACAACGCTGCTGCGCACCAGCGCGGTGCCGGTGCTCATCCTCCGCTGACGTTGCGCTGACCCTGCGCTGATCGCTCCAGCGCTGGATTCGATCAGGTGTTGACGTTGACCACCACGCGCCCGCGCACCCGACCGGCCAGGATCTTCTCCCCGCAGGCGATGGCCTCGGCCAGCGTCACCTCGGTGGTGATCGCAGCGAGTTTTTCGCGGTCCAGCTCACGCGCCAGTTGCGCCCAGGCCGCTTCGCGTTGGGCCAGCGGCGCCATCACGCTGTCGATGCCGTAGAGCGTGACGCCGCGCAAGATGAACGGCGCCACCGAAGCGGGAAAATCCAGGCCCTGCGCCAGGCCGCAAGCCGCCACCGCACCACCGTAGCGCGTGCTGGCGCAGGCGTTGGCCAGGGTGTGGCTGCCCACCGAATCAACCACACCGATCCAGCGCTCTTTCTGCAGCGGCTTGCCCGGTGCGCTGAACGTGGCGCGGTCGATCACCGTAGTGGCGCCCAGGCCTTGCAGGTAGTCGCTCTCGTCGAGCCGGCCGGTGGAGGCCACCACCGTGTGGCCCTGCGCAGCCAGCAGCGCAATCGCCACGCTGCCCACGCCGCCACCGGCGCCGGTCACCAACACCGCGCCCTCACCGGGCTTCACGCCGGCAGCGGCCCAGTGGCGCTGCAAGGCCTGCACACACAGCATGGCGGTGTAGCCGGCGGTGCCGATCGCCATCGCATCGCGGGCGCTCAGGCCCTCGGGCAAGGCCACCAGCCAGTCGCCCTTCACGCGCGCCCTCTGCGCCAGCCCGCCCCAGTGGCTCTCGCCCACGCCAAAACCGTTGAGCAGCACACGGTCGCCCGCCTTCCAGCGCGGATGGTCGCTGGCGCTCACGGTGCCCGCGAAGTCGATGCCGGGCACCAGCGGGAAGCTGCGCACCACAGGCGACTGGCCGGTGATGGCCAGGCCGTCCTTGTAGTTGATGGTGGAGTAATCCACGCGCACCGTCACATCGCCCGAGGCCGGCAGTTGCGCCTCGTCGAGCTCGGTCAGGGTGCAGTGGTAACCGGTGTCATCGGTCTTGTTGATCAGCAGCGCTTTGAACATGGAAGTCTCCTTGGGTCGAGGGTTCGGCGCCATCGCGCCAGAGCATGGCCAGCATCCACCAGCCAAGTGCCGCGTTGCACAGGGCCAGCAGCGTGAGCAGCACCAGCAGGCCGCCGGTGGGCTGGTACAGGTGCAGCGCCCAGGCCAGCACCGACGACAAGGCGTTGAACGCCAGCATCAGCCAGAACAGGCCACGCCGCGGCTGCCAGAGGCGCCGCCAGGCGAGGCGAAAACGGGTGTCGAAACGGATATGGCTCGGGGGCATGGTGCATTGTGCCGCCGTGCATCCAACGTATCCGGCGTTCAGTCAGCGCCCTCCTGCTGCTGCAGCAGACGCCACATCACCTTGCCGCTGCCGCTCTTGGGCAGCGCATCGACAAACTGCACCACCCGCGGCGCCTTGTAGACCGCCATGTGCTCGTGGCACCAGTCCACGATCTCCTGCTCGCTCACCTGGCCACGGGCCTCGGCGCGCAGCACCACCACCGCCTTCACACTCTCGCCGCGGTAGGCGTCGCGGGTACCGATCACACAGGCCTCGGCGATCGCCGGGTGGCGGAACATCAGCGCCTCCACCTCGGCCGGCCAGACCTTGAAGCCGCTGGCGTTGATCATGCGTTTGAGGCGGTCGGTGATGAAGAAGTAGCCGTCTTCATCGACCCGGCCCAGATCACCCGAACGGAAATAGCGCTGGCCTTCGAACGTCACAAACGCGGCTTCGGTGGCTTCTGGCCGCTTCCAGTAGCCAGCGAACACCGACGGTCCGCGCATGATGATTTCGCCCGCCTCGCCCACCGGCATTTCCTGCAGCGTGTCCGGATCGACCACACGCGACTCCACGCTCATGAAGGGAATGCCCAGGCACTGCTGCTTGGGCGCATCGGGCGGGTTGCTGTGCGAAGGCGCGGCGGTTTCGGTCAGGCCATAGCCCTCGGCGAAACGCAGGCCGTAAGCCTCCTGCAACCGCTGCGCCACCGCCTGTGGCATGGCCGCGCCGCCGCCGCCGATGTAGGCCAGGCTGGAGAGGTCGTACTGCACAAAGTTCGGGCTGGCCAGCAGGTCGATCACCATGGTGGGAATGTTGGTCCAGCTGGTGACCCGCCAGGTCGAGATCAGGCGGCCGGCCAGCTCGCGGTCCCAGCGCGGCATGAGCACGATGGTGGCGCCGCCGTAGAGCGCGGCGTGCAGGCCGCTGACCATGCCGGTGATGTGGAACATGGGCACCACCAGCAGCGTGACCGTCTCCACCGTGGCATTGCCCCAGACCGAGCTGGCCACCGCGTTGTGCAGGATGCTGGCGTGGGTGTGCATACAGCCTTTGGGCATCCCGGTGGTGCCGCTGGTGTAGGGCAACACACACAGATCACCCGGCCCACGGTCGTGCGGACCCAGCGCCTGCGTGCAAGCCAGCGCCTCGCTCCAGTCGCTCACCTGGCCACCGGGCAGTTCGGGCAAGGGATGGCGCGCGTCGAGCCAGGGTTTCCACGCTTCGGGCAGCTCGGCCTCGGGGCCGATGGCATCGCGGTAATGGCTCACCAGCAGGTGCGTGAGGCGCTGCTCGGCCGGCAGCTCGGCGCTCGCCTTGAGCAGCTCGCTGGCCAGGTCGGCGGCGCAGATCGCCACCTTGACGTCCGGGTCGGTGATCGTGTGTTTGAGCTCCTCGGCCCGGTTCATCGGATTGACCGGTACCAGCACCGCGTTGGCGCGCGCGATACCGTAACAGGCGACCACCCACTGCGGGCAGTTCTGCATCAGCAACATCACCCGGTCCCCCGCCTGCACACCGTGCGCCTGCAGATGCGCCGCCACGCGCTTGGCCTGCTGGTGCAGCTCGCGGTAGCTGAGCGTGCGGTCAAAAAACACCAGCGCCGGCTTGTCGGGGTAGCGCTGGGCATTGACCTCCAGGTTGAACCAGAGCGATGTCTGCGGCACCCGCAGGCTGTGCGGCAGGCGCTTGGGCCAGAAGCGGTGGTGGGCGCGAATGGGCATGACATCGAGGCTGCGGGTGGCATCCATGGGCAGGTCTCCGTGTTCTGTGAACCGCCAGCATACGGAGCCCAGCCGGCCTGGAAAACCGCGGCCTGTCGCAACAGGGACCCTGCAACAGCCCGTGGTCACATGGCGCCTGGCCCAGCACAGATGCTGCTGACCGATGGCCTTGCCGCGTGACCGCGGCACCGTCGGTGGACATGCGGGACTGGCATGCCACGCCCACGTAAACCCGAAAGCAAAAGTCCGGCAAAAGCACTACAGTTCTGCAGCGGCGCGGGGCGTGAAATCCCGAGCCACTGAAGTCCCGCCTGACGATGCGCCTGGCGGGGTTTTTGTCAGACACCCGGTTCTCTCCTCCCCTCATTCCTTTCAGGAGTTTTCATGAAGAAACATTTGTTGGCTTTGGCCGTTGTGGTCGCTGCAGGCGGCGCCTGGGCGCAAGCATCTGACACGCTCGCCAAGGTCAAGGCCTCGGGCAAGATCGTCATGGGCGTGCGCGAATCATCGGCACCTCTGTCTTACACCGTGGGCGGCGGCCGGTACCTGGGCTACCACGTTGAGTTGTGCGAGCAGGTGATCAAAAAACTGATGCCGGCTGCCACCATTGAGTACACGCCGGTGACGTCGGCCAACCGCATTCCACTGGTGCAGAACGGCACAGTCGATATCGAGTGCGGCTCCACCACCAACAACGCCACCCGCCAAAAGGATGTGAGCTTCGCCGTCACCACGTACGTGACCGAAGTGCGCACCGCAGTCAAGGCCGGTTCGAACATCAAGTCGGTGGGCGACCTGGCTGGCAAGAACGTGGCCACCACCACTGGCACCACCTCGGTGGCTCTGCTGCGCAAGCACGAGCGCGCCAACGGCATCAACTTCAATGAGATCTACGGCAAGGACCACGCCGACAGTTTTCTGCTGCTGGAGTCGGGCCGCGCCGATGCCTTCGTGATGGACGACAACATCCTGGCTGGCTTGATCGCCAGTTCCAAGGCACCCGCCGACTACGCCATCGTGGGCGAAACCCTGAACATCGAGCCGATCGCCCTCATGATGCGCAAGGACGACACGGCGTTCAAAAAAGCGGTGGACGACAGCATCAAGGCCATGATGGCCGACGGCTCGCTGGCGAAGCTCTACAGCAAGTGGTTCCAGGCCCCCATCCCGCCGAAGAACACCAGCGTGAACCTGGCCATGGGTGAAACGCTCAAGGGGCTCTTCAAGGCGCCCAACGACAAGCCGGCCGAAGACTACGCCAAGAAGTGAGCACCCCTCTGAGCTAGTTCTTGCGTGAAAACCTTCACGCGCAAAACGCCTTCCACCGCAAAGTGGAAGGCGTTTTGACGTTCTGTTGATACCCCCGAACGCGAAAAGACGCCATGGCGCTGGAACTCGACATCTTCTGTCTTGACATCATCGACCGAGAGCCCGTCCCGGGCTGTTTCGGTTCAGGTGGTGCCGCTGGCACCGAAACCTACCTCGACTGGATGCTGCACGCCTGGGGGCAAACCGTGCAGGTGGCCGCCCTGTCGCTGATCGTTGCCCTGTTGGTCGGGTCGCTGATCGGCACCATTCGCACCCTGCCCAACAGCCCCTGGCTGGTGCGCCTGGGCAATGTCTGGGTGGAGATGTTTCGCAACATCCCCCTGCTGGTGCAGATTTTTCTCTGGTACCACGTGGTGCCGGTGGTGTTTCCGCTGTTCGCCGACACGCCCAAACTGATGCTGGTGGTGTTCGGTCTGGGTTTTTTCACCTCGGCGCGAATCGCCGAACAGGTGCGCGCAGGCATTCAGGCATTGCCGCGCGGACAGCGCTACGCAGGCATGGCCATGGGGTTCACCACCTGGCAAACCTACCGCTATGTGCTGCTGCCCATGGCTTACCGCATCATCCTTCCGCCGCTCACCAGCGAGAGCATGAACATCTTCAAGAATTCGTCGGTCGCTTATGCGGTGTCGATTGCCGAGCTCACTTTTTTCGCCCAACAAGCGGGGGAAGAAACTTCCCGGGGCATCGAAATTTACCTGGGCGTGACGGTGCTCTACATCATTTCGGCGCTCACCATCAACCGCATCATGGCTTGGGTGGAACGGCGCGTGGCCGTGCCCGGCTTCGTGTCTTCCACCGGCGGGGGGGGGCACTGACATGGGTGTGCTCGACTTTTCTTTTTTCACCCTGCAGGTGTTTCAGGACTACATCCTGAAGGGCATGTATTTCAGCCTGGCGCTGACTGCCGTAGCCACCCTGGGCGGCATCCTTCTGGGTACCTTGCTGGCGTTGATGCGTCTCTCGGGCGCCAAGGCCCTCGTGATACCAGCCACCATTTACGTCAATGGCATGCGCTCGATTCCACTGCTCATGGTGCTGCTGTGGTTCTTCCTGCTGGTGCCGCTGCTGATCGGGCGGCCGATTGGCGCAGAGCTGTCGGCGGTGATCACCTTCGTTGCGTTTGAGGCGGCTTACTTCAGCGAGATCATGCGGGCGGGCATTCAGTCGATCGCCAAGGGACAGGTCTACGCGGGCCAGGCGCTGGGCATGACCTACGGGCAGAACATGCGCCTGGTGGTACTGCCTCAGGCGTTTCGCAACATGCTGCCGGTGCTGCTCACGCAAACCATCATCCTGTTTCAGGACACATCGCTGGTCTACATCATCACCGCGCAAGACATGCTGCACGGTTTCAGCACGGCGGGCGCCAACCTCAACTCAACCCGCGAGTCCTACATCCTCGCGGCTGTCTTCTATTTTGTGATTTGCTACTCACTGTCCTGGATGGTCAAGCAACTCCAGAAGAAGATCGCCATCATCCGTTAAGGAGTCCCCCGCAATGATCGAAATCAAAGACGTTTCCAAATGGTATGGGCCTGTGCAGGTGCTCAGCAACTGCTCGGTGAGCATCAAAAAAGGTGATGTCGTCGTGGTGTGCGGCCCATCGGGCTCCGGCAAGTCCACGCTCATCAAGACCGTCAATGGACTGGAGCCCATCCAGAAGGGCAACATCCTGGTCGATGGCATCAGCCTGCAAGATCCCAAGACCAACCTGCCGCAGTTGCGGGCCAAGGTGGGTATGGTGTTCCAGCACTTTGAGCTCTTCCCGCACCTGAGCGTGACCGAGAACCTCACCATCGCGCAGATCAAGGTGCTCGGTCGCAGCGTTGACGATGCCAAGGCCCGCGGCATGAAGATGCTCGACCGGGTGGGCCTGATGGCCCACAAGGACAAGTTCCCCGGCCAGCTCTCGGGTGGCCAGCAGCAGCGGGTGGCGATTGCGCGCGCGCTGTCGATGGATCCGATCGTGATGCTGTTCGACGAGCCCACCTCGGCGCTGGATCCGGAGATGGTCGGCGAGGTGCTCGACGTGATGGTCACCCTGGCCAGAGAAGGCATGACGATGATGGTGGTGACCCACGAAATGGGTTTTGCGCGCAAGGTGGCCAACCGCGTGATCTTCATCGACGTGGGCGGCCGCATCCTGGAGGACTGCTCCAAGGACGAGTTCTTCAACCACCCGGAAAACCGCCAGGAACGCACCAAGGACTTCCTCTCCAAAATCCTCGGACATTGACGGTGCGTGGCCTGCGCACCGCAGCCACCCAGGCGCGTCTGGCCCATCCTGTGTCCGCCCCCCGTCCGGTTTCCCACCCTGCCCGTGTGCTGCCTGCGGTGCTTCGCCGGGCCGCATCCCTGGCGCTGCTGTTCGCGCTGTCACCCACCTGGGCCTTCGACCTGCAAGGCCACCGCGGCGTGCGCGGCCTGGCGCCCGAGAACACACTGATCGGCTTTGAGAACGCGCTGGCCATTGGTGTCACCACGCTGGAGCTCGACGTGGTGCTCAGCGCCGATGGCGTGCCGGTGCTCTCGCACGACACGGTGCTCAACCCCGACACCACCCGCGACGCGACCGGGCGCTGGCTGCAGGCGCGCGACCAGACCATCCACGATCTCACCGTGGCCGAGCTGCAGGCCTGGGACGTGGGCCGCATCAACCCGGCCAGCCGCTACGCGCGCGATTTCTCCGATCAGGTGCCGCGCGACGGTGAACACATTCCGACACTGGCCGCGCTGTTCGAGCGTGTGCAGCAGCTCGGCGCCGACGCCGTGCGCTTCAACATCGAAACCAAATTGCAACCGGGCAACGGCCCGCCATCGGCCACGCCCGAAGCCTTTGTGCGCGCCATCGTCGATGTGGTCCACGCGCACGGCATGGAGCAGCGCGTGAGCCTGCAGAGTTTCGACTGGCGCACGCTGCGAATCGCGCACCAGCTCGTGCCCGGGATGCCCACCGTGTTCCTGACCGCCCGGCTGCCGCGCTTTGACACGGTCAGCAGCGGCGACTGGACGCTGGGGCTGCAGCGCGACGCGTTTCACAGCACACCCGACATGGTGCATGCCGCAGGGGGCACTATCTGGTCGCCGCACCAGCGCAACCTGAGCCAGGCGGTGCTGCGCCGCGCACGCGACCTCGGCCTGCGGGTGATTCCCTGGACGGTCAACGAGCCCGCCGACATGGAGCGACTGATCGACTGGGGGGTGGACGGCCTGATCACCGACCGACCCGACCGGTTGCGCGCCGTGATGCGGCAGCGCGGCATGGCGTTGCCGCCCGTGATTCACCGCCCGGCTGGCTGAGCGGCACGCCCGCCAGCCACCGCGGCCCGGGCGCTGGCGATCAACTCACGGATCGGCCCGCGACCGGGACACCCACAACCAGCCGCAGGCCCCGGCCAGCGCGAGGTAGTTGGCGAGCTGGAAGACCGGCTGGTTCCAGGCCACACCATCGAAACCCCAGTAGGTCAGCGGATAGAACACTGGCGACGGATAAAAGTCGGCCGAATGGGTGAACACGTCGATCACGATGTGCAGCCACCAGCCCAGCAAAGGCCACCAGAACCGCTGCCAGCGCCAGGCCACCACAACCGTCACCAACGCGGCAACCACCGCGCTGTGTAACAGGCAATGCAGGTGGTGGGCCAACAGCTGCACCAGGTCGGGCATGGCGGGCCCGTGCCCAGGGGTCGCTATTGCGTATTGCCAGGCGCTGCTTGCGTCGCGCGTGGCGATCGCCCAGGCGACCACCGGCAGCATGTGGACCAGATCGGGCAGCACCCCCAGCGCCACCGTCGCACCCAAGACCCCGCGAGTCGGGCGGCGCCGCGGCGCCAGGGCCACCACCGCAGCACCCGCCCACAGACCATGTGCCACGATGTCCATGAAGCAGGGCCTCGCCGCTGGTGTGCTGGCCTACTGCGCGCGCTGGATGGCGGTGACCACCATCTGGCCATCCTGGTCCACCACCACAAAGCGCACCTTGTCACCCACCGCCAGCGAGGCCAGCATGGCTGGATCCTGTGCGGTGAACACCATGGTCATGGGCGGCATGTCCAGGTTTTTGATCGGACCGTGCTTGATCGTGAGCTTGCCGCTGTCTTTGCTGATTTTTCGGATCTCGCCTTCGGCCATGTCGGCCGTCGGTGTCGTGCGGCCCATGGGCGTGGCCGCAGCCGGGGTGGTGGTCTGGGCCGCGGCCGGCAGGCTCCACGCCAGCGGCAGGGCCAAGGCGCTCGCCAGGGCCAGGGTGCGCATGGATGTCATGGGGTCTGCTTTCATGTGTAGCTTTGAAAAACCGTCGAGCTGCCGTCTTTGCCTACCAGCAAGACGTCGTAAGGGTCTTTGCGCCCGCCGTATTCGGGACCATCCATGCCGGGCGAACCCACCGGCATGCGCGGCACGGCCAGACCCAGCGCCGTGGGCTTCTCCTGCAACAGGCGCAAGACCTCGCGGGCGGGCACATGGCCTTCGAGTACATAGCCACCGACCAGGGCGGTGTGGCAGGAGCCGAATTTTTGCGGCATCCCCAGGCGCTGGCGCATGGCACTGTTGCCGGTGTCCAGGGTCTGGGTGCGGAATCCGTTCTTCTCCATGTGTGCAATCCAGTCTTGGCAGCAGCCGCAGTTCGGGTCTTTCCAGACCTGGATCAGCGGCGCCCAAGCTTTCGCGACCGGTTGCGCAAACACCCAGGCCGGCAGAAAGCTGCTCAGAGCGAGCGCGGCCAACTCCCGTCGACGCAAACGACCCATCGCTGCCCCCGGGGGCAATGGACTCAAAACCTGTGGGCTCATCGTTCTCTCCTTGGTAGCAAAAAATTCAACAACACCAATCTTTCAACACGACACCGCGATGGCGACGTTGCCAGCGTCAATTCTTAACCACCCACGTTCACGGCGCCCTTCATGCCGCCTTCGAAATGTCCTGGTATCAAACAGGCAAAGTTCACCGTCCCCTTCCGGGTGAACTGCCAGACAAGTTCCCCTTGTTTGCCCGGTGCCAGCGTCACCTTGCCGGGTTCGTCGTGCTCCATACCGGGAAATTTTTTCATCTGCTCAAGGTGTTCGAGCAATTCTTCTGGCGTTCCCAGGCTCAATTCGTGCTTCATCTGCCCCTTGTTCTTGACAATGAAACGAACCGTTTCACCTTGCCTGACCTGGATATCGGATGGGGTGTATCGCATGTCATCTGTCATCTCGATGGTGATGGTGCGTTTGGCTTTGGCAGCCTCCCCGGGCTTTCCAATCGCGGTCTCATTGCCACCATGGCCACCCCCGTGAACGCCGCTGGCTTGCGCAAGACCTGCCAACAAAAGCGACGCAACGGCGATGGACTGAACTGACCTGGATCGGAAAATTCGCATGGGTGGTTCGTGAAATAGAAACAAGGATCGGGGGAATCAGTGCTCGCCGTGACCGGTCGGCTTGCGGGCGCTGAAGACCTTCGGCGAAGCGGCTTGGGGCGGGGTTGCGGCCGGTGCAGACATTTCGGCCTGGAGGCGAGCGGGATCGGGCAAAGCGCCCGCGTACTCGTGAGCCACCGTACCTGCGGGGAATTTGTAGGGGCCGGGATCGCTGTAGTCGCCCGGTTTCTGGTCCCGGCGCACCTTGAACACCGTGAACATGCCGCCCATCTCCAGCGGCCCGTACTGACCGCGCCCGGTCATCATGGGCGCGGTGTTGTCGGGGATGGGCATTTCCATGTCGCCCATGTCGGCCATGCCGCGTTCGCCCATCACCATGTAGTCGGGCGCCACCGTCTGGATCTTGTTCACCAGGCCTCGGTGGTCGACACCAATCATGGTTGGCACGTTGTGCCCCATGGCGTTCATGGTGTGGTGGCTCTTGTGGCAATGCATCGCCCAGTCGCCCTCTTCGTCGGCCAGCAGCTCGATCTGGCGCATCTGGCCCACGGCCACATCGGTGGTCACCTCGGGCCAGCGCGATCCGGGCGGTGTGGGGCCGCCATCGGTCCCTGTCACCTCGAACTCGTGACCGTGCAAATGGATCGGGTGGTTGGTCATGGTCAGGTTGCCGACGCGGACGCGCACCCGGTCCCCCTGTCGCACGTTGAGCGTGCCGATGTCGGGGAAGACACGGCTGTTCCAGCACCAGATGTTGAAGTCGGTCATGGTGTTGACCTTGGGCGTGCGGGCACCGGGCTCGACATCAAACGCGTTGAGCAGAAAGCAGAAGTCGCGGTCCACGGCGCCGATGTGCGGATGTTGGCCCTTGGGGTGGGTCACCCACATGCCCATCATGCCCATGGCCATCTGCACCATTTCGTCGGCATGCGGGTGGTACATGAACGTGCCCGGGCGGCGTGCCACGAATTCGTACACGTAGGTTTTTCCAACGGGAATGGCTTTCTGGGTCAGGCCGCCCACACCGTCCATGCCGTTGGGCAGGCGCTGACCGTGCCAGTGGATGGTGGTGTGCTCGGGCAACTTGTTGGTCACGAAGATGCGCACCCGGTCGCCCTCGACCACCTCGATGGTGGGCCCCGGGCTCTGGCCGTTGTAGCCCCACACATTGACCTTGAAGCCTTGGGCGACTTCTCGCACCACCGGCTCGGCCACCAGGTGGAATTCCTTGACGTTGTGGTTCATGCGCCAGGGCAGCGTCCAGCCGTTGAGCGTGACCACCGGGTTGTACGGGCGGCCGGTGTTCGGGATCAGCGGAGGCGCGGTCTCGACGGACGTCTGGATGACGGGCTCAGGCAGGCCGGCCAGGGCCGTGCGGGCCACGGCCAGGCTGGCCAGCGAGGCGGCTGCGCCGGCAAAAAACTGTCGGCGGGCATTTTGAGAAGGGTCGGATCGGGTCATTGAATTCTTTCCTTGTCAGTGGCCCGAGGGGTTGTCGGCAGCGGCGGCGCCGCCAGGCGAAACAAAGGTCGTCGGCACGCCGCCCTGCAGCGTCCACTGAAGGTCGGCCTGCGCGAGCCAGAAATCGCGCTGCGCGTCGATGGCCTCGACCTCAGCGACGGCCTGGTTGCTCACCTCGCCCAGCAATTCCCAGACACTTTTCAGCATGCCGTTGTAGTGCAGCACCGTCTCCTCGGTGATGAAGCTGCGCAGCTTGAGCACCTCGTCCCGACTGGCCCGGGCGATCGAATGGCTGGCCTGGTAGACCTTGAAAGCGGTCTGTGAGGCGACACGGTTGCGCACGGCATCGATGCCTGGCACATGTGCCTGCACGCCGGCCAGTCGCTGCTGCCAGACATCGCGGCCCATGGGCTCGTCGGGCACCGGCGGCAAGTCCTCGGTCAGGGCGAGGCGCGTATCGGTACCACCCAAGCGCAGCAGTTGAAGCAAGCGGCTTTCGCGGGCGGCAACATCAAGCTGCGCGCGCTGCAGTTCCTTGCGCGCTTGAATGTGTGCGAGCTGAAAAGGGGCGGCCTGCAAGGGGCTCCAGTTGCCTACCTTGACCATGCGCTGTCCCAGTTCGTTGCCGGCCCTGGCGCTGGTCAGCCCGGCCTGGCGGAACCTCAACACCTTGCGGGCGGCGATGGCCTCCAGCCAGCGTTTTCTGGCATCCACCGCCACTTCCAGCAACTCGCCGGTGCCGTCCACACGGCGTTGCAGGCTCGGGTCGATCGCCTCAAATCGGCCCTCCTCGATCTGCCTCACGGCGTCTGCTCCGAGCCGGCTCCGGGTGCGTGCCAGATCCCGGTGGACACGCCAGGCGTGGCGCACCACGTCGGACGGTGTCATGAGCGACAAATTGGGCGTGGGGACGGCCGCTTCTGCCGCGGGCTTCAGGTTGGCACTCTCCCACTTCAGCAGGTCGATGTGGCCCCGCTTGAACTGAGCCACCGCCTCGTTGGCGCTGCGCCAGTCCGTCAGGGGAGGCGCCACGCCGGCCTGCTGGGCTGCTGCGACCAGCGGCAGCAACGCGCAGGCAAGCAGCGTCCCAAGGCCTCTGACCGACCAGACGGGCTTGCGTCGCATAAACAGTCTCCTTGCGGGTTGTCGACATGGGAGCCAGTCTAGAAAGGGGGTCACAACAGGCAGCTGTCGGCTCGATTACAAATCTGTCATCTTGGGTGGATGTCCCCTCGGGGCGGGCACACTAGGCGGCGTGAACATCCTGATCGTGGAAGACGAACCCAAAACGGGCGAATACCTGCGCCAGGGCCTGCGCGAGGCCGGATTCGGTGTCGACCTGGCCACCCGCGGCAACGACGGCCTGCACCTCGCGCTCGGAGGGCAGCACGACCTGGTGATCCTCGACGTGATGCTGCCCGAGCTCGACGGCTGGCAGGTGCTCAAAGGCCTGCGCAGCATGGGGCGCCAGATGCCGGTGCTGTTTCTCACCGCGCGCGACCAGGTGGAAGACCGGGTGCGTGGGCTGGAGCTGGGCGCGGACGACTACCTGATCAAGCCATTTTCCTTCGCCGAGCTGTTGGCACGGGTGCGTGTGATCTTGCGGCGCGGGCGCCCCAGCCAGGAGGTAACCGCCCTGCAGCTGGCCGATCTGGAGCTGGATCTGCTGCGTCGGCGGGTGCTGCGTGCGGGCAAGCGCATCGACCTCACCGCCAAGGAATTCAGCCTGCTGGAGCTGCTGATGCGCCGCCAGGGCGAGGTGCTGCCGCGCTCGCTGATTGCCTCCCAGGTCTGGGACCTGAATTTCGACAGCGACACCAACGTGATCGATGTGGCGGTGCGGCGTCTGCGCGCCAAGGTGGATGAAGGCTTCGAGCCGCGCCTGATCCACACCGTGCGCGGCATGGGCTACGTGATGGAAATCCCGGAGGGGCCTTGAAGGGGCGCCTGACCCTCACCGCCCGCCTCACCCTGCTCTACATCGCGGCCTCGCTGCTGGTGCTGTGTGGTCTCGGTGTGCTGGTGATGCGGGCCAACCATGCGCATTTTGTGGACCTGGACCGCGTCTACCTGGAAGACAAGGCGGCGCTGGTGCGCCAGGTCGTGGCCGGCAGCACCGACGGCGCACAACTTGCTCAGCGGCTCGGCGAGCTGCAACAAAGCCACACCGGCCTGTACCTGCGGCTGGAGCAGTCGCAGCGAACGCTGTACGGCCCCGAAGACAACCCGTTTCCGAAGGACCTGGCGCCTGCGGCAACCGGCTTTGACCCGATCGACTGGCGCTGGCACGACATCGGCCTGCGTGGTGCGGCCGTCGTGCTGCCGCCGCCCGCTTTTCTGGGCAACACCCTCCAGCCGTCCCTGCACCTGCTGCTGGCCATGGACACACACCACCACACGCACTTCATGAACCAGCTGCAGCGCAGCCTGGCGATGTATCTGGTGCTCGCCGCCTTGGCCAGCGGTCTGCTGGCCTGGTGGGCCGCGCGCCGTGGTCTGGCGCCGCTGCGTGACATGCGCGAGCGCGCCCGCCGGGTGACGGCTTACCAGCTGGACGAACGCATGCCGGAGGCCAGCGTGCCGGTGGAAATGGCAGAGCTGGCGCGCGAACTCAACACCATGCTGGCCCGGCTGCAGCGCGATTTCCAGCGGCTGTCCGAGTTCTCCAGCGACCTGGCGCACGAGCTGCGCACCCCCATCAGCAACCTGCTGACCCAGACCCAGGTCACGCTGGCACAACCACGCGCCGCTGACGTCTACCGCGACACCCTGGCGTCCAACGCCGAGGAGTTCCAGCGCCTGGGCCGCATGGTGTCGGACATGCTGCTGCTGGCCAAGACCGAGCACGGTCTGGCCCTGCCGCACCGCGAACCGATTGCACTGCACCAGACAGCCCAGGCATTGTTCGATTTTTTCGACGTGATGGCCGAAGAGAAAAACATCGTGCTGGCGCTCGAAGGCCAGGCCACCACCCAGGGCGACCGGCTGATGCTCCAGCGCGCGATCAGCAATCTGCTCTCCAACGCCATCCGCCACGCGCCAGAGCACAGCCACGTGCGGGTGCGGGTGGCCAGCACCAGCGGGGTGGCTTCGCTGTGTGTGGACAACGCCGGCCCGCCGATTGCACCTGACCACCTGCCGCGCCTGTTCGACCGCTTCTACCGGGTGGACAAGTCCCGCGCCCACCTCACCGCAGACAGCACAGGGCTGGGCCTGGCGATCACCCGCGCCATCATGGAAGCGCACGGCGGCACGGTGTCGGTCGAGTCCCGCCCGGATCACACCAGCTTCTGCCTGCGTTTTCCCAACGCCTGAGCGGATGCAGGGCGTCGGTACATCTTGATGCATCCGGGCACCGTGCTAACGTCGCGCGCATGCCCAAAAACATCCGCTACACCTTGCTCTCGCTGCGCGACCTGGCCGTCTCCATCGGACCGTTTGCGATGCTGACGGTGCTGCTGCTGGCGCTGGCCTACTGGTGGCTGGACCCGAACCCGCCCAAGCGCGTGGTGCTGGCCACCGGGCCGGCACAAAGCGCCTACGACGAGTTCGGCAAACGCTACGCAGACGCGCTGGCGCGTTACGGCATCGCGGTGGAGCTGCTGCCCTCTGAAGGTTCGTCGGACAACCTGGAGCTGATCCGCTCGGGCAAGGCGGATCTGGGATTTGTGCAGGGTGGCAGCGCCGACATCGGCTACGACGACGAGGAATCCATCGTCTCCCTGGGCAGCCTGTTTGTGGAGCCGCTGTGGCTGTTCTACCGGGAAGCCTCGGCACGCCAGCGCCGGCCCGACGGCACCGTCACCACGCTGGCTGAACTCAAGGGCTGGCGCGTCAATGTGGGCACACCGGGCAGCGGCGTGCCGCGCCTGTTTTCGACCCTGCTCGACGTGAACCGGATCGAAAAAAGCGAGATGCGCCTGAGCGAGCTGGCGCAGACACCGGCCACGGTTGCCTTTCTCGACGGCGAGCTCGATGCGGTGGTGTTCGCCTCGGCGCCCGAGTCGCTGATGGTGCAGATGCTGCTGCAGTCGCCCGGCATCAAGCTGATCGACTTCGCGCAGAGCGAGGCCTATTCGCGCCGCTTCGGCTACCTCACGCCGGTGGTCATGCCACAAGGTGTGGTGGACCTGGCGAAGAACATCCCGGAACGCGACATGCGGCTGGTGGCCTCCACCACCAGCCTGCTGGCAGGCGCCAAGACCCACCCGGCCATCCTGCAGCTGTTTGCCCAGGCGGCGACCAGCCTGCACGGTGGCGCGGGCTGGTTCAGCCGGGCCGGCGAATACCCGAGCCTGGAACACAGCGAGGTGCCGCTGTCGCCCGAGGCGGTGCGTGCGATCCGCAACGGGCCGCCGTTTCTGCAGCGTTACCTGCCGTTCTGGCTGGCCAATCTGGTCGAGCGCATGTGGCTGGCGATGGGCCTGATCATTGCGCTGGCGCTGCCGCTCTCCCGCATCGTGCCGCCGCTCTACACCTTCCGCATCCGTTCGCGGGTGTTCCGCTGGTACGCCGAGTTGCGCGACATCGAGCTGCGCCACGAGGCCGACGGTGCGGGCTCGGTGCCGACGCTGCTGGAGCAGCTCGAGGCGATGGAGAGCAAGGTGGAAAAGGTGGTGGTGCCGCTGTCGTACACCGACGAGCTGTATGCGCTGCGCAGCAACATCGGCCTGGTGCGCAAGAAGCTGCTGCGCAAGGCCTGAGCTCCCGGCCGAGGGCCGGCGTCCGCACCGGGTGTCAGTGGCGCGCGCTGTTGTCCCGGGCTTGCTGCGCCACCGAATCGAGTGCGTCGTCCACCACACCGTGCTCCGCCACCACACGCAGCAGGCCAGCGCGCTGCAGCCGGTCCAGCCCGGAGCGGCTGAGCGACACCGAGCGCCCTTTCGGTGCGGTGAACAAGAAGATGCGCCCGTGGGGGCTGGCCCAGGTCAGCTGGCAGCGCTGCGTCTGCCCGTTCTCCTGCAGGTCAACCCAGGCACCGACCCGCAGCGCTTCGGCGGGAATGGCATTCAGCCCCTGCCAGTCGCTGGTGAGCGGCTGGGTTTCGGCGAAGTCGGGCGTGGGCAGCATGTCGGCATCGGTCATGAAACCGGATTCGCGCGCCTCGGTCTCGCGGACCCAGGGTTCTGGTTCGCGTGTGTGGCGCCGATCGGCACGCTCGTCATCGAGGTCAAAACCCGTGCTCGGCGCGCTGCCCGCCAGGTGTTGCGTTTTGTAGGCCGCTTCGTGCAGCCCCATGAGCGCCTGAAAAAACGGCTCGGACTGGCCTCTCGGGTATTCGATGGTGTCCAGACCTTCGCGCAGCGTGCGCAGCACATGGGGAATCATCTTGATCAGGCGCGGCCGGTTGCGGCTGGCCTGTGCCAGCTGGCTGGACCACAGCAGATCGGGCAGCACGTCCATGAAGCGCACCGCGGGCGCGTCGGCGCCGCCCGGTGTCTGACCGGCCTGCGTCGACAGCCGCGCGTGGGCAATCACCTGCGACCAGGGCCCGGTGAGGAAGCGGCGCACCAGGCCCGGCGCGCGCGCGAAATCGGGCCGTGTCTCTATCTCGTCCGCGATGCGCTCGGCCAACAGGTTGCGCTGCTCCACCCGCACCAGAGTCTGCAGCGCCAGATCCTGGGCCGGCGCGGTTGCGGGTGTCACCGCCGCGTTGAAGCGCCGCAAGGCAGCGGGCAGTTGCTCCGAGAGTTGCGGGCCGGCGGCCTGCGCCGTCTTGACCGCGTCGAGCACATGGCGCGCAAAGCTGCCGAAGCCGGCGTCCTGCTCGCTGGTGAAGGCCAGGCTGCGCGCGGTGATCGCGTCCAGCAGTTGGCGCGCCGGGTTCTGCCGGTCGGCAAAAAAACGCGGATCGCTGCGTGCGAGCTGCTGCAGCGGCTCCTTGAGCATTTGCACCAGATCGCGCACCGGGCGCAGGAGTCGCGTGTCTTCGGCGATGCGGCGCAACAGCAGCGTGACCACCTCGCCCGCAAGCGTGCGCACCATCGCGTTCCCCGCGCCAGCGCCACTCTGCTCCAGATTGCCCACCAGCAACTGGTGCAGGTGGTCGAGTGTGAGCAGCGGATCGCGCCCGACCAGCGTGGTCGGTGGCCGGCTTTCGGCCGCCCGTCGGACCGACCCGGGCACACCACGCGACTCCGGCGCCTGGATCACCACATATCCGGCCGCGGCCACACCCTGCTGCTCCAGCCACTGCTCAAGCTGGCGGTAGAACGCGACCAGCGACTGCCCGAGCATCAGTGCGCCCACGTGCAGCCAGCGTGTCCGCACATCCGCCGGCACGTGCAAGGTGTCCATCGCACGCACCAGGGCGGCGACCACCGCATCCGGCTTGAGCGGGTTGGCCTCGACACGCACCGCGTCGAAGCCCTGCGCGCGGCTGAGGCGCGCGCTGAAGGCCGCCAGCTCTTCATCGCAGGCCATCTTCACAATCTGCTGCCAGCGCGCAAGATCCACCGTCTGCTGCACCTGCTGGTCGTCCATCAGCTCGAGCTCGTCGAAGCTCAGCGCGGTGAGGCGACGGGGGCCGCTGGCCGATTTTTGCGCGCCGGGGCTGGGTGCGGTCTCGGCGTTGCGCAGATCGGCCTCCAGCGCGTCGAGGAAACGGCCGGCCAGCAGATCGCGGTGGGTGATCAGCTCGGTGCGGGCCAGACCCAGGCTGTGTTTTTCATGGCCATGCAGGGCGGCTGCCTCCCGCTGGTACAGCTCGACGCCCACCTGCTCCAGCCAGCGGGGGATCCAGAGGCGCGCCAGCGCCAGCGCCTCCTTCAGGCAGGCCTGCAGGGGGGCATCAGCTGGAGTATTCATGGTCTGTGGCGCCACCGGACGGACGCGATTCAAAATACCTTCGATTGTGCCGATTCCGCCTGGGCGCTATCGGGCGATCAAGCCCCAAAAACCCGCCAGTTCAGTCTTTCGCCAGCAAGCGCCGCCAACCCTCATGGCCCAATGCCTGCAAGGTGGCGATGTTGCGCTCGACGATCGCCTCGGCGTCACCAGCGTCGCTGGCCACGGCGCGCGCCACACTGTCTTCGCGCAGCAGGTGCAGGGTGGGGTACGGCGCGCGGTTGGTCGCGTTGCTGATGTCGTCTGGCTCCACGCCTTCGAACTGGAACTGCGGATGAAAGCTCGCCACCTGGATCACACCTTCAAGGTCGTGCTCGGCCACCACGTCGTCGACCACACCCAGGAAATCGTTGAACTGCAGAAAATCGGGAAACAGTGTGGGGTGCACCAGCAAGGTGGTGTCGATCTGCTCGGCGGGTGTGTTCTGGAGCAACTCCAGCTCCGCATCGAGCTCATCCAGAAACGCATCGAGATGCCGTGCCCGGCTGACCACGATGCGCACCTGGTTCTTCACATACACAGCACGCGCAAACGGGCACAGGTTGAGCCCGATGACCGCTTTCTCGATCCAGCGGCGGGTGTCCGCCAAAACAGTGTCGTCGTCGAATGCCACGCAGTCTCTCCGGAGCGGAAGGTGTTTCAACCCAGGATGCCGTGGAACCGGCGTTGCCGGGCCACAGGCTCTTCCCCTGGGGGACGGCGCCGCAAGCGACGCCTGAGGGTCTGTCAGGCCAAACTCTTGAAGCGAGCCCGCTTGGGTTTCGCGCCCTCTTCGCCCAGGCGCTTCTTCTTGTCGGCCTCGTACTCCTGGTAGTTGCCGTTGAAGAAGGTCCACTGGCTGTCGCCTTCGGCCGCCAGGATGTGGGTCGCGATGCGGTCAAGAAACCAGCGGTCGTGGCTGATCACCAGTGCGCAGCCGGCGAATTCGAGCAGCGCTTCTTCCAGCGCGCGCAGGGTTTCCACGTCGAGGTCATTCGACGGCTCGTCAAGCAGCAGCACGTTGCCGCCTTCGGCCAGGGTTTTCGCCAGATGCAGACGGCCACGCTCCCCGCCGGAGAGGCTGCCCACGCGCTTTTGCTGGTCGCCGCCGGAGAAGTTGAAACGCCCGCAGTAGGCGCGGCTGGGCATCTGGAATTTGCCCACGGTGATCATGTCAAGCCCACCGGAGATATCTTCCCAAACCGTTTTTTCGTTGGCCAGATCTTCGCGACTCTGGTCCACCACCGCCATGCGCACGGTCTGGCCAATCTTCACCTCACCGCTGTCGGGCTGCTCCTTGCCGGAAATCAGCTTGAACAGCGTGGACTTGCCAGCACCGTTGGGGCCGATGATGCCGACGATGGCACCGGCCGGGATCTGGAAGCTCAGGTTGTCGATCAGCACACGGTCGCCAAAGCTCTTGGTGACATTCTTGAACTCGAACACCTCGTTGCCCAGACGCTCGGCCACGGGAATGAAAATTTCGTTGGTTTCGTTGCGCTTCTGGTAGTCCACATCACTCAGCTCTTCAAAGCGCGCCAGACGCGCCTTGCTCTTGGCCTGGCGGCCCTTGGGGTTCTGGCGCACCCATTCCAGTTCCTTCTTCATGGCCTTGGTGCGGGCATCTTCGGTGCGCTGCTCTTGCTCCAGGCGGGCTTCTTTCTGCTCCAGCCAGCTGGAGTAGTTGCCCTTGTAGGGGTGGCCGCTGCCGCGGTCGAGTTCCAGAATCCACTCGGCGGCGTTGTCCAGGAAGTAGCGGTCGTGGGTGATGGCGACCACGGTGCCGGGGAAACGGGCCAGGAACTGCTCCAGCCAGTCCACCGACTCGGCGTCCAGGTGGTTGGTGGGTTCGTCAAGCAGCAGCATGTCGGGCTTGGAGAGCAGCAGGCAGCACAGCGCCACGCGGCGCTTCTCGCCGCCCGAAAGCAGGCCGATCTTGGCGTCCCAGGGCGGCAGGCGCAGCGCGTCAGCCGCGATCTCGATCTGGTGCTCGCTGTCGGTGCCGGCGGTGGAGATGATGGCTTCGAGCTGCGCCTGCTCGGCGGCCAGGGCGTCGAAGTCGGCGTCTTCCTCGGCGTAGGCCGCGTAAACCTCGTCCAGGCGCTTTTGAGCGGCGCGCACCTCGCCCAGGCTCTCTTCCACCGCCTCGCGCACGTTTTGCTCGGGGTTCAGCTGCGGCTCCTGGGGCAGGTAGCCGATGCGAATGCCCGGCATAGGGATCGCTTCGCCCTCGATTTCCTTGTCCAGACCGGCCATGATTTTCAGCAAGGTGGACTTGCCCGAGCCGTTGGTGCCGAGCACGCCGATCTTGGCGCCGGGGAAAAAGGACAAGGAAATGTCCTTGAGGATGTGACGTTTGGGCGGCACGATCTTGCCGACCCGGTTCATGGAAAAGACGTATTGAGCCATGGGTGAAACCGTATTCGTGGGGTCAAAGAGGCGTCGCCTGACGCGGGCGGTCGCATGGGTGCGGGTGCCGGCGCTGCTGGGCGGGCGAAGTGGCCATGCGGGATGGCCATCAAACCCTCCATTATCCCCTGCGCGGCGAATTTGGCCAGAACGGACCGCTGTTCGTACCGGCACGCCATTGGATCAGGTTCAAAGCCAGACCATCCCACGCTTGCCGGGGTGCGCTACATGCGTCAGGTACCGCTGTCGGGCACGTCGGCGTTGCGCAAGGCTTGCGCCGCCACCGCGTCGAGCGCCCCCTCCACCACATCACCGCGCGTCACCACACGCAGCACATCGGTTCTGCGCAGGCGTTCCAGGGTGCGCCGCGTCATGGAATGGGCCAATCCTTTGGCCGAAACGAACATGTACAGCGTGCCGTGCGGGCTGGCCCAGGTGAGCTGCGCACGCACCCATTCCCCCTCGATCAGCAGATCAACCCAGGCGCCGGGCAGCAGTTCGGTGCCCAACAACTCCAGCGGCATAGGGCCCGAATCCACCGCGACATAACCCGCGTGCTCGGCTTCGCTGTCCGCCATCCAGAAACTGCGGCTGGGCGGCATCAATGGTTCGGGTTCCGCCATGGCCTCGGACACAACCGGCACCTCAATCACGGTGTTGATTCGCTCGATCGCCGTCACAACCTCGGCAACACTGACCCGATCGGCCAGAACGGGGATGTCCCGCGCGGGCGGTCTGCCACTGAAGAAAATCCGCACCGGTTCGTTCGGCGTGGCGCGGGATTCGAAAGCCTGCTCCTGCAATGCCACCAGCGCGTCGAAGAACGCGCCGGTCCGCTCGGCCGGGTACTCGATGTGTTGAAGTGCCTGGCGCAGCTGACTCAGCAGCCGCGGCATCAGCCGGACCAGGCGGCCGCGATCGCGCTGGATCAGCCGGGCCTGGGCGCTCCAGATCAGATCGTCGGCGACGCTGGTGATGGGCGAGCCATCGGCCGCCTCCAGCACCCCGGCCAACTGCGCCTGCGCCACCGCCTGTGCCCAGGGGCGGCACAGGAAGTCGACCACGAAGGCGGGCAGCTCCTTGTCGGCGGTGCGCTGAAGAAAATCGGCCGCCAGGCGCTCGGCCAGCAGGTGGCGCTGTTCAGCATGGAGCAACGCACGCGCCGCCTCGGTGCGCATCTGCGTTTTGCGCGCGTCGTCTTCGTCCCAGCGCCGGCGCAGCCGCCGCAGCAGCCGGGCAAAACTCTCTTCGGTCGCGGGCGCGCGCCGGATCGCTTTCACCGCCGCGACCACCGATCGCAACAGGTCAGAGAAACCCTCATCGTTTTGACTGAGGTAGCCCAGGCTGCGCTGAGTGATGAGTTCGAGCAGCTGGCGCGCCGGATGCTGGCGTTCGCTGAAAAATCGCGGGTCGGCATGCGAGAGCTCGATCAGCACCGACTCCATCAGACCGATCTGCTGCCGGATCGCGGGCAGCAGGCGCTCGTCCTGGGTGAGGTTGTCGAGCATCAGCCGCACCACCTCCTGGCCCAGCAGACGCCCCAGATTGGGTTCATCGACCACCGGCAGCTCGGCCACCACTGGCGACGCGGCAGGACGGCCGGCCCGGTTGCGCAGGCGTGCAATCAGCGGTTCCAGCAGATCCATGTCCTCCAGCGCGGTCATCGACACTGGCACGGTCTGCACAAACTCCTGGCCCACCACCTGACCGGCATCCAGATCACCGGCCAGCAACTGGCGCAGGCGGCCCAGGGTGAGCAGGGTGCGACCCAGCGGACCGCGCGGTGCCGGGGTGCGCTTGAGCCGCAAGACCTGCACATCCAGCGGCTCCACGCCATGCACCATCAGCCATTGGATGAGCTGCCGGTACACCTTCCGAAGGCTGTCGCCCATCACACTGGCCGCCGGCGCGAACAAGGCGTTGCGTTGCGTGGCATCGGGCACGTGGAGCAGCAGCAGCTCGCGCAGAGCGCGCGCAAAGGCGGCCGGTTTCAGCGGATTGATGTCGGCCTGCACGGTGAGCCATCCCATCAGGCTGCTGACCAGCGCGTTGAGCCGCGGCAACAAATCGGCACTCGTGCGCATCAGCTCCTGCTCGGCCAGCGCGAAGCCGATGGAGGCGTCTATCTGCTGCTCGTCGAGCAGGCGCAGGTCGTCGAAACGCACCGACGAAACGCTCACCACATCGATCTGCCCCCCGTGATAGAGCGCGCGACGCAACTGGGCCTGCCAGGTGCGTTTGATCGCCTCAGCCTCGGCCAGCAGCCGCTCGACCAGCGCCGAATCGACGCCGCCGCGGGCGTGCGGCACCCGCGCGGCACCGGCGGAATCCACGGCCGCAACCAAGCCGTCGAGCAGATCGTCGACCATCGAGTCAGAGACTGAGAGGACCGTCTCCAGGCAGTCCTGCAGCGTGGGCCGCAGGCTGCTCATGTCGTTGGCCACGCCCATCCGCAGCAGCATCGGGGTGTTCATGGAGGCATCGTGGTGGGAGGGTTACCTGTCTCAAGCGGGGCATGGGCCACCACTTCCGACAGGACACACAAGCACAGGCGCCACGGGCATCGCGGCAGCTCGAAGCCATTATGAAAATGCGGCCGGGCTCCGGGGTGCGCCACCCGCTGACCGGTCTTTTTCGCAGACGTGCGACAATACGCGGGTTGCGCAGCGTCAGTGACTCGCAACGCCAGCAGCCTGCTGGAGGGTTTGCGGCCCGAATCATCGAGCCCGCCGATCCACTTCTTGATCCCATCTGCCTTCGACTGAACGGATGCCACCGCACCCGAACAGGCAGATGCCCCCAGCGCCCTGGACGGGCGCCTCATCACATGAACTTTGACGATTTGAACCTGGCTCCGGCCATTGTGCAGGCGGTGCGTGAGCACGGCTACGAAACGCCCACCCCGATCCAGGTCGAGGCCATCCCGGCCGTGCTGGCCGGGCGTGACCTGCTCGGCGGCGCCCAGACCGGCACCGGCAAGACCGCCGCCTTCACCCTGCCCATGCTGCAGCGCTTGAGCCAGGGCGAACGCGGCAAGAACAAATTCGGCGGCGTCGCCATCCGCGCCCTGGTGCTCACACCCACCCGGGAGCTCGCCGCCCAGGTTGAAGAATCGGTGCGGGTCTATGGCAAACACCTCTCGCTGACCTCCACCGTGGTGTTCGGCGGCGTGGGCATGAACCCCCAGATCAACGCGATGAAGCGCGGCGTGGACATCCTCGTGGCCACACCCGGCCGTCTGCTCGATCTGCAGCAACAGGGTTTTCTGGACCTCTCCGGCGTGCAGATGCTGGTGCTCGACGAAGCCGACCGCATGCTCGACATGGGCTTCATCCACGACGTGAAAAAGATTCTGGCGCTGGTGCCGAAGGAAAAGCAGAGCCTGCTGTTCTCGGCCACCTTCAGCGACGAGATCCGGGATCTGGCCAACAACCTGCTGAAAGACCCACTCAGCATCCAGGTGACCCCACGCAACACCACGGTGCAGCGCATCTCCCAGGTGATCCACCCGGTGGGCCGTGGCAAGAAAAAAGCCTTGCTGGTGCACATCATCAACAAACACAACTGGAGCCAGGTGCTGGTGTTCACCCGCACCAAGTTCGGCGCCAACAATGTGGCTGAGTTCCTCACCAAGAACGGCATCCAGGCCATGGCGCTGCACGGCAACAAGAGCCAGGGTGCACGCACGCAGGCACTGGCCGGCTTCAAGAGCGGCGAGATCCGCGCGCTGGTGGCGACAGACATTGCCGCACGCGGCATCGACATCGACGAGCTGCCGCACGTGGTGAACTACGAAATCCCCAACGTCTCGGAGGACTACGTTCACCGCATCGGCCGCACCGGCCGCGCCGGCAAAAGCGGTGAAGCCGTCAACCTCGTGAGCCTGGACGAAGAAGGCTTCATGATGGACATCGAGCGCTTCACCAAGCAGCAGATTCCGGTGGAGATCTTCCAGGAATTCATGCCCGAACCGGGCGAGCGCGCGGAACCCATCGCCATGGGCCGCCAGACCATCTGGGGCGGAGCCGGCAAGCCGCCGAGCCGCGACGTCATGGCCGCTGCGGCCAAGGCTGCGCGCACCGAGATGCTGCAGCGGGTGCGTGAAAAGAAAGCGTCGGACGGTGGTGGCAATGGTGGCGGTGGTCAACGCCAGCGTCAGCGCCCCACTGGTTCGGGCGAAAGCAAACCACGCAGCGAAGGCGAGCAGCGCCAGGCGCCGCGTGGCGAAAACCGCCGCGCTGGCGGCCGCAACGCAGGCCCCGCCAGCCGTCCGGGCAACAGCCAGCCCCGTGCCGAGCGCGCACCACGTGAAGACCGCGGCCCGCGCGAAGACCGCGAACCACGCGAAGAGCGCCAGCCCGGACCCAATGCCCACCTGGGCAGCCTGCGCATCCGCGAACCGCGTCCACGCAGCGCCGCTCCCGGTGGCCAGCCCGACCCGCTGCGCACCAGCATCGATTCCATGCGCAGCGGCAACCGCGGCAAAGGTGGCCCGGGCGGCAACCGGGGCAATCGAAGCGGAGGTGGTGGCAATGGTGGTGGCGCCGCCGAGCCCCTGCGCACCAGCTTCGGCCGCATCCGCTGACCCAGCGGCCGCCTCGCGCGGTATGCACCAACAAACAAAAGGCGGACCTCGGTCCGCTTTTTGTTTTTTGGTGCCAGGACCCGGATCAAGCACCCCGGTGGCGCGATGGCATCTGGCGACCAGAGCAGCCCGCTCCGAATGTCGAAACCGCGGCATGTGGCAGCGCGCCGAGGAAAAAACAAAAAACCCGCTATCGTTCAGATAGCGGGTTTTCTTGATTTATATGGGGTGGCTGATGGGG
>CAYRIT010000016.1:0-46499 GCA_964424415.1 uncultured Hydrogenophaga sp.
CCCTCGTTGATGGCGAAGCTGCCGTCCAGGTGCGGGTCGTTGATGTAGCCCTTCCAGCCGACCGTGGTGCGCGGTTTTTCGAAATAGACACGCATCACGATCAGCAGGTCGTCGGCCAGAGCGTCGGCCTGTTCCTTGAGTCGCTGCGCGTACGCGATCGCCTGGCCGTGGTCGTGGATGGAGCAGGGCCCGACCACCACCACCAGCCGATCGTCCTGCCCGTGCAGCACACGCGAGATCGCTGCGCGGCTGCGTTCCACCAGGGTCAACGCCGCCTCGGGTGTGGGCAGCCATTCCTGCAGCAGGGCGGGTGTGATCAGCGGGCGTACCGCGCCGATGCGGGTGTCGTCGATGCGTGTCGTGTCGTGGGTGGAGGGTGCGGCGGCGGGGGTGCGGTGGGGCATGGGTGTTGGCGGGAAAGGCGGTGGAAAGGTTCAATCCTGAACGATGGCAGCGGGGCGGCGCTGCGCCAGCCAGCGCGGCAGCGCGGCCTTGCTGCAGCGTTGCAGATCCATCAGGAACGTGTGGTCGGGATCGGCCACGCCATGGCGCGTGCGCAGCTCGTGCTGCATCTGGGTGAGCAGGGCGGCGGCCATCTCGGCATCGACCATGGCGCGGTGGGCCGCGCCGGTCTGCGGCAGCCGCAGGCGCTGCACCAGCGCACCCAGTTTGTGGCTTGGCGCTTCGGGGTAGAGCCGGCGCGAGAGCAGCACGGTGCACGCGAATGGCTGCGGCGCGGCCAGACCGGCCAGCGCCAACTCGGCTTGCCAGTAGCGGCGGTCAAACGACGCGTTGTGCGCGACCATGGGTGTGTCGCCCACAAAGCGCGCTGCGTCCGCCATCACCGTTTCAGAACGTGGCGCGCTGGCCACCATCGCGTTGGTGATGCCGGTGAGCTGGGTGATGAAGGCGGGGACGTAAACCCCCGCGTTCATCAGGTTTTGGAAGCGGTCCACCACCTGGCCACGTTCCAGCAACACAATGGCCACCTCGGTGGCGCGGTCGCCCTGCGCGGGTGACATACCGGTGGTTTCGAAGTCGATGACGGCGATGCGGGACATGGGTTCGGTGTGGTGTGGCTACCGAAGATTCTAGGAGTTGGTGTTGGCGCACCTTGCGGACCCACCAAACAACCACAGGAGACAACCCAATGCTGCAACCCGGCCTGATGATGGACCGCCCTTTGTTGCTTGCCGACGTGATCGAACACGCCGCGCGGCAGTTCGCGGATGGGGAAGTGGTGTCGCGCGAAACCCATGGTCCGATGTTTCGTTACACCTACGCCGACTGCGCGTCCCGCGCGCGCCAGCTGGCCAACGCGCTGGCCGGCTTGGGCCTGCGGCCCGGTGATGTGGTGGGCTCGATCGCCTGGAACAACCACCGGCACCTGGAGGCTTATTACGCGGTCTCGGGCAGCGGCATGGTCATGCACACCTGCAACCCGCGCCTGCACCCGCAGCAGCTCATCTACATCATCAACCACGCCGAAGACCAGGTGGTGCTGTTCGACGCCACCTTTGCGCCCCTGATCCAGGGCATCGCGCCACACTGCCCCCGGGTGCACGCCTGGGTCTGTCTGGCCGATGCTGCGCACACGCCGGCCATCGATGGCGTGGCCAATGTGCTGGCCTATGAAGACCTGATTGCGCCCTGCAGCAGCGTCTTTGACTGGCCGAGCTTCGACGAGCGCACCGCGGCGGCGCTCTGCTACACCTCGGGCACCACCGGCAACCCCAAGGGCGCGCTGTACTCGCACCGCTCCATTGTGCTCAACGCGCTCAGCGGCTGCCTGCCTGGCGTGCTGGCGCTGGCGCCCGACCAGACCATCCTGCCGGTGGTGCCCATGTTTCACATCAACGCCTGGTGCATCCCCTACGCCGCGCCGATCGCGGGCGCCAAGCTGGTGCTGCCCGGGCCCAAGCTCGACGGCCAGTCGCTCTACGAGCTGATGGAGGCCGAGGCGGTGACCATCAGCGCTGGCGTGCCCACCATCTGGCAGGGTCTGCTGGCGCATGTGGAACAACACGGTCTGCGCTTTTCCACCATGCGGCGCACGGCGGTGGGCGGCTCGGCCATGCCCCAGCCACTGATCGCCAAATTCATGGAGACCTACCAGGTGGAGGTGCGCCACGGCTGGGGCATGACCGAAACCACGGCGGTCGCCACCATGGGCACGCTCATGCCCAAGTGCGCCACCTGGACACCCGCCGAGCGCCACGCCCGGCTGGCCAAGCAGGGCAAGAGCGTGTTCGGCATCGACATCAAGGTGGTGGACGAAACTGGCGCCACCCTGCCGCGCGACGGCAGCTCGCAGGGCGAGCTCATGGTGCGCGGGCAGTGGATCGTCTCGGGGTACTACAAGGTGGAGCAATCGCCCCTGGTGGATGGCTGGTTTCCCACCGGCGACATCGCCACCATCGACGCCGAAGGCGTGATGCAGATCCGCGACCGCACCAAGGACGTGATCAAAACCGGCGGCGAATGGATCAGTTCCCTCGATCTGGAAAGTGCGGCCATCGCCCACCCCGCGGTCGCCATGGCCGCAGTGATCGGCGTCAAACACCCCAAATGGGACGAGCGACCGCTGCTGTTTGTGGTCTGCAAACCGGGGCAGAGCGTGGGCAAGCCGGAGATCCTTGCCTTCCTCGGGGAACGGGTGCCCAGATGGTGGGTGCCCGACGACGTGGTGTTTCTCGACGCCCTGCCCGTGGGCGGCACCGGCAAGGTGCAAAAAGGCGAGCTGCGCAAACAGTACGGCGGCGTGTTCGGCTGAACACCCGGCCTCGCTGGCGCGCGGTTCAGGCCTTCTTCAGAAACACCGACTTCAGCAGCAGCGGACCCAGTTCGGTCTTGGCGTCCACGTTGTGGCCGTCGGCGCCGTCCACCAGACGAATGCCTTTGACCTTGCTGCCCTTCTTGAGCACGCTGGACGCGCCCTTGACCTTGAGGTCTTTGACCAGGATCGCGCTGTCACCGTCGGCCAGCGGTGTGCCGTGGGCATCGAGGACCGCTTGCGCCGAGGCCTCACTGTCATCGTCCGCCGCGCCGGGGTCCGCATCCATCGGCCATTCGAATGCGCAGTGCGGACAGATGAACTGTGTGGCGTCGGCGTAGCTGTCTTCCTGGCCACATTGCGGGCAGGCGGGGGCGGTGTGGGGCATCGGGGCAACCTCGGTAACGGGAAAAGGGCGGCGCGCTCGGGTGGGTCGCGCTGTGCCGCAGCCATTGTCGCAGCCGACAAAGACGCACCAAGCCCGGGGGCGTGGTGGTCGGTGCGCGCGCGCTGCTGTGTCGCCGCGTATTCTTGCAGGCCGACCTCGTCACCCCACCGCGCGCCGCTGGTCTTGTCCTGCCCAACGCGCGCCCTGCACCATGCCCCTGTCGCCCACCGCTCCCGCGCCGCCCAACACCGCCGGCTTTCGCTTCGACAACAGCTACGCGCGCGACCTCGAAGGGTTTTTTGTGCCCTGGCAGGCCGCCCGGGTGGACGCTCCGGTGCTGCTCAAATTCAACCGTGCGTTCGCCACCGAGCTGGGCCTGGACGCCGAGCTGCTCGATGGCCCGCTCGGTGCGGCCATCTTCAGCGGCAACCAGGTGCCGCCCGGCGCCACGCCCATCGCTCAGGCCTACGCTGGCCACCAGTTTGGCGGCTATTCGCCCCAGCTTGGCGACGGCCGCGCGCTGTTGCTGGGCGAGGTGATCGACCGCCACGGCCTGCGGCGCGACATCGCCTTCAAAGGCTCGGGGCGAACACCATTTTCGCGCGGCGGTGACGGCAAGGCCGCGCTCGGCCCGGTGCTGCGCGAGTACCTGATGGGCGAGGCCATGCACGCGCTGGGCATCCCCACCACCCGCGCACTCGCCGCGGTGGCCACCGGCGAGCAGGTCATGCGCGAGAGCGGCGCCCTGCCCGGTGCGGTGCTCACCCGCGTGGCCGCGAGCCACCTGCGTGTGGGCACCTTCCAGTTTTTTGCCAACCGCGGTACCCCCGAGCAGCTCAAGTCCCTGGCCGACTACGCCATCGCGCGCCACGACCCCGAGCTGGCGCAAGACGCCCAGCCCTATCTGGGCTTGTTGCGTGCCGTCACCGAGCGGCAGGCCACGTTGATCGCCCGCTGGATGGGTGTGGGCTTCATCCACGGCGTGATGAACACCGACAACATGACCATCTCGGGTGAAACCATCGACTACGGCCCCTGCGCATTCATGGATGCCTACGACCCCGCCACCGTCTTCAGCTCCATCGACCGCCAGGGCCGCTACGCCTACGGCAACCAGCCGGCCATCGCCCAGTGGAACCTCGCCCGCCTGGCCGAAACCCTGCTGCCGCTGCTGCACAGCGATCCCGACCAGGCCGTGGCGCTGGCCACCGAGGTGGTCAACGGCTTTCCCGCGCGCTACCAGCACCACTGGCGCGCCGGGCTGCGCCGCAAGCTCGGCCTGTTGACGGAGCTGCCCGACGACGATGCACTGGTCCGCGACTGGCTCGATCTGCTGCAAGCCCAGCGGGCCGACTTCACCCTCGCCCACCGCCGTCTGGTCGACGTCGCGCGCGCGGGAGACGCCACCGCGCTGCGCGACCTGTTCACCGACCCGGCCGCACCCGATGCCTGGCTCGCCCGCTGGCAGGCGCGCGCCGCCAGCGATGCCGCCGCGCGCGAGGTGCGCGCCGAGCAGATGCGCCTGGCCAACCCGCTCTACATCCCGCGCAATCACCAGGTCGAGGCCGCGCTCGCCGCCGCCGTCGAGCAGGGTGACCAGGGTCCGTTCGAGCGCCTGCTGGCCGTGCTGCAACAGCCGTTCGACGCCCGGCCCGGCCTGGGCGCGTACGAGCAGCCCGCGCCGGCCGACGCCATGGCCGGTTACCGCACCTTTTGTGGCACCTGAAACCCGTCTTGTGGGGGCGGTTTAGAGGCGCCCACCCATCAGACCGACTTGACAGTCGACAAAGGGTGGGGCGAAACTATGCTGCACTGCAACATGGAGCCCGCACAATGGACAGTCAATGGGGTCTGGACGACTTGCTCGCCGACCTGCACGACGCCCGCCGACGCGATGATCTCGGCCGGCTGGCGTTCGTTTCGTATTGCGACGTAAGGCGCTGGGCGCGTGACGCTGGCCACCCTGCGCTGGCCGAGCAGGCTGCGCGTCTCGTCACCGACAGCCCGCACCAGACCCGCGACGATTTCCTCGCGCAGGTCGAGCAGCTCATCCTCGAATTGCAAACCCTGCAAGGCGACGCGGATTCAGACGACGAAACCCGCCGCCACGGCGGCCACTCCCCGGCACTGCCTTTCCCGGCCTGATCTCGCCATTTTTCCGTCGATTTCTACCAAATCGGCTGCCAACACACGGCATCCGGCCCTTTTGACCGTCCATCAGGGCTGTCGTGCCGCCTCGGACTAGCCAACGCCATACGGCCTGACAGAGCGATCGGTCGGCCTCTTTGTCGAAAACCCGACGGCCGCCAGGGTGGCGTGCCGCCGGTCGTGCTTCAGACCTCGGTGACGAACTGCTCGCGCGGGCGGCGCACTTTTTTCAGGTTCGCCAGCCAGTCGCCGTCGGTCTCGCGGTAACCCAGCGGCAGGATCGCCACGCTGCGCAGGCCGCGCAGGCCCAGTTGCAGGATCTCGTCCAGCGCCTGGGGGTCGAAGCCTTCCATCGGCGTGCAGTCCACCTCCTCGAACGCAGCGGCGATCAGCGCCGCACCCAGGCCGATGTAGGCCTGCCGCGCCGCGTGCTGAAAGTTCACTTCCGCATCGCGCTGCGGGTAGCTTTTCAGCAACATCTGGCGGTAGTTCTCCCAGCCCTCGTTGGTGAAGCCCCGCTGCGCGTTGGTCAGGTCAAACATGTGGTTGATGCGCTCGGGCGTGTAGTTGTCCCAGGCCGCGAACACCAGCAGGTGCGAACCATCGGTGATCTGTGCCTGGTTCCAGGCGATGGGCCGGATCTGCGCGCGCACCGCAGCGTTGCTCACCACGACAATCTCATAAGGCTGCAGGCCGCTGGAAGTGGGCGCCAGGCGCGCCGCCTCCAGAATGCGCTCCAGCTTTTCGGGCGGTACTGCGCGCGCCGGGTCCATCTTCTTGGTGGCGTAGCGCCACTGCAGCTTGTCCAGCAGGACCGGGACAAGGGTGGGTTGGGAAAGATCGCTCATGGTCGGTGCGTGGGTTGAATTAGAAAAGAAAAAAGCCAGATGCCACACGCGCAACGCCAGCACAAGGGCTGGCGTTGCGAGCAGAAAGGCATTGTGGAGATTCTTGACGTTGGTCGTGCGGCGCCTGCGCACGGCGCCTGGGTTCGCCCGGGGCATTGCGGGCACGTCGGGTGCGCGACGGGTATTTGCGTTAGCGATGCGCACCAGCGCCGCCCAGGGCTTGCTCGGGCGCGCGCCCGAAACAGGCGCCTCAGCGGTAAAACGCCTCCACCGTGCCCTTGAGCTTGATCACCAGCGGGTTCCCCTTGCGGTCCAGCGTCTTGCCCGCCGGCACCTTCACCCAGCCTTCGCTGATGCAGTATTCGACCACGTCCAGTCGGTCCTTGCCGTTGAAGCGGATGCCCACATCGTGCTCGAACACCGCCGCCACATGGTGCGGGCTGCGGGCATCGATGGACAGGTGGTCGGGCAGCGGCTGGCGCTCGGGGGGGGTGTTGGTCGTCATGGTCGGACTGGGAAATCGTCGGGTATTTGGGGAGCCAGCGGGCGGGCAGTGCTCGAACGAAGGAGCGGGAGGTTGCGGGTAGCCGATAGTGTCGCCTATCCGCTGCGCTGCCCCAGCCCATCCGCCGGGCCAGCGCCTCACCACGCCGCCCGATCAGCACGGCACTACAGGGTCAACCAGACCACAAGACCGCGCGGGGACGGCTAAGCTCCCGGCACCTGCCTTGACCGTATGTGTCCGGGTACCCGATTCCTCTCGCACCGCATAGCACCATGAAATCCACCCTTCGCACCGCCACCCTGATCGCCGCCTTGGCGGTCACCTCCGCCGTCCACGCCCAAACGGCCGCGGTCTTGCCCGTCGACAAGGTGCTGCCGTCCGGCGTGACCTTGAAATGGACCGTGGCCGGCACCGGCGCGAAACCCCGGGCCACCGACACGGTGCAGGTGCACTACCGCGGCAGCTTGCTCGATGGCAAAGAGTTCGACAGCTCGTTCAAACGAGGCGAGCCCACCAGCTTCCCGCTCAACCGCGTCGTGCCCTGCTGGACCCAGGCCTTGCAGGAGATGAAAGTGGGCGACACGGCAGATGTGACCTGCCCCCCGGCCACCGCGTACGGCGAACGCGGCATACCCGGCGTGATCCCGGCCAACAGCACCCTGAAGTTTCAGGTGCAGCTGCTGGCGGTGATAGGCAAGTAGTCCGCAGCCATTGCACCCAGCGCCATGATCGAGACGCGCCTGCTCATCCCCGCGCTGCAAACCGATGACGACGCCAGCGCCGTGATGTTCGAGCTGCAAGACCTGCCCTGCGTGCACGAAGCTGGTGTGGACCTCCCCGCCCGCACCGCCTGGGTCAGCCACACCGCCATGATCTCGCCGGAAGACATCGCCGCCAAGCTGCGGGTGGCGGGCTTTGACACCGAGGTGTTGTGAGCGATACCGGTCACGTCACCCGCCAGCTGCGCATCACGGACCGGGAGCAGGGTGTGGGCTTCCGCTGGAGCATGGTGCGAGAAGCGCAGCGGCTTGGACCAAGCGGTTGGGTCAGAAACCGTTTGGACGGCAGCGTGGAGGCCGTGGTGAGTGGAGCACCCGATCGGTACAGGCGCTGATCGACAGGGCCATCGGTGGACCGGCGCTGGCCCAGGTGCTCGGCGTGGCGGTCACGGTGCGACGGTGAGTCCATGACAAACGGGTTTGAGCAACGGCAGACGCAGGACGTCGAAATGGCCGCATTTGCAGACTGGAGTGGACCCACTTAGACGGAAGACTCTAGGGAAAACCCCGCAAATGGGGTGTGCCCCCTAGGTCTTTTCGACACACTGTTCACATGCCTGTCTGCGGGTGGTGAGCCAAGTGCAAACCCCGCAGCCGGGTGGTCCAGATCAACCTACCGGAGTCCAGCATGTCGACAAAAAACCTTTCCACCGCAGCCACCCAGGTCATTGAGGCTTATGGCATCACCGCGACCAACGTCATCAACACCTACCGCTACGGTGGCGAGCGTGTCATTGGCTTCGTGGATCAGCGTTTTGCTTCGGCTGTGAGTCGCAGCGCGCCGGCGCTCAGCGAAGGCACGCGTTCCACCCTGATCGACGGCCAGCAGCGTGTGAGCGGCATCTATGTGAAAGGTCTGCACCTCGGCACCGATCGCGCCCAGAGCGTGGTCGGCGTGGCGGTTGACCTGGCCACCAAGGGCGTGAGCATCGTGGCATCGAACGCCACGCGCCTGGACCGCCGTGCGAATCTGAACGCGCTGAGCAAACTGAATCGCGTGGCCATGCCGGCCGCCACGGTGCTGATCAACGTGGCCGAGCGCATCGAAGAAGGAAGCACCGAGCTGGTCAAGCGCGTTGCAGGTACCGCGATGCCGGTCAAGGCCGTCGCCACGCGCAAGCTCAATGCTTCCAAGCGCAAGGCTGCTGCGACACGCAAGAAAATCACCAAGACCGCCGCTCAGCAGGTGGACAAAGCCGTGGTGACGAGCGAGAAGATCGCCAAGACCGCTACCGAACAGGTGAACAAGGCCGTGGCAACGCGCAAGAAGATCGCCAAGACCGCTACCAAGCGCGTGAGCAAGGCGGTCGCTGACACGGCCACGCAGACCTCCAACGCGGCGCGTCGCGTCGCGCGCAAGGCCGAAGCGACCGCAAACGCCGCCTGAGCGGCACAACTGGCGGTGGCTTCGCGCCACCGTCTTTTCACATACAGGCCCGCGCAGCAAGCGATTCGCGCAAAGCAAAGCCGCGTTTTGAACGGCCCGGGAATCGTGTCACCACGCCGTGCTTGAATGCTTGTCCGCAACAAGCCACGCTTTTCCCTCACCACCGCCCCAGGCGCATGGCTCTATCGAGGCGGCAACCGTTCAGCGACCCAGGGCGCAAACCAGAGAACGCACAGCGATGGCGCTGAGAGGAGCGGGTTCGAACTCGACGACCTCTCCCCAGCGCGACTTGCAGAGGGCTTGTCAGGCAGGACCGGACGTGGTGCCGCCGAGGTTCTCGCAGGCACGGCGCAGCCGCTGCTCTGCGGCGTCGGCCACGGCCTTGACCTCGGGCTTGTCCACCAGGTTCACCATGATCTGCGGGTCGAGGAATCCGACCACCACGCGATCGGGCGCTTCCTCGCGCACGATCACGTTGCACGGCAGCAGCAGGCCGATGTCGGGTACCGCCTGCAGGGCCTGATGCGCCAGCGGTGGGTTGCACGCGCCCAGGATGCGGTAGGGCGGCATGGAAACGCCCAGCTTTTCCTTCATCGCCTGTTGCACGTCGATCTCGCTGAGGATGCCGAAACCTTCCGCCTTCAGTGCGGCAGTGGTTTTGGCGAGCGCCTGATCGAACGAGGTGCCCGTGAGCGTGGTGGTGAATCCGTACATGGTGTTCTCCTGGATCGCGGTGATGGGGTTCAAGTTTGCGCCGTTGTGACCTTGCCCGTCTTGCCAACCAGTTTTGACAGTTCAACAAACCCGATCGGCGGCACCGTCAGCCACGGCAGCGTGAAGAGCCGCCTGGCCAGTCCGCTGGACATGCGCTCGATCTGCTTGCGTTCACCCGCCAGTCGCGCCGACAGCAGCGGGTCGCTGGTGCCAGCCGCGAGGACGCTCTTGTTGAGCACCCAGGCGTAGGGCTCGACGCTCGCGCGGCGCAGGTCGTCCTGCAAGGCCGCGGCCTGCGACACCGGCGTCACTTCCGGCAGCGTCACCAGAATGATCTTGGTGTAGGCGGCGTCTTGCAGCCGCATCAGCGGCGTGACCACGCGCGCGTCACCGTGCCCTTCGAATTCGCGCTTCATCTGCCGGTGGTAAGCACCGGTCGCGTCCATCAGCAGCATCGAATGCCCGGTCGGCGCGGTGTCCAGCACCACAAAGGCGCTGCGCCCTTCGCTGACGATGCGCGAAAAAGCATGGAAGACCGCGACCTCCTCGGTGCAAGGCGAGCGCAGGTCTTCGAGCAACAGGGCTCGCTCCTGAGGATCAAGATTCGGGGACTTGGCGGCCATGATCTTGTCGATGTAGCGCTGGGTTTCGACCTTCGGATCGATACGGCTGACCTGCAGACCCGGTACCTCGCCATCGAGCGTCACGGCCAGGTGCGCGGCCGGGTCCGTGGTGCTCAAGTGCACGGTCTTGCCGCGCTGAATCAGCCCCAATGCCAGGGCTGCCGCGACAGTCGTTTTGCCGACACCGCCTTTGCCCATGACCATGATCAAGCCGTGATCGGCCGTGGCCAGTTCGTCGGCCAATGCGGCGAGTCCCTGGACGTTGGTGATCTGCTGGGCGGGGGCGGTCGACACGGCCCCGCTGGTCGGTGCCTCTGACGACAGCAAGGCACGCAAGGCGGGCAGGCCGACCGTATCGAAAGCCCGCAGCGGCACCTGGTCCTGCGGCAGGTTCTTCAGCGACGGTGGCATCTCATCCAGCGCCAGCTGCCCCAGGTCTTCGATGGCGCAGGCAACCGCATCGCTGCGATCGCTGGCGTGAAAAACGCCGTTGATCGCCAGACGCTGGTTGTTCAAACCCAGCGCATGCAATTCCTCGGACGTGCGTGCCGCCTCGATGATTGCGCCCTTGTCGGCTCGGGTCACGAGGACCACGGTGGTCAGGGCCGGATCGCTCAGCGCCTTCAACGCGGCCTTGAAGCGCTCCTCCTGCATCTTCAGCCCGGAATGCGGGCCCAGGCACGAAGCGCCGCGATCGTTACCCGCCAGAAATCCGCTCCACGCCTTGGGCAGACTCAGCAGGCGCAAAGTGTGTCCGGTCGGTGCCGTGTCGAAGACGATGTGGTCGTAGTGCTCGCCATCGTGGGAGAGCAAAGAGGCGAATTCGTCGAAGGACGCGATCTCTGTGGTGCAGGCGCCCGACAGTTGTTCGCGCACGGTCGAGCGTTCGGTCTCGGTGGCCGCAGTGCCCATCTGCGCCAGGACCCGCTGCCGATAGGCCTCTGCGGCGTTGTCGGGATCGATGTTCAACACCCACAGACCGGGCGCGTCGGGCACGGGCGTCGGGCTGTTGCGCAGTTCAACCCCGAGCATCTCGTCCAGGTTCGAAGCCGCGTCCGTGCTGACCAGCAGCACCTTGATGCCGGCGTCGGCCAGCGTCAGCGCGGTGGCGGTGGACAGCGACGTCTTGCCGACACCGCCTTTTCCGGTGAAAAACAGGTGTCGGGTCGGTTGGGTCAGGAACCCGATGGCGTTGCGGCACTGGCCGCCTTGGGATCCCGAAGCGCTGGTTTCCATCTTGATGCCCCCTCGTTGAAACGTATCGCTCACACCGCTTTGGGCAGGTTCACGCGGCGGGAGAGTGCTTCCGCGCGCTCCTTGCGCTCGCTGTAGCGGTCCACCAGATACGGCGACACGTCACGCGTCAGCAGCGTGAATTTGACCAGTTCCTCCATCACATCCACCACGCGATCGTGGTAGCTGGACGGCTTCATGCGGTCGCTGTCGTCGAACTCCTGGTATGCCTTGGCCACCGACGACTGGTTGGGGATGGTGATCATGCGCATCCAGCGCCCGAGCACCCGCATCTGGTTTACCGCGTTGAAGGACTGGGATCCGCCGCAGACCTGCATGACGGCCAAGGTCTTGCCCTGGGTCGGGCGAACCGCACCAGCGGCCAGCGGGATCCAGTCGATCTGCGCTTTCATGATCCCGGTCATGGCGCCATGACGCTCCGGAGAACACCAGACCATGCCCTCCGACCACAGAGCCAGCGCGCGCAGTTCCTGCACCTTGGGGTGCGAATCGGGCGCATCGTCGGGCAATGGCAGGCCGGTCGGGTGGAACACTTTGACTTCTGCCCCCATGGCCTGCAGCAACCTGCCCGACTCTTCCACCAGCAATCGGCTGAAAGAGCGCGGACGAAGTGAGCCGTACAGCAGAAGGATGTGGGGCGGGTGCGCTGAATGGGCGGGCTGCAGTCTGCCAGGCTCGGGCACCCGAAAATGCTCGGGATTCAGCTGGGGAAGGTCGGCCAGGGGCTTGGGCGTGGTCTCAGACACGGCGCGCCCTGGTATCGATGACGACCTCACCGTCTTCCTTGACGAACGGTCCCGGTTGGGGGCGCGGCAGGATCTCCAGAACCACCTCGCACGGACGGCACAGGCGCACACCCAGGGGCGTCACCACGATGGGGCGGTTCAGCAAAATCGGATGCTGTTCGATGAAGGCCAGCAGCTGCTCGTCGGACCACTGGGGGTTGTCCAGATCAAGCTCGACGTAGGGCGTGCCTTTCTTGCGCAGCACGTCGCGCACCGAGGCACCCATGGCGCTCAGCAGCTGCCGAATCTGTTCGGTGGGGGGTGGGGTCTTGAGGTATTCCACGACGGCGGGTTCAACACCGCTGTTGCGGATCATGGCCAGCGTGTTGCGCGAGGTGCCACAGGCCGGGTTGTGGAAGATGGTGATGTTGGACATGGGAGTTGGAGGCGACGACATGTTCATTGGAGTACCGCCGTGCTTCGCACGGCGGCTTGCTTGGGAGCGGCGCGGCGCGGCGCTCATGCAGCCTGAGGGCGCCAGGCATTGACGATGGCCACCAGCGAGAGCATGACCGGTACCTCGACCAGCACACCCACCACCGTGGCCAATGCGGCACCGGAGTTCAGCCCAAACAGAGAAATGGCCACCGCCACGGCCAGTTCGAAGAAATTCGACGTGCCGATCAGGCAGGCTGGACCGGCAATGGCGTGCGGCAGCTTGAGCAGCCTGGCGCCCCACCAGCCAACGAAGAAAATGCCGTAGGTTTGCAAGATGAGCGGAACGGCGATGAGCGCAATCACGAACGGTTGCTCGACGATGGTGCGGGCCTGAAAGCCAAACAGCAACACGACGGTGGCAATCAGACCCACCACCGACCAGGGTTTGAGGCGCGCGACGAAGTTGACCAGCGCGTCAGACGACCGTTTGACCAGTATCTGACGGGTGGCCATGCCCGCCAGCAGGGGCAGCACCACATAAAGCACGGTCGAGAGCACCAGTGTTTCCCAGGGCACGGTGACATCCGTCACGCCCAACAGCAAGGCCGCGATCGGGGCAAAGGCGACCACCATGATGAGGTCGTTCACCGACACCTGGACCAGGGTGTAGCTGGGGTCTCCTTTGACGAGCTGGCTCCACACGAAGACCATCGCCGTGCACGGTGCCACGCCCAGCAGGATCATGCCGGCGATGTACTCGCTGGCCAGCTGGGGATCCACCCAGGCGGCAAACAGATGCCGAAAAAACAGCAGACCCAGCGCGGCCATGGTGAAAGGTTTGATCAACCAGTTGATGACCAGCGTGAGCATCAGACCTTGCGGTTTCTGACCCACATCCTTCACCGCCCGCCAGTCGATCTGGATCATCATCGGATAAATCATCACCCAGATGAGGACGGCAACAACCAGGTTGACCTGTGCCATTTCAAGCGATGCCACGGTCTGGAAAACACTGGGGATCATCAGCCCCAGGCCCACCCCGGCGGCAATACCCAAAGCCACCCAGACCGTCAGATACCGTTCAAACAAGCCCATACCTACCGTCCGAATAAAAGTGACCAGGCTTGTTCACCGGCGTGCGGTGGGAGCCAGATCGGCGACGCGCATCCAGACATGCATGTCCAGGCGTGCTTCAGCCATTGGGCGCCTGATTTTGGTGCTCTCCGATTAAAACCCAGGCATGCGTTGCGCCTTTCAGGCTTGCGTGTCGGCCTCGGCGGGTTGCAAGACTCCGGACATCTGTTCCTCGGAAGATCTGCGCACCGTCTTGCCCGCCATTATCCTGGTAGACGACGGGCTCCACCAACGTCACGTTCGCAGGGCTGGGAGGGGCAGGTCACCCCTTCACACGGTGACGATGAAACCGGTGGCTGGGTGTCCCTTGGTTGCGCTAAGCACCCGTTGTGGCGTGCGACCGACGCCATTCCAGCACCGCATGCTGCGCCGCTGCCAATGAGTCCAGCCACTGCACGCCTTCAAGCGGCGGAAGGCGGCCCACGCCGCTGCCGCCCGCCCACAGCGCCACCGTCGCAGGCAAGAGACCCCGCAGCTGCTTGAGCAAAGGCGCAATCAGACGCGAGGGAAAGGCGGCGGAAAACGAAAGTGCCACCACGTCGACGCGGTGGGCGCGCGCTGCCTCCAGAATCGACAGCATGGGCATTTGCAGGCCCAGCGGAATGCAATGGGCGCCTTCGATGACCATCATGCTTTCGGCCATCAACAGGCCCAGTGCGTGAAGTTCGTCGGGCAGCGTGGTCAACAGAATTCGAGGCGGTTCGGCGCCCGCCACGCCGGCAATGGCTTGCCGCAGCACGCGCTGGCTCAGCTCGGTGAACAGGTGTTCTTCGAAAACTTCCAGTTGCCCCAACTCCCAGGCCTGACCGACCCGGGTGGTCAGGGGAGCCAGAATGTTCTGGACAAAACTCTGTAAACCTTCCCGCGCCAGCCGCTGCTGAAGCGCCTGTGAATAACCCGCCGCATCGTGTTGCCGGATGAGCGCCATCAGCCCATCGAGCGCTTCGCCGCTGTCAGAACGGGGGGCTGAGGCCGTCGGGACGCTGGCGCTGGCCCAGTCCTGGAGCTCACTCTCGGTGGCCGCCATCAGGCGTCCCGGCCGATGGCCCTGATCCATCAGCCGTTTGATCAGGCGCAGCCGCTCCACCTGGGCCAAGGGGTAAAGCCGCTCGCCGTTTGCGTCGCGCTCGGGGGTGGGGAAGCCGTAGCGCCGTTCCCAGACCCGCAAAACGTCCTTGGACAGTCCCACATCGCGTTCGACGGCGGTGATGTTCAACCGGGTTTCAGGCATTTTGTCCAGGACAAACAGTTGACAAAAGTAAAGGTGATGGGTATCTTACGTCGAAATCTTTTTTTGTCCAGGACAAACTGAGATTGCTGTCCAGGTGTTTTTTGAAACCTGTTTCGGTGTGTCAGCGAAAGCCGTTGGCTGAACCCCGTGGGGATCCCGCGGCGTATTGAGTGCAAGCGCGCCCGGCGGGCGCCCCAAGGAGCGCAACCATGAATCCCCCCTCCCAGCGCATCGCCGTGATCGGCGCCGGCATCTCCGGGTTGGCCAGCGCCTGGCTGTTGCAGCGCCAAGCGCCGAACCGCCAGGTGACTTTGTTCGAGGCGCAGCCCCGTCTGGGCGGTCACGCCAACACGGTGGACGTGACGCTGGAGGGCCAGACCTACCCGGTGGACACCGGTTTCCTGGTGTTCAACGACCGCACCTACCCCAACCTGATTGCGATGTTTGAGCATCTGGGCGTGGCCAGCGTGCAGAGCGAAATGACTTTCGCGGTCAGCCTGAAAAACCCCGATCTGGAATGGGCGGGCAGCAACCTGTTCACCATCTTTGGCCAGAAGCGCAACCTCTTGCGAACGCGGTTCTGGGCGATGCTCGGCGACATGCTCCGCTTCAACCGCGAGAGCAACGCCTGGCTGGCCGCGCACCCGGACGCAGACCGCAGCCTGCGCGATTTCTTGACGAAGGGGCGCTACGCCAAGAGCTTTTCCGACTGGTACCTGCTGCCCATGGCGGCGGCCATCTGGTCGTGTCCGACCGAGCAGATGCTCGACATGCCGCTGCAAACCTTTGTGCGCTTCTGCCAAAACCACGGCCTGCTGCAGGTGTTTGACCGACCCATGTGGCGCACCGTGCAGGGCGGCAGCCGCAGTTATGTGAACAAAATCGCCGCACAGCTGAGCGATGTGCGCCTGGGCTGCCCGGTGAGCGCGGTGAAGCAATCGGGCGATGCGCTGGAAGTGCAGCACGCCGGTGGCAGCGAGGTGTTCGATCAGGTGATCATGGCCTGCCACAGCGACCAGGCGCTGGCCTTGCTCGGACCCACTGCCAGCGCGGTGCAGCGCGAGCTGTTGGGCGCTGTGCGTTACCAGCGCAACCGCGCCGTGCTGCACACCGACGCGGCGCTGCTCCCGCGCGACCGCAAACTCTGGTCGGCCTGGAACTACTTTGCCGGCCAGGGCGATCCGGGCGCTCAGCCGGTGGGTGTGTCGTATCTCATCAACCGCCTGCAACCCTTGCCTTTCCAGGCACCCGTGGTCGTCACGCTCAACCCGGCCAGTGAACCCGATGCCGCCAAGGTGCTGGCCGAGTTCGAATACGAGCACCCGATTTTTGACCAGGCCGCGATCGCTGCGCAGCAGCGCCTGGCCCAGGTGCAAGGCGCCAACGGCATCTGGCTCGCGGGCGCCTGGGGCGGCTACGGATTCCACGAAGATGGCCTCAACTCGGCCCTGCGCGTGGTCAACGCCATGGGCGTGACCGCACCCTGGCAATCTGCCCCCGTCCTGACGGGGCAAGGCGTGGCCCATGCCTGACAAGCCCGCCGCGCCCTTGTGGGCCGCGCCGTCGCTGCAGGTGGGGCATGTGATGCACCGGCGCTTGCGCCCCTGCGTCCATGCTTTTGTGTACCCGGTGTTTTTTGTGCGCCTGCCTTTGTCGCGTTTGCAGGACGTCGGCAACGCGCTGTTTTCGGTAGACCGGTTCAATGCCTTGAGCGTGCGGCTGCGCGACCATGGGCCGCGCGATGGCAGCGAATGGCGGCCCTGGATCGCGGCCATCTTGCGCGAGCAAGGCCTGCCCGACGACGGCGAAGTGGTCTTGCAGACCTTCCCGCGCGTGTTCGGCTTCGTGTTCAACCCGGTGAGTTTCTGGCTGTGCCACAACCGCGCGGGCGAACTTGTGGCCTTGCTGGCAGAAGTCAACAGCACCTTTGGCGAACACCACCATTACCTGCTGCACCACCCGGAGGGCGCGCCGCTGAAAGACGGACAGGTGTTGCAGGCCCAGAAGGCTTTGCATGTGTCGCCGTTTTGCCGTGTCGAAGGCCATTACCGGTTCACCTTGAATCTGAACCGCGAGGTGCAGCGCATCCGCATCGATTACGCCGATGAGCAAGGCCCGCTGCTGCTCACCGCGATTTCGGGCAAAGACCAAGGCTGGTCGGCCCGTGCCCTGTTGCACGCTCTGCTGCGCATGCCTGCGCTCACCCTCGGTGTCGTGTTCCGCATCCACTGGCAAGCCTTGCGCCTGTGGATGAAGAAGGTGCCGTTTCTCGGCGCCAAACCACCACCCCCACCCAACGCATTGCAAGGAAACGAGCCATGACCACCGCCCTGCGCCTGAACCCGGCCGTGCCACCGAACCGCGCCAGCCTGGCCATCTGCCGATTGCTGACCCACTTGCGTGGCGGACAGCTGGAAATGCGCTGGCCCGATGGCAGCAGCAGCTGGCACGGCGAGGGGCCCCACAAAGTGCGCATGCAGGTGCACGACGTCGGCGTTTTCGAGCAGGTGCTGGCGCGCGGTGACATCGGCCTGGCCGAGGCCTACCTCGATGGGCAGTGGGATTCGAGCGATCTCACGGCCTTGCTGACCCTGCTGGCGAGCAACCGCGACGCCTTGGCGCGGGCCGTGTACGGCTCCTGGCGCAGCCTGCTGAGCGCGCGCGTGCGCCATTGGCTCAATGGCAATTCCAAGGCGGGCAGCAAGCGCAACATCATGGCCCACTACGACCTGGGCAACGATTTCTACCAGCTCTGGCTCGACCCGAGCATGACCTATTCCAGCGCACTGTTCAGCGACAAAAATCAGGACCTGGCCAGCGCCCAGCACGCCAAGTACCAGCGCATGCTCGACCGCCTCGGCGCGCAGCCGGGCCAGCACATTCTGGAAATCGGTTGCGGCTGGGGCGGCCTGGCCGACGAAGCCGTGCAGCGCGGCCTGAAAGTGTCGGGCGTGACGCTGTCGCCCGAACAACTCAAGTGGGCGCAGAGGCGCGTGCCCCAGGCCGATCTGCGCTTGCAAGACTACCGCGATGTGGGCGAGCGCTTTGATCACGTGGTGTCGATCGAGATGTTTGAAGCGGTCGGCGAGCGCTGGTGGCCCACCTATTTCAAGAAGCTGGCTGCCGTGCTCAAACCCGGTGGCACGGCGATGCTTCAAACCATCACCATCCGCGACGATCTGTTCGATGCCTACCGCAAGGGCACCGACTTCATCCAGCAATACGTGTTTCCCGGCGGCATGTTGCCATCGAGCAAAGTCTTGCACCGTTTGGCGGCGAAGCACGGTTTGGTGGTGCGCGACGAATTCGCCTTCGGGCACGATTACGCCCGCACGCTCGCGGCCTGGCGCAGCGCCTTCGAGCAGCAATGGCCCGCGATCGCAGCCCAGGGCTTTGACGACAACTTCCGCCGCCTGTGGCGCTTCTACCTGGCCTATTGCGAAGCGGGTTTCCTCGCCGGCAACATCAGCGTCGTCCAAGTCGAGTTGGCCCATGCGGCGGCGTGAGGCGGCCGTGGCGCTGGCCAGCTGGCCGCTGCTTGGTCGGGCCGCCGATGCCGCGCCCGCCGCATTGGCGAGTTCGCCCCTGCCTTTGCAGCGCTGGGGCAGCGGCGAGTTCCGCCGTTTTGGTTTTCTGGTCTACCGCGCGGCCTTGTGGGCGGGCGGGGGCGAAGCGCCCGAGCCGCCGTTGGCCCTGGGCCTGACCTATGTGCGCCGCATCGCGGGCCAGGCGATTGCCCAGGCCAGTGTGGAGCAGATGCGGCGCTTCGGCGCCAGCGAAGCCGATCTGGCCCGCTGGGGCGTGCAGATGGCGGCGGTGTTTCCCGATGTCAGCAACGGCGACCAGATCGTGGGCTTGCAGCTGAACGACCAGGCCCGCTTCTTTTTCAACGACAAGCCCATCGGCGACATTGTCGATCGCGCCTTCGCCCAAACCTTCTTCGCCATCTGGCTCGATCCGCGCACCAGCGAGCCGGGCCTGCGTGCGGCCTTGCTGCAGCGCCCAGGCTGATATGGCCATGCCCAGCCCGCGCGTGTGGTCATATGGCGTGTTGGCCTTGCCGCTGTCGTTCGCGGCCTTGCCGATCTACGTGCACGTGCCGCGCTTGTATGCGCAAGTCACCGGGCTCGATCTCGCCTTGCTGGGCGGGTTGTTGCTGGTCGCGCGGCTGTTCGATGCCTTCACCGATCCGTGGCTGGGCTGGCTGGCCGACCGCACGGCCCGCCCGCGCATGATCGCGCTGGCCTTGCTTCCCTTCACGGTGGGGTTTGTGGCCTTGCTCCACCCCGCGCCGAGCCATCCGGCCTTGTGGTTGCTGGGCGCTTTGCTGCTGACCTATCTCGGTTTTTCGGCGGCCACCGTGGCCTACCAGGCCCACGGCGCGGGCTTGACCGATGACCCCCGCATGCGCACCCGGCTCACCGCTGCGCGGGAGGGCTTTGGCTTGCTGGGCGTGTTGCTGGCGGCCGCTTTACCCGCGTTTTTGGCGAGTGACTTAAGCGTTGGCACGGCGCGTTTGTCTTGGGTCTTGCTGGCCTTGCTGGTGCCCGCTGCGGCGTGGTTTTTCTGGCGCATTCCGTCTTCGCAGGCCAGCTTGGGCGCTGCCCGCGGGCCAGCGGCGCCGATGTGGCGCAGCCTGAAACGCGTGTTGAACGACGCGGTTTTCCGCCGCTTGCTGGGCGTGTTTTTGCTCAGTGGCATCGCCTCGGCATTGCCCGCCACGCTGTTCCTGTTTTTTGTCGCCGATGTGCTGGGCAACGAGGCCGCTGGCGGGCCTCTGTTGGGGCTGTACTTTTTGGCGGGCGCCTTGTCATTGCCCGCCTGGGTGACGCTGGCCGGGCGGATGGGCCGCGTGCGCGCGTGGCTGTGGGCCATGGGGTTTTCGGTGGTGGCGTTTGTCGGCGCGGGCTTGCTCGGCGCGGGCGACACGGTGGCGTTTGCCGTGATTTGTTTGCTCTCGGGCCTGGCGCTGGGTGCCGATCTGGCCTTGCCCGCGGCCATCGCGGCCGATCTGGGCGAGCGACAGCGACTGAGCGGCGCGTGTTTTGGTGTCTGGAATTTTGTCGCCAAGCTCAACCTGGCCTTGGCCGCTGGACTGGCGCTGCCCTTGCTTTCCTTGATGGCCTATGCGCCCGGTAGCGGCGAAGGTTTGCCTGCGCTGCGTTTGGCCTACGCCGTGCTCCCCCTTGTGTTCAAAACCCTGGCCGCAGCCCTGTTGTGGCGCTGGCGGCTCGACCTGGAGACTTCACCATGACCCGATTTTTCAAAGCGTTTGTGTTGACCCTGTTGTTGGTGCTGGGGGTCGCGGGCTGCGGCTCCGTGGAGGTCTCGAAATACAGCAATGAAAAGCCTCAGCTCGACCTGCGCACCTATCTGAACGGCACCATCGACGCCTGGGGCATGTTCCAGGGGCGCGATGGCGAGGTGCAACGCCGCTTCAGGGTGGTGATCGAGGCGACGTGGACGGGCGACACCGGCGTGCTCGACGAGCGCTTTGAGTGGAACGACGGCACCACCTCGCGCCGCGTATGGACGCTCAGGCGGCAGCCTGATGGCAGTTACCGCGGCACGGCCGATGACGTGGTGGGCGAAGCGATCGGTGAAGTGTCGGGCAACGCATTTCACTGGCGCTATGTGATGGCACTGCCGGTAGACGGCAAGGTTTACAACGTGGACTTTGACGACTGGATGTTCCTGATGGACAACCGCGTGATGCTCAACCGCGCGGCCATGAGCAAATGGGGCGTGCATCTGGGCGATGTCACCCTGAGTTTCACCAAACGATGATGTCGGCATGAATCCCAGAATCAAAGACTGGTCGGGCAAGCGCGTGTGGCTGGTGGGTGCGTCGGCCGGCATCGGCGCGGCGCTGGCGCAGGGCTTGGCGGCGCGCGGCGCGCGGCTGGCCTTGTCTTCGCGCAAGCGGGCCTCGCTGGAGGCCTTGCACATTCCCGGCGCGCTGCTGCTGCCTTGCGACAGCACCTTGCCTGACACCTTGATCGCGGCGCGCGATGCGCTGCTCACCGCCTGGGGCGGCGTGGATCTGGTGGTGTACCTGGCCGGAAGCTACGAGCCCATGCAGGCCGACACGCTGGACGTGAAGGTGCTGGAAGCCGTGGTGGATGTGAACTTCCACGGCGCGGTGCGCCTCACCGCCGCCGCCCTGCCCGCGCTCAAATCCGGCGGCGGCATCGCGCTGGTGGCCAGCGTGGCGGGCTACCAGGGCTTGCCCAAGGCGCTGGCCTATGGCTCGGGCAAAGCGGCGCTCATCCATTTTTCCGAGTGCTTGTACATGGACCTCGCGAGCAAAGGTATCGGCGTGTGGGTGATCAACCCCGGCTTCGTCTCCACGCGGTTGACCGCCAAGAACGATTTCAAAATGCCCGCACTGATCACGCCCGAGCAGGCTGCCCAAGACATCCTCTCGGGCCTGTCCGGCGGCGGTTTCGAGATCCACTTTCCCAAGCGATTTACCCGCGTGTTGAAGTTGCTCTCGTTGCTGCCCTACCGGCTGTACTTTCCCCTGGTTCGCCGCATGACGGGGCTCTGACATGGTGATGGACGAACTGGTGGCATTTTTCGAATCGGTTTCGCCCGCAACCGTTTCTCGCATCGGTGATTTGTACGCAGTCGACGCGCGCTTCAAAGACCCGTTCAACGAGGTGCAAGGTGTGCCCGCGATCGAACACATTTTTCGCCACATGTTCACGCAAGTGGAAGACCCACGCTTCGTGGTCATCGAGCGCATCGCTCAGGGCGATGCGGCCATGCTGACCTGGCGGTTCGAGTTCGGCGTGCGCGTGGGCAAAACCGTGCGATCGCAGGTGGTTCACGGGGTGACCCATTTCAAATTCAGCGCCGACGGCAAGGTGCAACTGCACCGCGACTATTGGGACACCGGCGAAGAGCTCTACATGAAAGTGCCCTTGCTCGGCGGGCTGTTGCGCGCGTTGCGCCGCCGCTTGTCTGCGCCGCCCCCCAAACACTGACCTGCTCACAAAGATGTGCCGGATGTGTTGGTCTGTGCCTTGTGAAAACTGCTGACACACAGAAAACCTGAGCGCTGCACTTCAGCCTTGAATCCGCTGAGCCTGGCCTGGACGATCAATTGAAAAAACCTTGGCATCGGCGCGTCGGTTCTCGCAGCGCGCGAACCTGTGGTGAATCCCGTCAACGGATGGCGTTGTGGACCTCGTCGGCGGCTGTTCCCGTCAGTCCTCCGAGCAGCTGCAGCCAGTCACGGCTGCCGCCAGGACGGCCATCGGGATTCCATACCAGCAGATCAGTCGCTGACGTCGGATCGGATGCAGCAGGGTAAACGTTGGGCTGCACCCGCTGCAGGCCACCCGCGAGGTTGAGGCGGGTGATCGTCGCGCGCAGCTGCGCCATGGCGTCGCCGATCAGCTGGCGCCGCGCCTGGCGCAGGGCCGCCGGCCGGCCGCGCGCTGTGGCCTCGTCGAACAGCGCGACCGCCAGCGAGCTGTCGAAGCTCAGACCGCGCCGCCACAGGTGTGTGCTGCCGGTGAGCAGCCAGACGTCGTCGACCACCGTGGTGGTCGACGCCATGTGCAGCGGCCGCCCCGGGCCGGCGGTGGGTGTGAACAGCACGACGCTGTCGGGCGCGGCGTCGAGCAGCGACTTCAGCGCCGTGCGCACGCCGGCACTGCGCACCGCCTCGAGTTTGCGCGGCTGTTTGGGCAGGAACTTCTCGGGCACACACAACACGACGGCGAGCGCCGGCCGCTGGGCGAAACGCGCCTTCAGCGCGGCCACCACGTCGATCAGGCTGTCGCCGCTGCCAGCCGTCAGCGGGGCGCTATGCAAAGCTTTTCATAGCCGACCATCGCATCCTCTGCGTGGATGATGAAGGTCAGAAGGGAGTTTTTAGGATGGCCTTTAAAAACCCCACTGGGTCTCCAATCGCATTGTTCCCATCCGATATTCAAACGGATTTGAACTGTTTCCAGCAGCGAGAAGAATGTGAGGAACCCCGTGAGGTGACGGTCGGCTTCCACGAGGCGCGACAGTGATCCTGCTGAAATCAACCGCCTTCAAGGGTCTGCCAGCCGACCTGTTCAGCTACTGGCGCGACCACCCCGGGTTTCCTAACCAGGGCACGGTGGCCCCGTTTTTTGGCGAACACCAGTTCGATGCCTGCCGCGAATTTGCAGTACCACTCCGCTGACCAGATGTTCGCGGAGCTGCGCGCCGCAGCGGTCTCGTCCGTCGCGACCTGTGCGACGACGAACGCTTACCGGGCGCAGTCGTGCGATGCGGTGACGAGACTGTTGGTTGGGTGGGGCAATCCAGGAGCCGAGCTCCTGTTTTCACGCTGACTGGAATCCGGCAGGGCCGCCATGTCGTGCTCGGACACAATCGCCTCATGGCTATCCCTATCAACTCCGACATCGTCCTCGCCCCGCCCCTGCCGTCGGCCACCGTGATGGTGGTGCGCGACGGGCCGCAGGAGCTGGAGGTGCTGCTGGTGCGCCGGCATGGCAACTCCGGTGTGTTGGGGGGGGTGCATGTGTTCCCCGGTGGCAAGCTGGACGCGGCCGACTGCCAGGTCGACCCAGCCCTGCTGGACCGACCTGCAGCCGCACTGCTGGAGGCACTGGGCGAGCCAGCGCTCGACATGGATACCGCGGTGGGCCTGCACCTGGCGGCGCTGCGCGAAACTTTCGAAGAGTGCGGTCTGCTGCTGGGGCTGGCCGCTCAGCCTGGCTCGCTGTTGCACCTGCGTGAGCAGATCCTCGCCGGTACCGGCTTTGCCGCTGCGCTGCAGAGCCTGGGCCAGCCGCTGGCCGTGTCGGCACTGCTGCCGTGGTCGCGCTGGATTACGCCGCGTCAGCCCTCGGTGACGAACAAACGTTTTGACACGCGTTTCTTCGTGGCCGTGGCTCCGGCCGGACAGCAGGCCGAGCACTGCCGATTCGAGGCCACCGAGGCCGTTTGGCTGCCACCGCGCACCGGGCTGGAGCGCTACTGGGCGGGCGAGATCGACCTTGCGCCGCCGCAGATCATGAGCCTGAGCCAGCTCATCCGCCTGGGCACCGTGGCGCAGGTGCTGGCCGCTGCGTCCAGCCGCCTGCCCGCACTGATCGAACCGGAGCCATTTGACGAAGATGGCTGTCGCGTCATCTGCTACCCGGGCGATCCGCGGCACAGCGTGACCGAGTGCGTGTGGCCGGGCCCCACGCGTCTGACCTACCGCAACCGGCGCTTCGAAGCCGAGGGTGGTCTCGCCGCGTTGCTGGGCTGAATCCGGCACTCCGCAACCACCAACGGTCGCGATGGTCCCACAGGACCACCGACGCGGGGCATGGCGCCGTGCCTGGTGTCTCCCAGCGTGGGCTGACCCGCTATGGGCTTGTCATCACCCTCGCCACCCTGGGTGGGCCTCCCAAGAACCGTCTGCAGACGACACCCTGGGCGGGTGCCTTGGATATTCACCCGTCAGTAGCACCCGATGGGGCGTGACTTGGCAAAGAGAAAGCCCCATAAATTTCTCAACTTATGGGACTCAATTTCTCGGCTTATGGGTGTGCCTACACAAAAATCAGACGTCGATGTTTCCCGCCCGTAGCGCGTTCGTTTCAATGAAATCGCGTCGAGGCTCGACTTCATCGCCCATCAGCATCGTGAACACGCGGTCGGCTTCGATAGCGTCGTCGATCTGCACGCGCAGCAGGCGGCGCACGGTGGGGTCCATGGTGGTTTCCCAGAGTTGGGCCGGGTTCATCTCGCCCAGGCCTTTGTAGCGCTGGCGGCTGGTGGTCCGTTCAGCTTCCGAGATCAGCCACTGCATGGCCTGGCGGAAGTCGCCCACCTTTTCTTCCTTCTGCTTGTCGCCCTCTCCGCGCATCACTTTGGCGCCTTCGCCGAGCAGGCCGCGAAAGGTTTCGGCGGCGGTGGCCAGGGCGCCGTAATCGGCGCCGTGCACAAAGTCCTGCGTGATGATGCTGCTCTTGATGTTGCCGTGGTGGCGACGGCTGATGCGCAGCATGGGTTTGTCGGTGCGGGTGTCGAACTCGCCCGCCACTTCGGCGGGCACGCCGGTGGTGCTGAGCTCGCGCAGCTTGGCTTGCAGGGCGATGGCGCTGGCCTCGGCTTCTTCCACCGTGTCGAGCCGGATGCTCACGCCGTCGGCCATGGCGCGCAGCGCCTCGGCGTCCATGAAGTTGGAGAGACGTGCGATCACGTTTTCGGCCACCTGGTGCTTGCGCGCCAGCTCGCTCAGCGTGTCGCCTTCGAGCACGGTATTGGTGGCGCCGCCGGTGGCCACTTTGGCGTCCTTGAGCGCGATGCGCAGCAAAAAGCCGTCGAGCGCGGCGGCGTCTTTCAGGTACAGCTCTTCCTTGCCGGCCTTCACCTTGTAGAGCGGCGGCTGCGCAATGTAGATGTGGCCGCGCTCGACCAGCTCGGGCATCTGGCGGTAGAAGAAGGTGAGCAGCAGGGTGCGGATGTGGGCGCCGTCGACGTCGGCGTCGGTCATGATGATGATGCGGTGGTAGCGCAGCTTGGCGACGTCGAAATCGTCCTTGCCGTCGCTGTTGGCGCCCTCGCCGCCGGCCTTGCCGATGCCGGTGCCCAGCGCGGTGATCAGCGTGAGAATTTCATTGCTGGTCAGCAGCTTTTCGTAGCGCGCTTTTTCCACGTTCAGGATCTTGCCGCGCAGCGGCAGGATGGCCTGGAATTTGCGGTCACGGCCCTGTTTGGCTGAACCGCCGGCGGAGTCGCCCTCGACGATGTAGATCTCGCACAGCGCCGGGTCTTTTTCCTGGCAGTCGGCCAGCTTGCCGGGCAGTCCCATGCCGTCGAGCACACCTTTGCGGCGTGTCATCTCGCGCGCTTTGCGGGCCGCCTCACGCGCGCGAGCGGCTTCCACGATCTTGCCGCAGATGATCTTGGCGTCGTTCGGGCGCTCCTGCAGGTAGTCGCTGAGCAGGCGCGAGACGATGTCTTCCACCGGGCCGCGCACCTCGCTGGAGACCAGCTTGTCCTTGGTCTGGCTGCTGAACTTGGGTTCGGGCACCTTCACGCTCAGCACGCAGCACAGGCCTTCGCGCATGTCGTCGCCGGTGACTTCGACCTTGGCTTTCTTGGCGAACTCGTTTTCTTCGATGTACTTGTTGATCACCCGCGTCATGGCCGCGCGCAGGCCGGTCAGGTGGGTGCCGCCATCGCGTTGCGGAATGTTGTTGGTGAAGCACAGCACCTGCTCGTTGTAGCCGCTGTTCCACTGCATGGCCACTTCCACCCCGATGTTGGTGCCCTGGTCGCTGGCGCGGTCGCCGAGTGCGTGGAACACGTTGGGGTGCAGAACAGTTTTGCCCTTGTTGATGAAGTCCACAAAACCCTTGACGCCGCCGGCGCCCGAGAAGTCGTCTTCTTTGCCGCTGCGTTCGTCTTTCAGTCGGATGCGCACGCCGTTGTTCAGGAACGAAAGCTCGCGCAGGCGCTTGGACAGGATTTCGTAGTGGAAATCGTTGTTCTCTTTGAAGATTTCGGTGTCGGGGAGGAAATGCACCTCGGTGCCGCGCTTGTCGGTCGGGCCGATGACCTTCATCGGCGAGACCTCCACGCCGTCTTTCATCTCCACGATACGGTTTTGCACAAAGCCACGCGAAAACTCGATCTGGTGCACCTGGCCGTCGCGACGCACGATCAGGCGCAGCCAGATCGAGAGCGCGTTCACGCAGGAGACGCCCACGCCGTGCAGCCCGCCCGAGACCTTGTAGCTGTTCTGATTGAACTTGCCGCCGGCGTGCAGCTCAGTCAGCGCGATCTCGGCCGCCGAGCGCTTGGGCTCGTGCTTGTCGTCCATCTTCACGCCGGTGGGAATGCCGCGGCCGTTGTCGATGACGGAAATCGAGTTGTCGGAGTGGATGGTGACCACGATGTCGTCACAGTGGCCAGCCAGTGCTTCGTCGATCGAGTTGTCGACCACCTCGAACACCAGGTGGTGCAGGCCGGTGCCATCCGATGTGTCGCCGATGTACATGCCGGGTCGTTTGCGCACCGCCTCCAGGCCTTCGAGGATGGTGATTGCGCCTTCGCCGTAGCCTTCGCTCGCACCCGCCTGGTTGCTGTCGATGGTAGGCTGAAAATTGGAACTCTGGCTGCTGGCTTCGCCGGTATTGACGGAGTCGGCGGGCTTGTTTTCGTCGGACATAGGGGGCTTTTCAGAATCGCTAGAAACGCCAAACCCGCTGAGGAGCGGGTCGGGCTGGAGGGGCACGGCTGGCGGTGTGGGTCAGATCCGCATCGGCATGACAACGTATTTGAAGGCGTTGTCGTCGGGGTTGGTGACCAGCGCGGAGCTGTTGCCGTCGGAGAGCTCGACGCGCACCATTTCCTGGCCCATGTTCTGCAACGCGTCGATCAGGTAAGTGACGTTGAAACCGATCTCGATCGCGTCGCCACCGTAATCCACGTCGAGCTCGTCCACCGCCTCTTCCTGCTCGGCGTTGCTGGAGGCCACCCGCAGCGAGCCCGGCTCGATGTTCAGGCGCACGCCCTTGAACTTCTCGCTGGTCATGATGGCGGTGCGCTGCAACGAGGCCAGCAGCGGCTGGCGGCCCAGCGTCACGATGTTCTTGTGATTCTTGGGGATGACGCGGTTGTAGTCGGGGAACTTGCCCTCGACCAGCTTGGTGACGAACTCCATGCCGTCGAAGCTGAATTTGGCCTGGTTGGGCGCGAACTGCATCTCGATCGCGCCTTCCTTGTCGGAGAGCAGGCGCTGCAGCTCGATCACGGTCTTGCGCGGCAGGATCACCTCCTGCTTGGGGACCTCGATCTCCAGCGCGGCCGATGCAAACGCCAGGCGGTGGCCGTCGGTGGCCACCAGGCTGAGCTGCTTGCCCTCGGCCACGAACAGGATGCCGTTCAGGTAGTAGCGGATGTCGTGCACCGCCATCGCAAACGCCACCTGGCCCAGCAGGCTCTTGAGGGTCTTCTGCGGCACGCTGAACGCCGGGCCGAAGCTGGCCGATTCCTGCACCAGCGGAAAATCTTCGGCCGGCATGCTTTGCAGCGTGAAGCGGCTCTTGCCGCCCTTCAGGATGAGCTTGCCCGCGCTCGACTCCAGGCTCACCGTTTGATCGGCTGGCATGGTGCGCAGGATGTCGATCAGTTTTCGCGCGCCCAGCGTGGTGGCGAAATTGCTGTCATCACCGTCAAGCTGGGCGGTGGTGCGGATCTGGATCTCCAGGTCGCTGGTGGTCAGCTGCACCGCCGAGCCGGTCTTGCGCAGCAACACGTTGGCCAGGATGGGCAGGGTGTGGCGGCGCTCCACGATGCCGGCCACCGATTGCAGCGCGGCCAGTACCTTGTCCTGGGTGGATTTGAAAACGATCATGTCGCGGTCTTTCGTCTCGGGTTGTCGGGGCGCACACACACCTGGAGCGCCTCAGCCTGTTGTGTTCGGGCCGCTCTCGGCCCAACACAGCATTTTCCCCTTTTTATCGGGGCTCTTTGGAAACCGCCTGCCGGCTGGTAGGGCTCACGCGACCGGTCGCAGCGCAGGGTGTGTTGCACAGCCACGGATCAGCCTTTGAGCGTCTGTTCCAGCACGTGGAGTTGCTGGTTGAGCTCGGTGTTCTGCTGCCGCTCGGCGCCGATCTTGCGCACCGCGTGCAGCACCGTCGTGTGGTCGCGCCCACCGAACAGCTCGCCAATTTCGGGCAGGCTTTTCTGGGTCAGTTCCTTGGCGATGAACATCGCGATCTGGCGTGGGCGTGCGATGCTGGCCGGACGCTTCTTCGAATACATGTCCGCGACCTTGATCTTGTAGTAATCGGCCACGGTCTTCTGGATGTTCTCCACCGAGATCTGCCGGTTCTGGATCGACAGCAGGTCTTTGAGTGCATCGCGCGCGAGCTGGATCGAGATCTCTTTCTGGTTGAAGCGCGAATAGGCCAGGATCTTGCGCAGTGCGCCTTCGAGCTCACGCACGTTGGAGCGCACGTTCTTGGCCACAAAAAACGCCACTTCCTCGGGCATCACCGCGTGTTCCACCGCCGCCTTGTTGATCAGGATGGCCACGCGCATCTCCAACTCGGGCGGTTCGATGGCCACCGTCAGGCCGGAGTCGAAACGCGACACCAGGCGCTCGTGGATGTCGGCCAGGCCCTTGGGGTAGGTGTCACTGGTCAGCACGATGTGGCTCTTGCGCGCCAGCAGCGCTTCGAACGCATTGAAGAACTCTTCCTGCGTGCGCTCCTTGTTGGCGAAGAACTGCACATCGTCGATCAGCAGCAGATCAAGCGAGTGGTAACGCTCCTTGAACTCGTCGAATGTCTTGCGCTGGTAGGACTTGACCACATCCGAGACGAACTGCTCGGCGTGGATGTACAAAACCTTCGCCTGTGGGCGCTCGGCCAGCAGGTGGTTGCCGATGGCGTGCACCAGGTGGGTCTTGCCCAGACCGACGCCGCCGTAGATGAACAGCGGGTTGTACAACTGCCCGAGGCTGCCCGCCACATGCAGCGCCGCAGCGCGGCCCATGCGGTTGGCAGAGCCTTCGACCAGATTGGCAAAGGTGAGCGCCGGGTTCAGGCGTGTCTTGGGGCCGTGCTGACCCGTCGGCTCCACCGGCGCCAGATCGGGCAGCTCCGAAAGCACCTGGTCTTGCGCCGACCTTGGCGCCGGTGACGTCCGGCTGGGGCCTTCACGCGGAGCGAGCACCAACTCCAGGTCGACCGATCGCCCCTGTGTGGCCTCCAGCAAGGCGCTGATGCGGGCCGCGTACTGGGTCCGGATCCAGTCCAGCTTGAACCGGTTGGCCACCGCCAGCACCACCTTGGAATGGTCGGGTGCGACCACCGCCGTCAGCGGCCGGATCCACGTGTTGAACTGCTGCTCGGGGATCTCCTGGGCAAGCTGATCGACACAGGCCTGCCACAGCGACGGGGCGTCGGCAGGCGGTATTGTTGGGGAGGTGCCCTCGGTCATGCGGGAGGTGGTGGGGTGGCGGAGGTTGTGGACAAAGGGCGCGAGTCAGGCCGGACATTGTAGGTCGACCGGCCACTTATCCACACCCTGGTTTGTCCGGTGGCCGCACCACCCTCGGCGCCGGCCATTTCAAGTGGCCTGGCAGCGGGTGCGGCCAAGTGCTTGCTGTTATTGGTATTTTTTTGCGATAATTGCGGGTTTCCCCGATTCCTTCCCAAGTACCATGAAACGCACCTACCAGCCTTCCAAGATCAAGCGCGCCCGCACCCACGGTTTCCTCGTGCGCATGAAAACCCGCGGTGGCCGCGCCGTGATCAACGCCCGCCGCGCCAAGGGCCGCAAGCGCCTGGCCGTCTGATTTCCTCGCCTCGCGTCGCTGGCGGTTCCCTGCCAACGCCTGCCCGATGACAGCAGGAGGCCCGGTCGCCATGGTTCAGCGTCTCAAGTCCCGAGAACAGTTCCAGGCCGCGATGGCCGGCGCGCCGGTGGCCAAAACGCCCCATTTCGCGTTGCACCGCGGCGCGCTCGATGCGCCTTCGGCAGGACGCCCCCTGTTTCCCGTGGCCGATGCCTGGGTGGGGGTTGTGCTGCCCAAGCGCTGGGCGCGCCGGGCCGTCACGCGCAACGCGATCCGACGCCAGATTCATGAGCTTTCCCGTCTGCATGCCGACGCCCTGCCGCACGCGGCCTGGGTGGTCCGGCTGCGCAGCGAGTTCAGCCGCAAGCAGTTCGTGAGCGCAACGTCCGAGCCCCTGAAGCGTGCGGTGCGTGCTGAGCTGCTGCAACTGCTGGGTCGGGTGCTGACGCGCCCGCCCGTGCTGGAGCGGTCCCGTGCTGTCTGACTGGCCACGCCGTGGCCTGATGGTGCTGGTGCGCGGCTACCGTCTGTTGCTGAGCCCCTGGCTGGGCAACAGCTGCCGTTTCGAGCCCACCTGTTCGGTGTACGCGCTGGGTGCGCTCGAGCGCCACGGCGCGCTGGCCGGCAGCTATCTCACGCTCAAACGTCTGGGCCGCTGCGGGCCATGGTGTGCCGGTGGTCACGATCCTGTGCCCGAGGCGCCACCCGCCCTGTTCACCCGCCTGATTCCCCCTTCCTCAGAAAAGAAGCACCCGTCATGAATGACATCCGTCGGTCCATCCTGTGGGTGGTATTTGGTTTCTCCATGATCCTGATCTGGGACAAATGGCAGATCCACAACGGCAAGGCGCCCACCTTTTTCCCTTCGTCGGCCGTGACCGCACCCAAACCGGCCGACAGCGCTCCGCCGGCGGCCAGCGCCAGCAGCCTTCCGGCCGCGCTGCCCGGCGCCGCCGTGCCCGGCACACCGGGCGCACCGCCCGAGGGTGCGAGCAGCGTCGCCCAGGTGCGCCACACCATCGCCACCGATGTCCTGCGTCTGACCTTCAACAGCGAAGGCGGCTCGCTGATCGGCGCGCAGCTGCTCAAGCACGCACAGGACGCCGGTGGCCGCAAGAACCAGGCGCAGCAACCGTTCACGTTGCTGGAGGACGACGCCGAGCGCGTCTACATCGCGCAGACCGGCCTGATCGGCGGCAGTTTCCCCAACCACAAGACACCCATGACCCTGGTCTCAGGCGATCCTGCCCTGGCCGATGGCCAGAGCGAGATGAAGGTGCGCTTCGAGTCGGCCGAGGTGGGCGGCGTGAAGCTTGTGAAGACCTACACCTTGCAGCGCGGCAGCTATGTGATCGGTGTGCAGCACGAGGTGGTGAACAACAGCGGCCAGGCGGTGAGCCCGCAGCTCTATCTGCAACTGGTGCGCGATGGCAACCAGACCGCCAACGCCACACCGTTCTATTCCACCTTCACCGGCCCGGCGGTTTTCACCCAGGAGAAGAAATACCAGAAGGTGGCGTTTGCCGACATCGAAAAGGGCAAGGCCGAATTTGTGAAGACAACCAGCGACGGTTATGTTGCGATGGTGCAGCATTACTTCGCCACCGCCTGGCTGATTGCCGACGGTGTGGCGCGCGACAACTTCGCACGCAAGCTCGACGGCAAACTGTTCGCTGTCGGTGACATCACCGCCCTGCCGACCATTCAGCCCGGCCAGAGCGAGCGTTTCGACGCGCGTCTGTTTGTCGGTCCGCAGGACGAGAAAGTGCTGGAAACTGTCGCCCCCGGCCTGACGCTGGTGAAAGACTATGGCTGGCTGACCATCCTGGCAAAACCGCTGTACTGGCTGCTGGAGAAGATCCACGGTTTCGTCGCCAATTGGGGCTGGTCGATCGTGTTGCTGGTGGTGATGATCAAGGCCGCGTTCTACTGGCTCAATGCCACCGCTTACAAGAGCATGGCCAAGATGAAGGCGATCAATCCGCGCATCACGGAAATGCGCGAGCGCTTGAAGAGCAATCCGCAGCAGATGCAGCAGGAGATGATGAAGATCTACCGGGAGGAAAAAGTCAACCCGCTGGGGGGCTGCCTGCCCATCATGATCCAGATTCCGGTGTTCATCGCGCTGTACTGGGTGCTGCTGTCCAGTGTGGAAATGCGCAATGCGCCCTGGGTCGGCTGGATCCACGATCTCTCCTCGCCCGACCCGTTCTTCATCCTGCCGCTGGTGATGGCGGTGACCACGCTGATCCAGACCGCGCTCAACCCGCTGCCACCCGATCCGCTGCAGGCCAAGCTGATGTGGATGATGCCGCTGGTGTTCTCGGTGATGTTCTTCTTCTTCCCGGCCGGCCTGGTGCTGTACTGGATCACCAACAACATCCTGACCATTGCCCAGCAATCGTTTATCAACAAACGCATGGGCGTGCCGCTGAAGTTCAGCATGCCGGACTTCTTCAACAAGAAGAACGCGTAACGCCCCTGCGCAGTTTTGCGTCCCTCCTGGGGGACGACACTGGCGGTTCCGCGGTGTCCCTGGAAGAGGCGCCGTGTTCTTCAACTGGCCTGCGTTGCAGGCCTTTGTTGCTTCTGGATTCCGCCCTTTATGCTTCCCGCATGATGCTTGCTGCCGCTCACGATCCCATCGCTGCTATCGCCACCGCCCCCGGGCGCGGCGCGGTGGGTATCGTGCGGGTGTCTGGTCGGGGTCTGGCGCCGTTTGTGACCGCTTTGCTGGGCCGCGCCATCGTGCCGCGCGAAGCCACCTACCTGCCGCTGCGCGATGCAGAGGGTCAGCCGATCGACCATGGTCTGGCGCTGTGGTTTCCGGCGCCGCATTCCTATACCGGCGAAGACGTGCTGGAGCTGCAAGGCCACGGCGGGCCGGTGGTGTTGCAGTTGCTGCTCTCGCGCTGCCTGGCACTGGCGCAGCGCGTGGATGCCGGTGACCGGCCGTTGCTGCCCGGGCTGCGGCCAGCGCGCGCCGGTGAATTCACCGAACGTGCCTTTCTCAACGACAAGCTCGATCTGGCTCAGGCCGAGGCGGTGGCCGACCTGATCGACGCCAGCACCGAGGCCGCTGCGCGCAGTGCCAGCCGCTCGCTGGCTGGTGCGTTCTCCGAGCGTATCCATGTGCTGCGCGAGGCACTGATCCGGCTGCGAATGCTGGTCGAGGCGACACTGGATTTCCCCGAGGAAGAGATCGACTTCCTGCAAAAGGCCGACGCGCGCGGCCAGCTGGAGCGGCTGTGCGACACGCTGGCCGATGTGCGTGCGCAGGCACGCCAGGGCGCGCTGCTGCGCGACGGCCTCAAGGTGGTGATTGCCGGCCAGCCCAATGCGGGCAAAAGCTCGCTGCTCAACGCCCTGGCCGGCGCCGAGCTGGCCATCGTCACTCCGATCGCCGGCACCACGCGCGATGTGGTTCAGCAGACCATTCAGATCGAGGGCGTGCCGCTCCATGTGATCGACACCGCGGGCCTGCGCGACAGCCCCGATGTGGACGAGGTGGAAAAGATCGGCATTGCACGCGCCTGGGGCCAGATCGGCCAGGCCGATGCGGTACTGTTTCTGCACGACCTCACCCGCAGCGACCAGCCCGACTACCAGTCCGCTGATGCGGCGATCACCTCGGCCTTGCCACCGCGCGTGACCGTGCTGCAGGTATGGAACAAGCTCGATCAATGTGACGAGGCGGCGCGCGCGCACCTGTTGGCCAGTCTCGGCAGCGACGCGCTGGCCTTGTCGGCCAAACACGGCGAAGGCATCGAAGCGCTGCGCCAGCGCCTGCTGGCGGTGGCGGGCTGGCAACACGCCGGCGGTGGTCTGTTTATGGCGCGTGAGCGCCATCTGCAGGCGCTCGCGCGTGTGAGCGCGCATCTGGACGCTGCCACCGAATGGTTGGGCGAGCGCGCCGACCACCTCGATCTGCTGGCCGAAGAACTGCGGCTGGCGCAACACGCGCTGGGTGAGATCACCGGTGAGTTCAGTGCCGACGATTTGCTGGGCGAGATTTTTTCGCGTTTTTGCATCGGCAAGTGAGCAGGCCCTACCGCTGGTGCACAGTCAGCGTCCGCCGGGCCTCTAGCTGTAAGAAGCCGTAAATGCCGCTTGCGCCGCCACGTGGCGCGCGGTTATCTTGGCCCAATGACTGCCACCCCACCCCACGCTGTGCGTTTCGATATCCTGCAACTGGCCCAGGCCATGCGGATGAGCAGCGCGCTGGACGCGGTGCCGATGAACCTGACTGACGCGCAGTGGCGCCAGCTCGCTGAATACCTTCAGCCAGTGAGCCTGCAGCAGGGTCAGGCGCTGATCGAGCAGGGTGTGAAAGACCGCACCGTGTATTTCATCGAGTCGGGCAGCCTCACCGTGCATTACCAGGACACGCGCGAGCGCGTGCGTATCGCCATGGTGGGCGCCGGATCGTTGCTGGGTGAGGGCGCGTTCTTCAGTCACCTGCCGCGCAGCGCCACGGTGAACGCCGGCAGCGATTGCCGTCTGTGGTGTTTGACCCCGTTGCGGTTTCGCGAACTCTCCACGCGCCACCCCGAGATCGCGCTCGAACTCACGGTGTCGATGGCGGCAGTGCTTGCACGGCGCATGTACAACAAGCCCAAACGCGTAGCGGTCACCTGATGGCGCCAGCGTTTCGGCGGGCGGCGCATTTACCCAGGGATTGCCCTGTTTATCCACGCCACGCGTTTTGTCGCGCGGGTACACACTCACCACCATGTCTTTGATCAGCTGGCTTCAGGCCAAAAAAACCGGACCATTGCGCAGCAATGCCGCGCCGCGCAAGCGCAAATCGTTTGGGCAGACCACCCTGCCACTGATCTCGCCGCGCCGCGGGCGCCGCATCCTGCGTCGGGAACAGCTGTTCTCGGTGGTGCGCGAGTCCATGATCCGCGGCGGGGTGTTGTCTACCAGCTACGAATTCAAAGTGTTGACGCTGGACAGCAATGGCGACAGTTTTCTGGTGCTGATCGACCTGGCGCTGCCGGCCGATGTGATGCCCGACGCTTATCTGCTGGAGATCGAGCGCTGGGTGCAGGCCAGCGCGCAGTCGCGCCATGCCATGGCGATTCCTTCCGTGTACTGGCGCCGCAAGGCGGTGCACGACCAGCGCGGCGTGGCGCTCAAAGCGGCGGTGGCGGCCCAGACCCAACGCGCCACCTCGTCTGAGAGACCAACCGCGATCCCCATGCCGCCCGCGTCCCGGCAAGGGGTGCCGGCCCAGGCGGTTGAGGCCGCCGAAGTGGAAGCATTCCGCCAGGCCCTGGCCGCCGCTGCGCCGCCACTGCGCCGCGGTCCGCCCGACACGGAAGATTTGATGATGCCCGAGCCGGAGTCGCACAGCGACTTCTCGGCCCTTAGCGAGACGCAGTACGGCAGGCATTAGGTGCAGAGCCCCCGCCGTCTGTGCAGCGTGGGTCGGTAACGTCGACTCAGTGCCCGGCGAAATCCACCAGGGTGTGCAGCTTGAGGCCCGATTCGCGCAGTCGGGCCGAACCGCCGAGTTCGGGCAGGTCAACGATGGCGGCGCCTTCGATCACCTCGGCGCCCAGTTTTTCCAGCAGTCTGCGCCCGGCCATCATGGTGCCGCCGGTGGCGATCAGGTCGTCGATCAGCACCACACGGTCGCCAGGCTTGACCGCATCGGTGTGCAGCTCCACCGTGGCGCTGCCGTATTCCAGCTCGTAGGTTTCCTCGACCGTGGTGAACGGCAGTTTGCCCTTCTTGCGGATCGGAACGAACCCCACCGCCAGCTCGTAGGCAATCACCGAACCGATGATGAAGCCACGCGCGTCCAGCCCGGCGACGACCGTGGGACGCAACGCCGGGTCCATGTAACGGTGCACAAAGGCGTCGATCAGCACCCGGAACACCTGCGGGTTCTGCAGCAGCGGCGTGATGTCGCGGAACTGCACGCCCGGTGCAGGCCAGTCGGGCACGGTGCGGATGTGGGCTTTGAGGTAGGCAGCAGCGTCCATGGCAATCAAGAAGCGGGGGAAGCGGTCATTATGTCGTCCGATCCGGTGCACGACTGCCCTGGCCATTGCGCGAGGGCCGGCTGCGGGTGCCGCATCAGCCCGCGAGCAGCTTCTCTTCGGCCAGTGCCAGTGCCGGGGCTTTGCCGCTGAGCACCAGCGTGTCGCCGCTGCGGCACACGGTCTGATCGTCGAAGGGCGTGGGTTTGCCACTGGCGCTGCGCAGGCTCACCAATTGAACGCCCACCGCCTCCAGCGCAAGGTCACCAAGCGATTTGCCCACGGTGCGGCTCGCCGCAGGAAGGGTCACGGTGCGCAGGCGCTCTTGCTCGAGCTCGTTGACGCTGTCGTCGTCGGCGCCATGGAAATAGCCCTTGAGCACTTTGTAGCGCGCGTCGCGCTGGTCCTGCACCACGCGGATCACGCGCCGCATGGGCACGCCCACCAAGGCCAGGGCGTGGCTGGCGAGCATCAGGCTGGCCTCGATGGCTTCGGGCACCACCTCGGTGGCGCCGGCCTGGCGCAGCTTGTCCAGGTCCACGTCGTCCAGTGTGCGCACCACCACCGGCAGGTTGACCGCCTGCACCTGGGTGTGGTGCAGCACCTTGAGTGCGCTGGCGGTGTCCAGGTAGGTGATGACCACCGCACTGGCGCGGTGCAGGCCGGCGGCCATCAGGGCCTGCAGGCGCGCCGCGTCGCCAAACACCACGGAGTGTCCGGCGGCAGCGGCCTGGCGCACGCGATCGGGGTCCAGGTCGAGCGCCATGTAGGGAATGCCTTCGGCTTCCAGCAACCGAGCCAGGTTCTGGCCGCAGCGTCCGTAGCCGCAGATGATGACGTGGTGATCGGTGTTCATCGCCTTGCGGGCGATGCTGGTCATCTCCACCGACTGCATCAGCCAGTCGCTGCCCACCAGGCGGCTGACGATGTTGTTGGCGTACATGATGATGAAAGGCGTGGCCAGCATGGAAACCACCATGGACGCCAGGATGGGGTTGAACAGCGCTGGTGGCACCAGGTTGTTTTGCCCCGCCAGCGTGAGCAGAACCAAGCCGAACTCGCCCGCCTGCGCGAGGTACAGGCCGACCCTGAGCGACACGCCCATGGGCGCACCAAAGGCGCGTGTGAGACCGGTGACGAGCGCGAGCTTGAAGGTCAGCGAGAGCGTCAGCAACAGCAGCACCAGCGGCCATCGGTCAAGCACCAGCCGCCAGTCCAGCATCATGCCGATGGTGATGAAAAACAGGCCGAGCAGCACGTCGTGAAACGGGCGGATATCGGTTTCCACCTGGTGCTTGTATTCGGTCTCGGAAATCAGCATGCCGGCGACAAACGCACCCAGTGCCAGGGACAGGCCGGCGTGCTCGGTGAGCCAGGCCAGGCCGAGTGTGATCAGCAGCAGGTTGAGCATGAACAGCTCGTCGCTCTTTTGCCGCGCCACCAGGGTGAGCCACCAGCGCATCACCCTCTGCCCGCCAGTGAGCAGCAGGCCGAGCAAGACCACCGCCTTGAGCAGCGCCAGGCCCAGCGCCGGCAGCAGCTTCTCGGGCGCCGCCGCCAGTGCCGGGATCAGGACCAGCAGGGGCACCACGGCCAGATCCTGAAACAGCAGAATGCCCACCACCCGCTTGCCATGCTCGCTCTCCAGCTCCAGCCGCTCGGCCAGCAGCTTGACCACGATTGCGGTGCTGCTCATGGCCATCACACCGCCCAGGGCGAGTGCGATCTGCCAGGACACGTTCCACCAGGTCGGCAACACCAGCGCCATCAGCAAGGATGCCGCGGTGGTGAGCAGCACGGTGAACACCACCTGGGACAAACCCAGTCCGAACACGTGACGCTTCATGGCGCGCAGCTTGGGCAGGCTGAACTCCAGCCCAATCACGAACATCAGGAACACCACGCCGAACTCGGCGAGGTAACGCACGCCGCTGGAGTTCTGCGCTAGCGCCAGCGCATTCGGCCCGATCACCACGCCCACCACCAGATAGCCCAGCATGGGCGGCAGCTTGAACTGCCGGCACGCCACCACGCCCAGCACCGCAGCCAGCAGGTACAGCAGGGTGATGTCGAGTGATGTCATCTGTTGATATTAGCGGCAGGCTTGCAGTCGAACCCAGACCGCTTCATCCCGCATTCGCGCCCGTGACAACCGCCAGCGCGATAATTCACCGATGCCCGACACCCCCACATTTGACGCCGCGCGCGCTCTATCCCTGGCCGCCGAGACCCTGCGCATCGAGGCCCAGGCGGTCAACGACATGGCGGCGCGGCTCGATGAGCGCTTTGCGCGTGCGGTGTCGCTGGTACTGGCCAGCCGCGGGCGCGTGGTGGTGATGGGCATGGGCAAGAGTGGACACGTGGGTCGCAAGATCGCCGCCACCCTGGCGTCCACCGGCAGCCCGGCCATGTTTGTGCACCCGGCCGAAGCCAGCCACGGCGATCTGGGCATGATCACTGCGGGCGACGTGGTGCTGGGCATCAGCAACAGCGGCGAGAGCGAAGAGCTCACGGCCTTGCTTCCCCTGATCAAGCGCATGGGCGTGCCGCTGATTGCGCTCACTGGCCGCGCCGAGTCCACCCTGGGGCGCCACGCCGATGTGGTGCTGGACGCCTCGGTGGCCAAGGAAGCCTGCCCGCACAACCTCGCGCCCACCGCCAGCACCACCGCCCAGCTCGCGCTGGGCGACGCGCTGGCCGTTGCGCTGCTCGACGCGCGCGGCTTCCGTGCCGACGACTTCGCCCGCTCGCACCCCGGCGGCGCGCTGGGCCGCAAGCTGCTCACTTTGGTGAGCGATGTCATGCGCAGCGGCGTCGACCTGCCGCGGGTGACACAAGACGCCGACCTGATGACGCTCATGCGCGAGATCAGCGCCAAGGGCCTGGGCATGAGCGCGGTGGTCGACGGTGACGACCGCGTGTGGGGTGTCTTCACCGACGGGGATCTGCGCCGCCTGATCGAGAAGACCGGCAACAGCGTGGACCTGCGCAACCTGCGGGCGCAGGACGTGATGCACACCCACCCGCGCACCGTGCGCGCCGAAGCGCTGGCGGTGGAGGCGGCCGAACTCATGGAGGCCAACCGGATCACCAGTGTGCTGGTGGTAGACGACAGCGGTCGCCTGGTCGGGGCGCTCAACAGCAACGATCTGATGCGTGCGAAAGTCATTTGACGCCACTGCGCCGCGCCTGCGGTGCGTCCCCCGCTCCAGGGGGCGGTGCTGGCGCCCGGGCAAAGCCTGTTTCGCGGCGCCCTGGTTCAAGCCCCTCGCGTTACCAACACCCCAGTTAGCATTGGCCCATGTCCTCTGAACTACCCCCGCTGCGCCCGGTGCTGAATTTCGCACCTGAGCTGTTGCTGCGTGCACAACCGGTGCGGGTGGTGTTCTTCGACGTGGACGGGGTGCTGACCGACGGAGGGCTGTATTTCACCGAGTCGGGTGAAACCATGAAGCGCTTTCACACGCTCGATGGGCATGGCATCAAGCTGCTGCAGCGCGCCGGCATCACGCCGGCGGTGGTGAGCGGGCGCGATTCACAGGCTCTGCGCGCGCGTCTGACCGCGCTGGGTGTGACGCAGATCCGCCTGGGCACCGAAAACAAGCGGCCGGCGGCCGAGGCGATCCTGTCCGAACTCGGGCTGGACTGGTCGGCGGCCGCCGCCATGGGCGACGACTGGCCCGATCTGCCGCTGCTGCGCCGTGCCGCACTGGCTTGTGCGCCGGTGGGTTCCCATGCGGAAATACTGGCGCTTGCGCACCATGTGACGACCCGGGCGCCCGGTGCCGGTGCGGTTCGGGAGTTGTGTGACCTGCTGTTGGTGGCATCGGGCCACTACGCGGGTGAGCTTGAGGTGGCCGGCCGGTGAGCGCCACACTGTCTGCACCGCCGACCTCGGTGCCGGTCGGTCGCCCGCCCAGACGGCGCTCGCGCCGCTGGCTCGATCAACTCACCGTCTACCTGCCGGTGTTGCTGATGGGGCTGCTGGCCCTCGCCTCCTACTGGCTGCTGCGTGCCACACCGTCAGCGCCCGAGCCCGCGGTGGCGCGCCCGGTGACCAGCGAGCCCGATTACTTCATGCGTCGATTTTCGGTCAAGGTGTTCGACGTCAACGGCGTGCTGATCAACGAGGTGTTCGGCAGCGAAGCGCGGCACCGGCCCGACAGCGACATGCTGGAGGTCGACCAGGCCCGTATCCGCTCGGTGGCTGAAGACGGCGTGGTGACCACAGCCACCGCGCAGCGCGTGATCAGCAACGGCGCGCGTACCGAATTTTTGCTGGAAGGCGACGCGGTGGTGGTGCGCGAGGGCCGGTCCCTGCCCGGCGGCGGCAGCGCGCCGCGGCTGGAGTTCCGGGGTGAGCAGTTGCGGGTGTTCACCAACCCGCAGCGCCTGGTCTCCGAACAACCGGTGACCGTGCTGCGCGGCAAGGACCGGCTGCAATCGGACACACTCGACTATGTGGACGCCAACCGTGTTGCGCTCATGCGCGGCCGGGTGAAGGTGCAACTGGCTCCGCGATGATGCTGGCCTGCGATCGGAACACCCCATGAACACCTCGCCTGCCCCTCTGGCGTTCATCACCGGCGCCTCCAGCGGCATAGGCCAGGCGCTGGCCGCGCGCTACGCCCAGGCTGGATACCGGCTCGCCCTGGTGGCGCGCCGCACCACCGACATGCAGGTCTGGGCCGACACGCAAGGGCTGGATGCGCAGCGCTGCCGTGTCTACGGCGCCGACGTTGCCGATATCGACAGCATCGTCGCCGCCAGCCAGGCCTGCATCGCTGCCCAGGGTGTGCCCGACGTGGTGATCGCCAACGCCGGGGTGAGCATTGGCATGGACACTGGCGAGCGCGAGGACATTGGCGTGATGGCGCGCACCTTCGCCACCAACAACACCGGCCTGGCCGCGACATTTCACCCGTTCGTGGCCGCCATGCGCGAGCGCGGCAGCGGCACCCTGGTGGGTATCGGCAGTGTGGCGGCGATCCGGGGCCTGCCCGGCCATGGCGCGTACTGCGCCAGCAAAGCCGCGGTGGTGGCCTATTGCGAAAGCCTGCGCGGTGAGTTGCGTGGTTCGGGCGTGGCGGTCGTCACCCTGCTGCCTGGATATGTGGACACGCCACTCACGCGCAGGAACCGCTACAGCATGCCGTTCCTGCTCAGCGCCGAGGGTTTTGCCGCGCGTGCCTTCGACGCGATCGCTGCGCAGACCAGCTACCGTGTCATCCCCTGGCAGATGGGCGTGGTGGCCAAGCTGCTGCGCCTATTGCCCAATCCCTGGTTCGACCGCCTGCTGGTCGGTCGCGCGCGCAAGCCGCGCCAGTCGAACAGGCCGCCCGCCTCACCCTGATTGCGCTGCGCGCGCCTTCTTTTCTCACCCGCTGGCCCATGCCAGACGCCGTTGTCCTGTTCTTTCTACTCGGCCTGTTTGCGCGCCTGGTCAAGAGCGATCTGCGCCTGCCCGAGGCCCTATACGAAACCCTGTCTATTTATCTCTTGCTGGCCATTGGCCTCAAGGGCGGTATCGAGCTCAGCAGGCAGCCCATGCTGGCGCTGCTGCCGCAGATTCTGGCTTGCATGGCGCTGGGCTTTGCGATTCCGCTGGTGCTCACGCCGCTGCTGCGCCTACTGGGGCTGAGCTGTTGCTGCACCGCGTGCTGCATGCTGACGAGACGCCGGTGGCCATGCTCAAACCGGGCAACGGCAAGACAATCGGGCCTACCTCTGGGCTTACGCCACGGGTGCTTTCGAGAACACCAAGTTGGCCGTCTACGACTTCTGCGAGTCGCGCTCGGGCGAACGCGCCCCGCGCTTCCTGGGAGACTGGAGAGTCAGCCTGACCTGTGACGACTTCAGCAGCGGTTACAAGGCCCTGATCGCCAGAGGCGTGACCGAGGTCGGCTGCCTGGCCCACGCGCGGCGCAAGTACTTTGACCTGCATGCAGCGTTTCAAAGCCAGATCGCCGAGTTTGCGTTGCAGCAGTTCGCGCGGATCTATGAGGTTGAGCGCGAGATCAAGACGCTTCAGACCGATCAGCGCCAAGCCATCCGGCAACGAAAGACGAAGCCACTGCTCGACGCCTTGCACTGGTGGATGCTGCTGCAACGCCAGAAGGTGCCTGCGGCCCAACCCTTGGCTTTCGCGTTCAAGGCCAATCGTTGGGAGTCATTGCCTGCGCAGCGACAGGGCAACAAAAAAGCCCCAAGGCGCTGAGCCTGGGGGCTTTTGGTTTCAACCGGCTTGGCCGGCTGAAGTGCGTCGATCAGTAGCCGCCGCGGCCACCGCCGCCACCGCCGTCACGGCGGCCACCGCCACCGTAGGGGCTGCGGAAACCACCGTCGCTGCCACCACCGCCGCCGAAACCACCGCCGCCGCCACCGCCACCGCGGGGGCCACCGAAGCCACCAGTGCGGGGAGGACGGGCTTCCATTGGGCGGGCTTCGTTGACCACCAGGCTGCGGCCGCCAAGCGACTGACCGTTCATGCCTTCAACGGCGGCCAGGGCTTCTGCATCGCTGCCCATCTCGACAAAACCGAAGCCTTTGGAGCGGCCGGTGTCGCGTTCCATCATGACCTTGGCGCTGTTCACAACGCCATAAGCGCTGAACGATTGCTGCAGGTCTTCGTCGCGCACGGTGTAGGGCAGGTTGCCCACGTACAATTTGTTGCCCATGATTGGGACTCCTAATAACACTGAGAAAAATAGCGATGGAGCCCCGTTAGCAAACAAAACCTGTAGCGTGCGAAACCAGCCGATCACTTGTCTTGCGAGGTTTTCAAGCGCTCGCGCCGGAATTATGCGCGCAATGCCGCGCAAACAGTGACTATTTTTGGGCTGGCCCAATGCGCTGGCGGGCGCGATGCGCAATTACAACAGGCCACTGCGCACCGCGCAGGCGGCCGGCGGGCGGGCCACAGCGGCGCATCGTGGCCGCTCGCCGGCCCATCGCCGTTGCTTGAACCTATACTGTCTCCCAGCGCCGATTTGTCCGGATTGCGGGCGCTTTACAAATACCGCTAAAGGGGAGACTCCCGGTCTCGCACCTTGCGACACCGGGATTTTTGTTGTGTGCACAGGCCCTGTGAGGCCCGAGGTGGATTCATTTGATCGTCACGCCCCAGACGCGCCGTTTTGACGAACCGTTGCCCTTGCAAAGTGGCGCGCTGCTGCCTGCCTACGAGCTGGTTTTCGAAACCTATGGCTCGCTCAATGCCGAGCGCAGCAACGCGGTGCTGGTCTGCCATGCGCTCAACGCCTCGCACCACGTCGCGGGCCTGCACGCGGACGCCAGCGGCCAGCCGCTGCCGCGCAGCGAAGGCTGGTGGGACAACATGATCGGCCCCGGCAAGCCGCTGGACACCAACCGCTTTTTTGTCATTGGTGTCAACAACCTGGGCTCTTGTTTCGGCTCCACCGGCCCGACCCACACCAACCCGGCCACCGGCCAGCCCTGGGGCGCCGACTTCCCGGTGGTCACGGTGGAAGACTGGGTGAACGCCCAGGCGCGACTGCTCGATGCGCTGGGGATTGAGACGCTGGCGGCGGTGATGGGTGGCAGCCTGGGCGGCATGCAGACCCTGTCGTGGGCGCTGCAATACCCCGATCGTGTGCGTCACGCGGTGGTGGTCGCCAGCGCGCCCAACCTCACCGCCGAGAACATCGCGTTCAACGAGGTGGCGCGCCGCGCCATCGTGACCGACCCCGACTTCCACGGCGGCCACTATCTGCGAGAAGGCACACTGCCGCGCCGCGGCCTGCGCATCGCCCGCATGATCGGTCACATCACCTATTTGAGCGACGACGTGATGAACGAGAAGTTCGGTCGCGAGCAATGGATCCCCACACTCCCCGCCGCGCGTGCTTCGCCCCCCCCCGAGGGGGAGCGTTTCGCCTTGGGGCGCTCCGGCGGCGAAACCGCATCCCCGAATTACCGTTACAGCACGCAGGAGATCGAGTTCCAGATCGAGAGCTACCTGCGCTACCAGGGCGACAAGTTCAGCGACTACTTCGACGCCAACACCTACCTGCTCATCACCCGCGCGCTCGATTATTTCGACCCGGCGCGCGGGCACGGCGGGCGCCTGAGTGCGGCGCTGGCACGGGCCACCGCAAAGTTCCTGTTGATCAGTTTCACCACCGACTGGCGCTTTGCGCCGGCACGCAGCCGCGAGATCGTCAAGGCGCTGCTGGAGAACCGGCGCGAGGTGAGCTATGCCGAGATCGACGCACCGCACGGCCACGATGCGTTCCTGCTCGACGACCCGCGCTACCTCGCTGCGGTGCGCGCCTATTTCGAACAGACCGTGGCTCCCGGAGTGAATGCATGAGCGAGCCCAGCGTGATGCACAGCATCGCCCGCCTGGTGCCCCCCGGTTCGCGGGTGCTCGACCTGGGTTGCGGTGACGGCGCGCTCATGGCGCATTTGCAGGCCACGCGCGCCTGCACCGGCTATGGCGTGGAGATTGACGACACCAAGGTGCTGGCTTGCATCAAACGGGGCGTCAATGTGCTGCAGCTCAACCTCGAAGACGGTCTGGCGGTGTTTGAAGACGGCTCCTTCGACGTGGTCTTGCAGATCGACACGCTGCAACACCTGCGCAACGCCGAGACCATGTTGCGCGAAACCGCACGTGTGGGCCGCACCGGTGTGGTGGCGTTTCCGAATTTTGCGCACTGGCCGAACCGCCTAGCGGTGCTGCAAGGCCGCATGCCGGTGACCAAACGCCTGCCCTACCAGTGGTTCGACACGCCCAACATCCGCGTGGGCACCTACGCCGATTTCGAGGTACTGGCGCGCAGCTGCGGCCTCAGCGTCGACGACAGCTTTGGTCTGCACGAAGGCCGCGAGGTCCGCCGTCTGCCCAACCTGCTGGCCAGCACCGCGGTGTTCAAGTTCAGTAACTGAAGTAAGAGCCCCCCGCTCCACCGCTGGTGCGGGTCACTGGCTCTGCACAAATCCGATCAGATTCGAGGTGGTCCGGGGCGGAATGCGGAGCGGTACCTTCAGCACTGCGAAAACCCGTTCATGGAAACTTTTCTGCTCCCCTCCGGCATCCTTGCGCTGGGCGGAATGGGCAACAAGACGCAGATCGCCGCCGTAGCCGTGGCCGCGCGCGACGGCGTATTTCGTTCGGCAGGTGGCGCAGCGCGTGCCCATGCGGCTGGCCCACGGGGTTTTTGCGCCGACCTTCTGGGGCCGGGCGTCTTCAGGCTGTTCAACCCCGGCCCGCTCGCGTAGCGCCCTGGGTGCCGTGCTCGTGCGCGGCGTCCTCGGCAAAGTCGCCCGTTGTGGTGCCTGGGTCGACCAGCCGCGGATAGACCTCGGCAAACGATGCACGGATCTGCGTCAGCGGCAGATCGTCGAAGCTGCCACGTTCGTTGACGTATTCCATGTGTCGGTGGCCGGCGCGGTCGTACGGGTGGTAGAGCGAGTCGTTCACACCGTCGAATTCCAGTGGCAGCAGGCCGAACTTTTCGCACAGCGAGAGGTTGAAGGCCGGTGTGGCCTTGCGCCAGGCGCCCTCGATCCAGAGTTCGGTGTAACCGTGCCAGACAAACACATCGGTCTGCATGGTCTGGCGCAGCCGCTCGGTGGACAAATGGTTGCGCACATCGGCAAAGCCCAGCCGCGCCGGGATGCCCGCTGCCCGGGCCACTGCCGCCAGCAGCACCGCTTTGGGCACGCACCAGCCGTATCCCTGCGCCAGCGCGGCGCTGGCTTTCATGCCGTGGTCGCTCAGATCGATGCGGTAGGGGTCGTAGCGCAGCCCGTCGCGCACCGCGAGGTAGAGCGCCAGCGCCTGTTCGCGTGGTGTTGCGCCGCGCGCGTGCTGCTTGGAAAAAGCGGCCACCAGCGGGTGGTCGCTGTCGATGGCAGGTGTGGCTTTCAGGGTCTGGTGCAGGGGGGCATGGCCGGTGTGTGCAAGCGAGAAGGCGGTACCAGGGGAAATTAACAGACCACAGTCGGTCGTGTGCTGCGAGCCTTTGACACGCGTCAAGTGCGGGACACCACGGTGTCTGTGCCCGCTGCCCCAGACCTGCTGCTGATGGGGCTCACCGGGTACGGCAATCTTCCCTCGCCGACCGGGCAGCAATGAAAGAGAACTTTTTGCTGCGATTGCCCGCGATGGAACGCGATTGACCGTGAATTCTCCCGTTCTTTTGGACTTCAGTCGGGCGCTGGGGCGCCGATATTTCAAACATCGATTTTGATTCCCAAGGATTCCCGTCATGGACATGCT
>CAYRIT010000017.1:0-45060 GCA_964424415.1 uncultured Hydrogenophaga sp.
GCGCAGCAAGCAAGGCCTGGAGCACAAGCACTGCGGCAGCCTGCACGCCAGCGACGCTCCCCACGCGCTGCAGATGGCGCGCGACGTGTACACGCGGCGCCAGGAAGGCGTGAGCATCTGGGTCGTGCCGTCGGCCACCATCACCGCCAGCGAGCCCGACAGCAAGGACAGCTTCTTTGACCCGGCGGCCGACAAGATTTACCGCCACCCCACCTTCTACGAAATTCCAGAAAAAGTGGGGCACATGTGATGGTGGCTGCTGCCCCGGTGGACTATGTCCTGCACCTGGCCGACAACGCCCTGGTGCTGGGCCAGCGCAACGCCGAATGGTGTGGCCACGGTCCCATCCTCGAAGAAGACCTGGCCCTGGCCAACAACAGCCTGGACCTGATCGGCCAGGCCCGCCTGCTCTACCAGCACGCAGCGACGCTGATCAACGCCGACCCGGCACTGGCCGAGCGCTTCTCCCATCTGCACGGTGCACGCGTCAGCGGCCAGATCGCCGAAGACACGCTGGCCTATTTCCGCGACACCGCCGAGTTCCGCAACCACACGCTGCTGGAACTGCCGCACCACGGCGCCCTGGTGGGCTACGCGGTGGCCGAGCGCGATTACGCCACCACCATCACGCGCAATTTCCTCTACAGCGCACTCATGGTGCTGGTCTGGCAACGGCTGCAAGCCTCTGCCGACGCCCAGCTGGCCGGCATCGCCGCCAAGTCACTCAAGGAAGTGCGTTACCACCTGCGCCACGCCAGCGACTGGCTGGTGCGTTTCGGCGACGGCACCGAAGAATCCAAGCAACGCGCCCAGGCCGCGCTCGACCACCTGCTGCCCTACTGCGAAGCCTTCTGGGCGGCGAATCCCGCCGAGAACGCGGCTGTGGCCAACGGCACCGGCGTGCGAGTGACCGACCTGCGCGACGACTGGAACGCCATCGTCAACGAAACCCTGGCCGATGCCACCCTGCAGCGTGCCACGCAGCCCCACGAGGGTTACGTCGCACAAGGCCACATCGGCTTGCACTCGGAGCACCTGGGCTTTCTGCTCGCCGAAATGCAAAGCCTGGCGCGCGCGCACCCGCAAGCCACGTGGTGAGCGCGAGGCCTATCGCCCCATGAACGACGTGACCACGCCCATGCCACCCCTGCGGGCGATTGAAGCCGACATCGCGGCGGCCATTGCGCACCTGGCAGACCCGGAAATACCGGTGATCTCGCTCAGCGAGCTGGGCATTCTGCGCGGCGTGCGCACCGGCGCCGATGGTGTGGCCGAGGTGATCATCACCCCCACCTACAGCGGCTGTCCGGCCATGGGGCAGATCGAAGACGACGTCAAAGCGGCGCTTGCGCAACACGGGCTGAGCGCCCGGGTCGTGACCCAGCTCTCGCCCGCCTGGACAACCGACTGGATGACGGAGACCGCGCGCGAGAAACTGCGCGCCTACGGCATCGCGCCGCCGCAGTGCGGCAGCGCCGGCGACACCAGCCACGGCACGGTGAAGTTCAGCCGCCGCGCCGCGCGTGCCGAATCGGTGCCTTGCCCCCAGTGCGGATCGCGCAACACGACCGAGACCTCGCCCTTTGGTTCGACAGCCTGCAAGTCGCTCTACAAGTGTCTCGACTGCTCCGAACCGTTCGATTACTTCAAACCCATCTGACGCACCCCGCGCCGGACTGCGTCTGACCCAAAGGCTTCCCTATGAGCACAACCCCCCGCTTCCAGGATCTGCCGATTGCCCGCGTGCACCCCGAGGCGGCCGGTGCGGTGGCCATCACGCTGGCGGTGCCGCCGTCGCAGCGCGAGGCCTTCGCCTTCAAGCCGGGCCAGTTCCTCACCGTGCGTGCCACCATCAACGGCGAAGACGTGCGGCGCAGCTACTCCATCTGCAGCCCGGCCAGTCTGCTCACCCGGCAGGGCGAACTGACACTCGGCATCCGCCCGGTGGAGAACGGCGTGTTTTCAAACTGGGCCGCCACCGCGCTCAGGCCCGGTGACACCCTCAGCGTGATGCCGCCCGATGGCCGCTTCACCGTGCACAAGCCGCGTGCGCTGCACCGCGTGGGCTTCGCGGCGGGGTCGGGCATCACGCCCATCCTGTCCATCCTGGCGAGCACGCTGGAAGAATCGCCCGACGCCAAGTTCACCCTGGTCTACGGCAACCGGCGCATGGCCAGCGTGATGTTCAACGAGGCGCTGCAAGATCTGAAAGACCGCTACACCGACCGGCTCACGCTGGTCCACGTGCTCTCGCGCCAGGCTCAGGAGGTGCCGCTGCTGCAGGGCCGCATCGACGGTGACAAGGTGCGCGAGATCATCGACGCGCTGTTGCCCGTGGGCAGCATGGACGAGGTCTTCATCTGCGGTCCCGAGGCCATGATCGAAGCCACCCAGCAGGCCTTGCTCGACGCCGGTGTGCGCCCGGACCGTGTGCACACCGAGCGCTTCACCTCGCCCACGCTCGAAGCCCTGCCGGTGGCGCAACGCCAGGCCGCGGTGCTGGGGCAGCCGGCGGTGCGCACCGATGGCGAGGTCGCGCTCACGGTGGTGCTCGACGGCAAGCCCCACAGCCTGCGCATGAACAAAGACGAACACGTGCTCGATGTGGCGCTCAACGCCGGGCTCGATCTGCCCTGGTCGTGCCGCGGTGGTGTGTGCTGCACCTGCCGCGCCAAGGTGATGGAGGGCGCGGTCACCATGGACAAGAACTTCACGCTCGAGCCCTGGGAAACCGACAAGGGTTTTGTGCTGAGTTGCCAGGCCCGACCGACCAGCGACACCCTGGTGGTGAGTTACGACGAGCGCTGAGCCGACGGTGTGTTCGGTGCCGCCGGGCTGACACCACCACCCACCACGGCGACCCGGCTCAGGCTACCGTCGGGCCTGGCGCGACAGGGTCGCGCAGCTCGCGTCGCAGAATCTTGCCGATGTTGCTCTTGGGCAGCGGCTCGGTACGGAATTCGACCACACGCGGTATCTTGTAGCCCGTCAGATGGCGCTTGCAGTGCGCCAGCACATCGGCTTCGGTCAGCGCCGGGTTGCTGGCCACGATCACCACCTTGACGGCTTCGCCCGAGCGCTCGTCTTTCACCCCGATCGCCGCCGCTTCCAGCACGTCCGGGTGCAGTGTCAATACGTCTTCGATCTCGTTCGGGAAGACCTTGAAGCCGGAAACAATGATCATGTCTTTCTTGCGATCGGTGATGCGGATGCTGCCGCGCTCGTCCATCACGCCCATGTCACCGGTGCGCAGCCAGCCGTTGGGGGTGAACACCTTGGCGCTCTCCTGCGGCTGGTTCCAGTAGCCCTTCATCACCTGCGGTCCGCGCAGGCAGATCTCGCCCACCTCGCCCAGGGGAATCGGGCCGCCGTCGTCGTCCAGAATGGCCGCCTCGGTGCTGGGCACCGGCACGCCAATCTGTCCGCTCCATTCCTGAATGTTGACCGGGTTGGCGATCGCCACCGGCGAGGTTTCGGTCAGGCCGTAACCCTCCACCAGGGGCACACCGGCGCGTTGTTTCCAGCGCTGTGCCACCACCTGCTGCACCGCCATGCCGCCAGCCACCGCCAGCTTGAGCGGTCGCAGGTCGATCGCGGCAAAACCGGGCGCATCGAGCATGGCTCGAAACAGCGTGTTGACGCCGATGATGGCGCTGAAAGGCGCACTGGCCAGCACCTTGAGAAAGTCGGGCATGTCGCGCGGGTTGGCGACCAGCACCGCCTGCGCACCCTGGCTGAAGAAGGACAGCGCGCCGGTGAGCGCAAACACGTGGTACATCGGCAGCGGCAGGATCAGGGTCTCCTGCCCTTCTTTCAGATTCGGCGACATCCAGGCGCCGACCTGCAACACGTTGGCCACCATGTTGCCGTGGCTGAGCTGGGCGCCCTTGGCCACACCGGTGGTACCGCCGGTGTATTGCAAAAACGCGAGGTCATCGTGGCCGAGGGGCACGACATCGGGTGACTGCGCGCGTCCGGCCGCCAGCGCGTCGCGCCAGCCCACCGACCCGGGCAGGCGCCACGCCGGCACCATCTTCTTCACATGTTTGACCACCGCGTTCGTCAGCAATCGCTTCAGCGGCGGCAACAGGTCGCCGACCTGGGTCGTGACCACCGTGCGCACCGGCGTGTTGGCGATCACCTGCTCCAGCGTGTGCGCAAAATTCTCCAGCACCACGATGGCGCGCACATCGGCGTCTTTGAGCTGGTGCTGCAGCTCGCGCGGTGTGTAAAGCGGGTTCACGTTCACCACCACCATGCCGGCGCGCAACACGCCAAACAGCGCCACCGGGTACTGCAGCAGGTTGGGCATCATCAGCGCGACGCGGTCGCCGCGCTGCAGCCCGGCGGACTTCTGCAGCCAGGCGGCAAACGCGCGGCTGGCCTCGTCAAGCTCGCGAAAACGCATCGCCACGCCCATCGAGCGGTAGGCTGGCAGATCGGCAAAACGCCGGCAGCTGTCGCTCAGCATGTCGGCCAGCGAGGCAAAGCGCTGCATGTCGATCTCGGCCGGCACGCCGGCGGGGTACTGGGCAAGCCAGGGTTTGTTCATGACATCTCCTCGGGTCTGAATGGGACGCGTCGAACCCTCTCGACAACCGTGGGTTCAGTGTGCCACCCGCCCGGACTGCTGGCCTTGCGCAGCGTCAAGCGGGCCGCGTTTTGGCGGCCACAAAAAAAACCCGCCGAAGCGGGTTTCCAGGCGATCGGCCGTGCGCGGCTTGGGTCAGACCGCGGTCAGCGCCTGGTCCAGGTCGGCCATCAGGTCGTCGATGTGCTCGATGCCGATCGAGAGGCGCACCATGTCGGCGCTGACGCCGGCCCGCTTGAGCTCGTCGGGGTTGAGCTGGCGGTGTGTGGTCGACGCCGGGTGGCAGGCCAGCGACTTGGCGTCGCCGATGTTGACCAGGCGGGTGAACAGCTGCAGCGCATCCTGGAAGCGGGTGCCGGCGGCGATGGCGTCACCCGACTTCAGGCCGAAGCTGATGATGCCGGAGGCTTTGCCGCCCATGTACTTCTGCACCAGCGCGTGGTCCTTGTGGTCGGGCAGGCCGGCGTAATTGACCCAGGCCACCTTGGGATGGCTCTTCAGGTGGCTGGCGATCTTCACGGCGTTCTCGCAGATGCGGTCCATGCGCAGCGCCAGGGTTTCAATGCCTTGCAGGATCTGGAACGCGTTCATGGGCGACAGCGCCGCGCCCATGTTGCGCAGCGGCACCACACGTGCCCGGCCGATGTAGGCAGCGGCGCCCAGGGCCTCGGTGTAGACCACGCCGTGGTAGCTGACATCGGGCTCGTTCAGGCGCTTGAAGCGCGCCTTGTGCTCGGCCCATGGGAACTTGCCGCTGTCGACGATGATGCCGCCCAGCGTGGTGCCGTGGCCGCCCAGGTACTTGGTGAGCGCATGCACCACGATGTCGGCGCCGTGCTCGAACGGACGGCACAGGTAGGGGCTGGGCACGGTGTTGTCGACGATCAGCGGCACGCCGGCCGCGTGGGCGATCTGAGCCAGTGCGCCGATGTCGGTCACGTTGCCCAGCGGGTTGCCGATGGATTCGCAGAACACCGCCTTGGTGCGCTCGTCGATCAGTTTGGCGAAGGAGGCCGGGTCGCTCGCGTCGCCGAAGCGCACCGCGATGCCTTGCTGCGGAAAGGTGTGCGCGAACAGGTTGTAGGTGCCGCCATACAGCGTGGAGGTCGAGACGATGTTGTCGCCGGCTTCGGCGATGGTCTGGATCGCCGCCGTGATGGCCGCCATGCCCGAGGCCATGGCCAGCGCTCCGACACCGCCTTCGAGCGCGGCCACGCGCGCTTCGAGCACGCCGTTGGTCGGGTTCATGATGCGGCTGTAGATGTTGCCCGCCACCTTCAGGTCGAACAGGTCGGCACCGTGCTGGGTGTCGTCAAACGCATAGGCCACGGTCTGGTATATCGGCACCGCCACCGACTTGGTGGTCGGGTCGGGGGTGTAGCCGGCGTGGACGGCAAGGGTTTCGATCTTCATGGTGTCTCCTGAGCGATGGGGAATGAAAACGTTGACGCGAGTGAAGCGAGAAGCATTGTGAAGGCAGCTCGTGGTCAGGGCCGCAGCAGCACCACGGTGCCCACACCCGCCTCGAGCAAACCGATGGCCTGCGCGGCGGCGCGGCTGAGGTCGATGATGCGCCCGCCGGTGTGTGGCCCCCGGTCGTTCACTCGCACCGCCACCTCGCGCCCGTTGGCGGGGTTGCGCACTGTCAGGCGGGTGCCAAACGGCAAGCTGGGGTGGGCGGCGGTGAGTGCGTTCATGTCGAAGCGCTCGCCGCTGGCGGTGCGCCTGCCATGAAAACCGCTGCCATACCAGGAGGCCCGGCCACGCGCGATCTCCACGCCGGGCGCCGCGATCGCGGCGGTCGATGGCCCGGACGGCGGCTCGGACGGCGGCTTGGAAGCGCAGCCAATCGCAGCCAGCACCAGGCACACGGCCAGCGCCGCACCGAGCGCCACGTGCCGGCCCGCTGGCAGGCCTGCGGGCCACACCCCGCCGCGCGAGGACCGTGGATGCAACCGGCCGAGGCTCACGCCAGCCCCAGCCGGCGCACGATCTCCAGCGTGGCCACGCTCTGGTTCATGCTGTAGAAATGCAGCCCGGGCACACCGGCGTGGCGCAGCTGGTCGCACAGGTCGCTGACCACGTCCAGACCAAAGGCTTTGATCGACGCGGTGTCGTCACCAAAGGCCTGCAGGCGCAGCCGGATCCAGCGCGGGATCTCGGCGCCGCAGGCGTCGGAAAAGCGCAGCAGCTGCGTGGAACTGCTGATGGGCATGATGCCCGGCACCACCGGCACGTCGGCGCCAAGCCGGTGCGCCTCGTCGACGAAACGGAAGTAGGCGTCGCTGTTGTAGAAGTACTGGGTGATGGCCGAATCGGCCCCGGCACTGACCTTGGTCGCATACGCCTGCAGGTCGGCCTCGGGTGACCTGGCCTGCGGATGCACCTCGGGGTAGGCCGCCACTTCGATGTGAAAGTCGCGCCCCGTCTCCTCGCGGATGAAGGCCACCAGATCGCTGGCGAAATGGAACTCGCCGCCCAGGCCGTAGCCGCTGGGCAGGTCACCGCGCAGCGCCACCAGCCGCTTCACGCCCATGGCCTTGAGCGTGGCGAGCTGCTCGCGCACGCTGGCCTTGCTGGCACCGACGCAGGAAAAATGCGAGGCCGCGTCCACCCCTTCGGCCAGGATCTCCGCCACCGTGTCGAAGGTGCCCTGCTGGGTGGAGCCGCCGGCGCCGTAGGTCACCGAGCAGAACTCGGGCTTGAGGGCATAGAGCTGCTGACGCACCGCGCGCAGCTTGACCGCACCCTCGGGTGTCTTGGGTGGAAAAAACTCGAAACTCAGGGGCAAGGCCATGTCAATTCCTGTCGGTCCGGGCAGCGCTCAGGTGCGGCGTTGTGCCCAGACAAAAAATTCCCGGTTGCCATCACCGCCGGTGATGGCGCTTTCAAAATAGTCGCGCAGCGCAAGACCCTGGTCCGCGCAGGTCTGCTCGATACGCTGGCGCACCAGCGCCAGGCTGGCCGTGTCTTTCACCAGCCCGCCTTTGCCGATGTGCCCGGGCTGCAACTCGAATTGCGGCTTGACCAGCATCAGCAGCTGGCCTGCCGGTCGCAGCAGCGGCACCAGCGCCGGCCACACCAGCGTCTGCGAGATGAAAGACAGGTCACCCACGATCAGGTCAAAGCGGGGATCGACCACGCCCGCGTCCGACAGCGTCTGCGCCGCCATGTCGCGTGCGTTGCATTTTTCAATGCACAGCACACGCGCGTCGGTGCGCAGCTTCGGATGCAACTGGCCCTGGCCCACGTCCACACCGACCACGCCCAAGGCCCCGCCTTGCAGCAAGGCATCGGTGAATCCCCCGCTGCTTTGCCCCACGTCGAGGCAGTACAGACCGCGCACATCGATGCCGGTGTGCTTGAGAGCGCCGTCCAGCTTCAAGCCGCCGCGCGAGACAAAACGCGCCTCGGCCGTGTCCAGCAACTCCAAGGCCGCGGTCTCGCGCAGCGCCTCGCCGTTCTTGGACACCACCGTCCACGCTCCGTCGCCCACGCGCCAGCGCACACCGGCCGCAATCAGCCGCTGCGCCTGCGAGCGCGAAGCGGCCAGGCCGCGGTCGACAAGGAGTTGGTCAGCACGCATGTTGATGGATCACCCCTGCCGCGCTTTGCACGCCCCCCTCAAGGGGGCGGCGCTGGCGCGGTACCGCTACGCCCTGGGTTCGAGCGGCCTTCGGACCGCTCGTTTCAGACGCAGCGCGACACGGAGGAGTGGATCAATACCGGTAGGTGTCGGGCTTGTAGGGACCGTTTTTCGGCACGCCGATGTAGTCGGCCTGCTCGTCGGTCAGCTCGGTCAGCATGGCGCCCACCTTCTTCAGGTGCAGCCGTGCCACTTTTTCGTCGAGGTGCTTGGGCAGCACATAGACCTTGCCGGTGTCGTAACCGTCCGGGTGGCAGAACAGCTCGATCTGCGCAATGGTCTGGTTGGCGAAACTGGCCGACATCACAAAACTCGGGTGGCCGGTGCCGCAGCCCAGGTTCACCAGACGGCCGCGGGCCAGCAGGATGATGCGCTTGCCGTCGGGGAAGATGATGTGATCGACCTGCGGCTTCACCTCTTCCCAGGTGTATTGCTCCAGCGACGCGACCTCGATCTCGTTGTCGAAGTGGCCGATGTTGCAGACGATGGCCTGGTCTTTCATGGCCAGCATGTGTTCGTGGCGGATCACGCCCTTGTTGCCGGTGGTGGTCACGAAGATGTCGGCCTTGTCGGCCGCGTACTCCATGGTCACGACCCGGTAGCCTTCCATGGCGGCCTGCAGGGCGTTGATCGGGTCGATCTCGGTCACCCAGACCTGGGCGCTCAGCGCGCGCAGCGCCTGGGCCGAGCCCTTGCCCACGTCGCCGTAGCCGGCGACCAAGGCCACCTTGCCGGCAATCATCACGTCGGTGGCGCGCTTGATGCCGTCCACCAGGCTTTCGCGGCAGCCGTAGAGGTTGTCGAACTTGCTCTTGGTCACCGAGTCGTTGACGTTGATGGCGCGGAACAGCAGCGTGCCCTTGGCGCTCATCTCTTTCAGGCGGTGCACGCCGGTGGTGGTCTCTTCGGTCACGCCGATGATGTGGGCGCCCTTGCGGCTGTACCAGGTCGGGTCTTCGGCCAGCTTGGCCTTGATGGCCGCAAACAGGCAGGTTTCTTCTTCGCCCTTGGGGTGAGCAATCAGCGAAGCGTCTTTTTCGGCGCGCTTGCCCAGGTGCATCAGCAACGTGGCGTCGCCGCCGTCGTCCAGGATCATGTTCGGGCCTTCGCCCTCGGTGTTGGCGGCACCAAAATCGAAGATGCGGTGTGTGTAGTCCCAGTAGTCGGCCAGCGACTCGCCCTTGATGGCAAACACCGGCGTGCCACCGGCGGCAATGGCGGCGGCGGCGTGGTCCTGGGTGGAAAAAATGTTGCAGGAGGCCCAGCGCACCTGTGCGCCCAGTGCCTGCAGGGTTTCGATCAGCACCGCGGTCTGGATCGTCATGTGCAGCGAGCCGGTAATGCGCGCACCTTTCAGCGGCTGTTTGGCGGCGAATTCTTCGCGGATGGCCATCAGGCCGGGCATCTCGGTCTCGGCGATGCGGATTTCCTTGCGGCCCCAGTCGGCCAGGCCGATGTCGGCGATGACGCAGTCGGTGTTGACGGCGGAGGTGGTGGGAATGCGTGCGTTCATGGGGATGCGCTCCTTGGGTGGTTGATGAACCCCTGCCGGCGCGATGAACGGGCAAAAAAAAGCCCATCGCACCGGAAGTGGATGAGCGTCGTTGCAAATCTGATCCGAGCCTCACGCTCCTCGCCGACCTCGGTCGGGGGTGCGCTGCAACGCTCCTCGGAAACCGCCATTCTATCGCAGGCCACCCGATCGGGTGTGCGAAACTGCCGGCCTTCCATGAGCCTGCTCCCGCTTTCCCACTGGTCCGCCGACGCCCGCGCCGCGGTGCAGGGTGTGCTGACCGACATCGACGACACCCTCACCACCGAGGGCGCAATCACGCCCGACGCGCTGGCCGCGCTGCACCGCCTGCGCGCCGCCGGCCTGCCGGTGTTCGCCATCACCGGGCGCCCGGCGGGCTGGAGCGAAGCCTTTGCGCTGGCCTGGCCGGTGAACGCCATCGTGGCAGAGAACGGCGCGGTGGCGCTCGCACGCGGGGCCGACGGTGGCCTGCACAAAACCCACCTGCAAAGCGCGCCGGTGCGGCGCGCCAACTTCGAGCACCTGCAGGCGGTGGCCCAGCACATCCTGCGCACGCTGCCACAAGCCCGTCTGGCCACCGACAGCGCGGGGCGTGAAACCGACATCGCCATCGACCACAGCGAGTTCGCGCACCTGGGCGAACGCGAGATCGCCCAGGTGGTGGACCTGATGCGTGCAGGTGGCCTCAACGCCACCGTCAGTTCCATCCACATCAACGGCTGGATCGGCGGCCACGACAAGCTCGAAGGCGCGCGCTGGATCGTGCGCGAGCACCTGGGCCGCCAACTGGACAACGAGCCAGAACGCTGGGTCTACGTGGGCGACTCGACCAACGACGCGCGCATGTTTGGTCACTTTCCGCACAGCGTGGGTGTGGCCAACGTGGTGCGCTTCCTGCCCTCGTTGACGCACCCGCCACGCTACCTCACCGCCGGCGAGCGCGGCGCCGGCTTCACCGAGGTGGTGGACGCCCTGCTCGAAGGCCGGGCCAGCCGGGCATGAGCCCGGCCGGGCCACCCCCAGGGACGAACGCCGCCGCGTGCGACCAGAAGGCGCCCCGGTGAGCGAGCACCCGCTGCCACCACCACAGACCACCGGTTCAGCCACCGGTGAGCCGCCGCCGGCGCAGGCCCGTCTGGGACTCTGGGCCATCTTCGGCTCCACCTTCTTCGAGCTGGTGGGCTATTTCATGCTCACGCCGTTTCTTGTTCTGCGGCTCAGCGGCAGTGGCGTGTCCACCTCGGTGATTGGTCTGTTCGCGGCCACTGCCTGGCTGGGCATTTTTTGCATGACCCCGTTTGCCTCGGCGATCACCCAGCGCCTGGGGCGCCGTCCCACGCTGTGGCTGGCGGCGGTGGTGCCGGTGGTGACCGCAATCGGGTTTTTGTCCACCGCATCGCTGCCGGCCTGGTTCGTCCTCAACCTGATTGGCGGCATGGCCTCGGGCCTGCGCTGGGTGCTGGCCGAAGCGGTGGTGGCCGAGTTTGCGGCGCCCGGTCAGCGCGGGCGCACCATCGGGATTTTCGAGACCATGGTCGGCACCACCTTTGTCATCGGCCCGGCCTTGCTGGCGTGGATCGGTGCGCAGAACGACAGCGCGCTGTGGGTGGCGCTGGCGCTGCTGGTGGCGGGCCTGCTCTGGAGCCTGGTGATTCCGCAACTGCCCCCGGCGGCCGACGTCCACAGCACGCAGGTGGGCCTGGGTGGCGTGTGGCGCGCCTTCCTGGCGCACCCGCTGACCATGGCCGTCGGTTTTGTCGGCGGATTTTTCGAGAGCGGCATCACGTCCATCCTGCCGCTGTACGGGCTGGCACTGGGTCTGGGTGCGGCAGCGGCCGCCCTGCTGGTGTCGGCCAGCGGGCTGGGCAGCGCGATCATGATGCTGCCCGCCGGCATGCTGGCCGATCGGCTGGCGCTCCACCCCAGGCAGCGCTATGGCGACGAATTCACCGCGCGCCGGCACATCCTGCGGGCTTGCGCCGCGATCACGCTGCTGGCCACGCTGACCCTCCCCTTCGTGGCCGGCCAGCCCTGGCTGGCCGCACCAGTGGCCTTTGTCTGGGGTGGCGCCGGGGGTTGCCTTTACACCATGGTGATGATCGACATCGGTTCGCGCGAAAGTGGCATCACCCTGGTCAACAGCACGGCGGTGCTGGTGCTCTCCTACACGCTGGGCGGCGTGCTGGCGCCGGCCCTGGGTGCGGCAGCGCTGCAGTGGTCACCTGCGGTCGGATTTCCCGGCCTGTTGCTGCTGGTGGCCAGCGGGGGCTGCTGGCTGCTCTGGCGGCGCTGACCGAAGCGGCTCAGGGCGCAGCCGCCGAGGCCGCGGCGAGCGGCGCGTTCGGGGCCTCCGCCAGGCCTTCGCGGGGACGGTCCAGCAGGTAGTCGGCCGCACCGCCGCCAATCCACATGCCGCCCAGGGTGAGCCAGGCGGTGACGGCAAAGATGGCGCCGCCGGTCATGCCCGCGCCCACCGCGCAGCCGCCGGCCAGCATGGAACCAAAACCCATGAAAACCGCACCGATGATGTAACGCGGCATGGTGTAGGCGCCGCCAAACCCTTCAAGTTTCCAGTCACCACCGACCAGCGCGCCCGCCAGCGAACCCAGGAACACACCGGGCATCATGCCCAGACCATAGGTCCAGGGGCTGCCGGGCTCGGCCAGCACCCGCATCAGCCACTCGGACGAAGGCCCGCTGAAGGTCAGGCCCTGGATCTGCACCGGCTCGAACGAGTTGGCCATCACCGCGTAGGTGAACCACCAGGCCAGCGCCACCATCACCCCGGTGCCGATGCCGCCGGCCCATTTCCAGAACGCCCATCCGCTCTGGTAGGCGAAGAACAGGGCGGTGATCAGCCAGACGGCAGCGAACACGAGGCCGTCCCAGGGTCCGGCGCCGATCTGGGCCAGCAGGCTGCGCGACGGCCCACCGTCGACCACCCACCAGCTGGAGATGGCCAGGCGCAGCGGTGCCAGCACACCCGCCAGCGAGGCCTGCGCCGCGACGGCAAACACCAGCCCCGAAAGCAGGGCGCGCAGGTTTCCGTTGGCAGACAGCACCAACAGACGGCTGGCGCAGCCCCGTGTCATCACCATGCCCACGCCAAAAATCACTCCCCCAAGCAGCGCGCCCGAGAGGCTGCCACGCGCCGAGAGCTGGCGCGCCGTGCTGATGTCCAGCGCGCCGGTGACGATGAGCAGCTGCACCCCGACGATGGCCGCGCCAAATGCCAGCAGCCACACGGTGAGCTTGTCGCCGAACTTGCCGTGCCAGAACTCGATCACCGCGGCGCGCAGGCAAAACCGCGAGCGCTGGGCAAAAAAGCCGAAGCCCAGCCCGGCCAGCAGACCACACGCCGCCAGCACCGCGGGCTCTCCAAAACGCTCGATCCAGCCAGCCCAGTCCATGATTGAAGGCTCCAAACATTGAAATATGCGCAACGAGGCATATTAAATTCAAACCGGACCACCAGCTTGATCTGGCGCAATATCGAAGGCGCAAATGCCCGGCCACGCAGCCCGCAGAGCGCGATCACCGGCGCGTCCGGTGCCGCGCGGTCGCTCAGGGCATCCCGTTCAGGCCGCAGCAGCCGAGTGCCCCAGCACGGCCTTGATTTCCAGGAATTCACCAAAGGCCACATCGCCCCACTCGCGCCCGTTGCCGGACTGCTTGAAGCCGCCAAACGGCGCCATCATGTCGGTGGGCGCGCTGTTGAGGTTCACCTGCCCCGCGCGCAAGCGGTTGGCCACGCTGTGCAAAGTGGTGGTGTCGGTGCCCGATACGTAAGCCGCCAGGCCATACGGCGAGTCGTTGGCGATCGCCACGGCTTCGTCCAGCGTTTCGTAGTCGATGATGACCAGCACCGGGCCGAAGATTTCTTCGCGCGCCACCGTCATCTGGTTGGTCACATCGGCCAGCACCGTCGGTTTGACGAAATAGCCCGTTTCCAGTCCCTCGGGCTTGCCCAGGCCACCGGCCACCAGCGTGGCGCCCTCTTCCAGCCCCTTCTGAATGAGGCCCTGGATCTTGGTCCACTGCGCCTGGGACACCACCGGCCCGATCACGGCGCCGCTATCGGGCGCGCCAACGGTCGTTTTCTCAGCGGCCGCCTTGGCTGCCGCCAGCGCCTCGGCCTTGCGCGCCTTGGGCACCAGCATGCGCGTGGGCGCGTTGCACGATTGACCGGAGTTGTTCATCACCGCGCGCACACCACCGGTGACCGCCTTGGTGATGTCGGCATCGGGCAGGATGATGTTGGGCGACTTGCCACCGAGTTCCTGGTGCACGCGTTTGACGGTGGGTGCGGCCGCTTGCGCCACCGCGATGCCGGCGCGGGTGGAGCCGGTGAACGACACCAGCTCGATGCCCGGATGGCTGGCAATGGCCGATCCCACGCCGGGGCCATCGCCGTTGATCATGTTGAACACACCCGCCGGCACGCCGGCAGCGTCCATCACCTCGGCCAGAATCTGGGCCGACAAAGGCGCCATCTCCGAGGGTTTGAGCACCATGGTGCAGCCGGTGGCCAGTGCGGGCGCCACCTTGCACATCACCTGGTTGGTCGGCCAGTTCCAGGGTGTGATGAAACCGCACACGCCAATCGGTTCCTTGCGCAACAAGGTGGTGCCGCGCGTTTCTTCAAACGCATAGTTTTTCAACACCGCCAAGCTCGTTTTCAGATGCGCCACCCCAATCCCCGCCTGTGCCGTTTTGGCCAGCCCGGCGGGAGCGCCCATTTCCGTCGAGATGGCCGCTGCGATGTCGGCATAGCGCTTCATGTATTCCTCGATCACGCGCTCCAGCAAGGCACAGCGCTCGGCCACGGTGGTGTGGGAAAACGAAGGGAAAGCCGCCTGGGCCGCCTTCACCGCACGATCCACATCGGCCGCCGACCCCAGCGCAATGCGCGCCACCACGGCCTCGGTCGATGGGTCGATCAGGTCGTGGGGGCGCAGCGTCTCTTGGGGCTCCACCCAGGCACCGTTGATATAAAACTTGAAAAGCTCTTGCATCGTCTGTCTCCGAAAGGGATGAGGGCGGGGTATGGGGCTGGTCCAGCGCGCCGCAACGCGGACGGACTCGGAATCCCGCAACCGAGATCGTATCCACAACGCGGCGACCGACAGGTCACCTGCGCTTGAACCTGCTTCAAAGACCGGGTTGAACCTCGGCCGTCACCGTCACCGTCGCATCGCAGCCCAACCCCGCCGCGATCCAGCGCCTCGCCAGCCGGCGCAGCAGCGGCGCAGACCAGCACCAGCGCGCACCCAGCACGGTTTCGGTGTCGCTGAGCACACCGCAGCGGTACCAGCCGTGCGCAGCGGACCAGCGCAGCGCCTCACAGGCGCCCGAACGCTTGCGCGAGATCACCTGCCCCAGCGGGCAGGGCTCGGCCAGGCAGCAGACACCGCAACCGTTGCACGGCGCGCCTTGCGCGGGCTTGGGGGGTGCTTCGGGATGGATGTGGATGACCTGGTGCATGTGTGTTCAGCGTTTGCTCAAAGCGTGGCCCAGCCGGGCGCGAGCCGAACCTCCAGCCGCCTGTGTGAGCAAGCTTCGGGACGGCCGAAATCCGGTTTGCCTCGGCGACCGCCACCAGCCCGCGGCAACGGTTCTGGCTGGCAAGCGAGGACAAACACCGGCGCACGGTACCGCCCCAGACCGCGCACCCCGGTAGCGGGAATAATGCCTGCGTGATTGCCCGTTCCAAGCTCTGGCGCTTCGTCCATCGCGGTGCCTTTTTTTTGTTTGCCTGCCTGCTGGGGGCAGGCAGCGCGCTGGCGACCAGCAGCGTGGCCTGGCTGGATGCCGGTCGCCCGGTGCCGCAGGCCTGGCAGGCGCTGACCTTGCTGGACGCTGCAGCCAGCCATGGCCTGGATCCCGCCGACTACCCCACCGACGCTCTGCGGCGCGCGGTGCAGGCGGCCGAGCAGGGGTTGGTGCTGCCCGCCATGGGTTTGCCGCTGGAACAGGCCTTGACCAGCACCCTGCAGCGATACCTGCGGGACCTGCACCAAGGACGCATCGATCCCCGCCAGGTGCACGAAAACTTCCGGCCCGCTAGGCAGCCTGCCTACGACCCGGAACAGGCGCTGGACCAAGCCTGGGCCAGCGGCCAGCTCGGCCTGGCGGTGCAGACAGCCGCGCCCCAGCTGCCAATGTACGAACAGCTGCGTGAGGTTCTGGCGGGTTACCGGCAGCTGGCGGGGCACCCCGCCTGGCAAACGCCGCTGCCGCCCTTGCCCGGCAGCCAGCGCCGCCCACCGGGCAAGCTCGCACCCGGTGACACCTACCCGGGCCTGGCGTTGCTGAGCGAGCGCCTGCACGCGCTGGGCGACCTGGCCGACAACACCGCGGCGCCCGCCAGCGCTTCCGACCCATCTCTGGTGCGGTACGACGGGCCTCTGGTGGACGCGGTGCGCGCCTTTCAGCAGCGCCACGGCCTGAGCGCCGACGGCGTGGTGGGCCGCGCCACCCTGGCGCAACTCCAGGTCGCGCCCGAAGGACGGGTACGTCAGCTGGAGCTGTCGATGGAGCGGCTGCGCTGGACACCGTTGATGCAGGCGCCACGCATGGTGGTCATCAACATCCCGGAATTTGTGCTGCGAGCCTATGAATGGACCGACGGGCGGGTTGACGTGAAGGCACAGATGAAGGTCATCGTCGGCCAGGCCCTGGACACCCGCACACCGCTGTTCGACGAAGACATGCGCTCGATCGAGTTCAGCCCCTACTGGAACGTGCCGCCTTCCATTGCGCGCAGCGAGACCGTGCCCCGGCTGCGGCGCGATCCGGGGTATTTCGCGCGCATGGGTTTTGAGTTTGTGGCGCCCGGTGGCCGGGTGGACACATCGCTCACGCCCGACAAACTGTCGGCCGTGATGGCCGGCACCCTGCGCATCCGCCAGCGGCCAGGCCCCAACAATGCGCTGGGGGACATCAAGTTTGTGTTTCCCAATCGGGACGCCATCTTTTTGCACCACACCCCCGCAATCGGTTTGTTCGAACGCGACCGGCGCGACTTCAGCCACGGCTGCATCCGGGTGGAAAACCCGGTGGCCCTGGCGAAATTCGTGTTGCAGAATCGGCCGGAGTGGACCGATGAGCGCATTGCCGAGGCGATGACCCGGGGCACGTCCAACACGGTGCAACTCCAGGAAAATTTACCGGTGCTGATCGTGTACGGCACCGCGCTGGTAAAGCAGGGGCGGCCCCATTTCTACGACGACATCTACGGTCACGATCGCCTGCTCGACAGCGCATTGCGCCAGCGCAAGACGACGCCCACCCCAATCAGGTTTCCATCCGAATGAACCCGACCGACAACGCCCGCCATCCACGCCGACAGTTTTTGCGCAGCACCACCCTGGCCGGCCTGGCCTGCCTGCCCGTGTGGTCAGCGCCTGCGTGGGCAGCCCAGGCCCCGCGCGGCCTGGCGATGCACCACCTGCACACCCGGGAGCGCATCGACCTGATCTACTCGAACGGCCCCGAACGCGACCCGCTGGCCCTGACCCGCTTCAACCGTTTCCTGCGCGACCACTACACCGGCGACGTGGGCAGCATCGACCCGACCCTGCTCGATCTGCTGCACCAAGTGCGCCTGGTGTTGGGCAACCCCAATCCCTTCGAGATCGTCTCAGGCTACCGTTCACCGGCCACCAACCAGCAGCTGCGCCAAACCGGCGCCGGCGGTGTGGCCCGCAAAAGCCTGCACATGGAAGGCCGCGCCATCGATGTGCGTCTGCCCGGCACCGCGCTGGACGCCTTGCGCGAGGCCGCGCTGTCACAGCAGGCCGGTGGCGTGGGCTTCTACCCGAAGGACGGTTTCGTTCACCTTGACACGGGGCGCGTGCGGCACTGGTGAGCCGGCGCCCGCTGGAGCGAATGAGCCTGTCGCGCCGATAGCGGCAAAGCCACACCAATCCGCCAGCACGCAACGCGTCACAGCCGCGCCAGCACCGGCCCCAGCACCTTGCCGGTGTGTGTGCCCAGGCGCACCACGGCTTCCGGCGGCGCTGCGGCGACGATCTGGCCACCACCCGAGCCGCCCTCGGGCCCGAGGTCGATGATCCAGTCGGCTTCGGCCATCACGTCCAGGTCGTGCTCGATCACGACCACGCTGTGGCCGCCGTCCACCAGCCGGTGCAGCACGCGGATGAGTTTTTCCACATCGGCCATGTGCAGACCCACCGTGGGTTCGTCGAGCACGTAGAGCGTGTGCGGCGCCTTTTGCCCGCGCCGGGTCACGTCGTCGCGCACCTTGCTGAGTTCGGTCACGAGCTTGATGCGCTGTGCCTCGCCGCCGCTGAGTGTGGGGCTGGGCTGGCCGAGCGTGAGGTAGCCGAGGCCCACGTCTTTGAGCAGTTGCAGCGGGTGGGCGATGTTGGGCATGGAGGCGAAGAAGTCGACCGCTTCGTCCACTTCCATCTGCAGCACATCGCCAATGCTCTTGCCCTTCCAGGTGACCGCGAGTGTCTCGGGGTTGAAGCGCGCGCCGTGGCAGACCTCGCAAGGCACTTTCACGTCGGGCAGAAAGCTCATCTCGATGGTGCGCATGCCCTGGCCTTCACAGCCGGGGCAGCGGCCTTCGCCGGTGTTGAAACTGAAGCGACCCGGGCCGTAGCCGCGCGCCTTGGCCTCCAGGGTGTCGGCGAAGAGCTTGCGCACCGTGTCCCAGAAACCGATGTAGGTGGCAGGGCAGGATCGTGGGGTTTTGCCGATCGGCGTCTGGTCAACTTCGAGCACGCGGTCGATGGGTTCGGTGCCCAGGACCTTGTCGCAACCCACCCACGTGGGGCGTTCGCCTTGGTTGTCCCAGGCCTGTCGGCCGACGAAGGTGCTGCGCTGCTTGACGGCTTCGGCCACGTTGGTGAGCAGCACGTCGCGCGCGAAGGTGGATTTGCCGGAGCCGCTGACGCCGGTGACAACCACCAGGCGCTGCAGCGGCACGGCGGCGTTGAGGTTTTGCAGGTTGTGGAGCTTGGCGCCTTTGACTTCGATCCAGTGGAGTTCGCTCGGCTGGGTTGGCGTTGGCTCCGCAGAAATGGGGGCATCGGTCAGGGGGTCAAGGCCCGATTTCGTTGGGCGTTTTTTGCTCCGTTGAGGTGGCTGTCCTGAATCGGGATCCGACCCCATGCCCGCCGCCGCCATTTCTGCTGCCACCGTGTTGACCACACGCCGCGCTTGCAACGGGTGTTTCATCGCATGCAGCAGGTAGCGGCCGGTGACGGACTCGGGGTTGGCCGAGAGGTCGGCCACCGAGCCCTGCGCCACCACGCGGCCGCCGCGTTTGCCGGCGCTGGGGCCGATGTCGATGATGTGATCGGCGCGGCGGATGGTGTCTTCATCGTGTTCCACCACCACCAGCGTGTTGCCCATGTCGCCCAGCTTGTGCAGGGCGTTGAGCAGGATGGCGTTGTCTCGCGCGTGCAGGCCGATGGTGGGCTCGTCGAGCACGTAGCACACCCCTTGCAAATTGCTGCCGAGCTGCGCCGCCAGACGGATGCGCTGGGCTTCGCCGCCGCTGAGGGTGGGAGCTCCGCGGTCCAGCGTGAGGTAGTTCAGGCCCACCTCTTCCAGGAAAGCCAGGCGGTTTTCGATTTCGGGCAACAGGTCGCGCGCGATGTCGGCTTCGCGCCGGGTCAGCACAAAGGTATTGTTCCCACCCGGTTTCGCCGCCGGGCTGCCGCCGGGCGAAACAACCCCCTCAGGGGCCAACAGAGGCGCATCGGAGCGCAAGCCCACCACCCAGCGGCGAACCTCGTTCACCGCCAGCCGCGCCACGTCGGTGATGCCCACACCAGCGAACCGGACCGCGCGGGCCTGCGCGTTCAGGCGCGTGCCCTCGCAGCTCGGGCAGACATGATCGGTCAGATCCTCCACCTCGGGTTCGGCAAAACTTTGCTCGCGGCCTTTTTCCTTGTCGTCGCGCACCGAGTCGTCCAGCGCCTTGCGCTGCTCGCGCGACAAGGCCACGCCGGTGCCCACGCAGTCGGGGCACCAGCCGTGTTTGCTGTTGTAGGAGAACAGGCGCGGGTCCAGCTCCGGGTAGCTGGTGGCGCAGACCGGGCAGGCGCGGGTGGTGGAAAACACCTCCAGCCGGCCGATGCCACGCGTCGGTTCGCCAGCCTCCATGGCCGCGGACAAACCACCGAGCTGGCTGAGCAGATGCACCTGGCCCTTGCCCAGCTCCAGGGCTTTGCTCAGGTGGGTGCGCAGCGCCGCTTCATCGGCCACGCTCACCACCAGATCGGCCACCGGCAGCTCGATGGTGTGTTCCTTGAAACGGTCGATGCGCGGGAAGCCGGTGGTGGGCAGGAATTCGCCGTCCACCCGCAGGTGGGTGTAACCACGCGGACGTGCCCAGTCGGCGAGTTCGGTGTAGACGCCCTTGCGGTTGACCACCAGCGGCGCGAGCAGGCCGATGTGCTGGCCCTGGTAGCGCTGCAGGATGGCGGCCGCCATGCTGTCGGGGCTTTGAGGCATCACCGCCGCGCCGTCGTGCACACAATGTTGTGTGCCCAGCTTCACATACAGCAGGCGCAGAAAATGCCAGACCTCGGTGGTGGTGCCGACCGTGCTTTTGCGGCCTCCGCGCGAGAGCCGCTGCTCGATCGCCACCGTGGGCGGAATGCCATAGACCGCATCCACCTCGGGCCGGCCGGCCGGTTGCACGATGCTGCGCGCGTAGGCGTTCAGGCTTTCCAGGTACCGGCGCTGGCCTTCGTTGAACAGGATGTCGAACGCCAGCGTGGACTTGCCCGATCCGCTCACGCCCGAGATCACGTTGAACCGCCCGCGCGGAATGTCCACGCTCAGGTTCTTCAGGTTGTGTTCCTTGGCGTTGACGATGCGGATGGCGTCGGGCGCGGTGGAGACCGCGCGCGCCAAGGCCTTCTTCACCGGCGCCGGCTTCAGGTAGTCGGCCGCCCGCCCTTCACCCGCCTCGAACACCTCGCCCATCGACAGCGCGTATTCGCGCAGCGAGCGTGCGGTGTGGCTGCTGGCGTGTTGCCTCACCTCCTCCGGCGGGCCTTCGGCCACGACCCGGCCGCCGCCCTCTCCACCCTCGGGGCCGAGATCGATCAGCCAGTCGGCCGAGCGGATCACGTCGAGGTTGTGCTCGATCACCACCAGCGAATGCCCGGCTTCGAGCAGGCGGCGCAGCGAGCGCATGAGCTTGGCGATGTCGTCGAAGTGCAAACCGGTGGTGGGCTCGTCGAACAGGAACAGCGTGCCCTTTTTCGCCAGGCTTTGCCGGCTGGCACTGGAACTTTTGGCGGCCTCGGCAAGGAAGCCGGCGAGTTTCAGGCGCTGCGCCTCGCCACCTGAGAGGGTCGGCACCGGCTGGCCGAGCTTCACGTATTCCAGACCCACATCGACGATGGGTTGCAGGGCGCGGATGACTTCGCGGTCGTGGCGGAACAGGTCGGCCGCTTCGCTGACGGTGAGGTCGAGCACGTCGGCGACGTTGAGGGAACGCATTTCGCGTTGCGTGTGGGCCGGGACTGAAGCGGGGTCAGAGCCCGATTTCGTCGGTGTGCCGCGCGCGCCGGATGCGCCGCTTCCCGAATCGGAACCTGACTCCGCTTCCGCAACCGCCCGGCTCCCGCTGCGTTCGATACGCACTTCCAGCACCTCGGGCCGGTAGCGCTTGCCGTCGCAATCCGGGCAGCGCAGGTAGACGTCGCTCAGGAACTGCATCTCCACATGCTCGAATCCCGAGCCGCCGCAGGTGGGGCAGCGGCCGTCGCCACCGTTGAAGCTGAACTTCGCTGCCGTGTAGCTGCGCTGGCGCGCCAGCGGTGCGTCGGCGAACAGGGCGCGAATGGCGTCCCAGGCGCCGACGTAGCTCACCGGATTGGAGCGTGCCGTCTTGCCGATCGGCGACTGGTCGACAAACACCACCTCGCTCAGATGGTCGGCGCCGAGCAGGCGGTCGTGGGCGCCCGGTGTGTCGGTGGACTTGCCGAAATGGCGCAGCAGCGCCGGCGCGAGCACGTCCTGAATCAGGCTCGACTTTCCCGAACCCGACACGCCAGTCACCACCACCAGCCGCTGCAGCGGGAAATCGACGGTGACGTTCTTCAGGTTGTGCTCGCGCGCCCCCTCCAGAATCAGGCGCGGTGTGCTGTCGGTCACCATGCGCTTGAAGCCCATGCCGACCTGCTTGCGCCCGCCCAGGTAGGCGCCGGTCAGCGTGTCGGCCTGCCGCACAGCCTCGGGCGTGCCATCGAACACGATCTCGCCACCGCGTTCCCCCGGGCCCGGCCCCATGTCGATCAGGCGGTCGGCCGCCAGCATCACGGCCGGGTCGTGCTCGACCACCACCAGCGTGTTGCCGGCATCGCGCAGGCGCAGCATGGCACTGTTGATGCGTGCCATGTCGCGCGGGTGCAGGCCGATGCTGGGCTCGTCGAGCACAAACAGCGTGTTCACCAGCGAGGTGCCGAGCGCGGTGGTGAGGTTGATGCGCTGCACCTCGCCGCCGCTGAGCGTGCGGCTCTGACGGTCCAGCGTGAGGTAGCCGATGCCAACCTCGCACAGGTATCGAATGCGGGTGTTGATTTCATCCAGCAGCAGGCGCACCGCCTGCGTCTGTCCGGCGCTCAGGCTGTCAGCGCCGGCGGGGACCAGCGACTGGTCCAGCGACACAAAGAAGGTCCGCAGCTTGTCCAGCGGCAGCAGCATCAGGTCGTGCAGGCACAGGCCAGGCAGCGCTTCCAGCTGGGCGCGTGACCAGGCCACACCAGCCGGCAGGTGGCGTTGAACGGGCCGGCTCCCCAGGGCGTTGTCGTCGCCTGGAGCGGCCGGGCGCACAGGCGGCGGCAACACCGCGTCGGCCTGCACCTTGCTGCCGATGCGCCAGAGCAGGCTGTCGGTCTTCAGGCGTGCGCCGTGGCAGCTCGGGCACTCGGTGTAGCTGCGGTACTTGGACAAGAGCACGCGGATGTGCATCTTGTAGGCCTTGCTTTCCAGGTACTCGAAGAAACGCGCCACGCCGAACCATTGCTGGTTCCACTTGCCGTTCCAGTTCGGCGAGCCGGCCTTGACCCAGTGCTGCTGCTCGGGCGTGAGCTTGTTCCACGGCGTGTCGCGCGGAATGCCCGCCGCTTCGGCGTGGCGCATCAGATCGTCCTGCGCCTCTTTCCAGGCCGGCGTCTGGAACACCTTGATTGCGCCGCCGCGCAACGTGAGCTTGTCGTTCGGGATCACCAGACCGTAGTCCACGCCGATGACCCGGCCAAAACCGCGGCAGGCTTCGCAGGCCCCCACCGCCGAATTGAACGAGAACATCGAGGGTGTGGGCTCGCTGTAGCGGATATCACTCTCGGGGCAGTGCAGGCCGGTGGAGAACCGCCAGACCACTGGCGCTGGCGCCCCCACGCTCCCCGCTGCGCGTGGCTCGCCGGACGAGGCCATGCTGGAGGCATCGTCCCCCAGCACATAGACCATCAGCTTGCCGCCGCCGCGCTTCAGGCCGGCCTCGATCGCCTCCATCACGCGGACCTGTTCCGCCGTGCCGATCCGAAAGCGGTCGGCTACCACGTCGAGCACCTTCACCGACTCGATGAGCGGCGCAACTTTCTTTTTCGCCTTGGGCACCGCCTTGCCTTTGGCTTCCGGTTCGGGCGCTGTCGCGCGCTCCACCACGCGCTCGGCCTGCACCCGCGTGTAGCCGCTGGCGGACAGCCATTGCTCGACTTCCTCGGTTGTGGTGCTGGCCGGCAGCTCCACCGGGAAGGTCACCACCAGGCGGGGATCGTTCTGTTCGAGCGCCCGCCGTTGCAGCTCGGCATAAATCGACTCCGGCGAATCGTGGCGCACCGGCAGCGCCGTCTCGCGGTCGAACAGCTCGGCGCCACGCGCAAACAAAAGCTTCAGGTGGTCGTTCAGCTCCGTCATGGTGCCGACCGTGGAGCGCGAGGACCGCACCGGATTGGTCTGGTCGATCGCAATCGCGGGCGGCACCCCGTCGACCCGATCCACCGCCGGCTTGTCCATGCGGTCCAGGAACTGGCGCGCGTAGGCGCTGAAGGTCTCCACGTAACGCCGCTGGCCCTCGGCGAACAGGGTGTCAAACACCAGGCTGGATTTGCCCGAGCCGCTCGGTCCGGTCACCACGGTCAGCTCGCCGGTGCGGATGTCGAGATCGAGGTTCTTCAGGTTGTTCTGGCGCGCACCGCGGATGCGGATCTGCCCGGCCTGCCGGCGTGCGGGCTCCGGCCCGCCCGCATCGTCGGACAAAAGGGAGAGGGGCGCGGCGGCTTGGTCAGGCATGGCGGGGGGTTCTTTCGGGAAGGCAAACATTCTAGGAGTGCCGCTCGGCGCGCGCCGGGGCCGCACATCTTGCCCCCAGAGTGCGGTCGAGCCGATTGGCTAGACTCCGCCCTTTCGGAGCAAGCCCATGACACACTCCCAGGTTTTTCGTTCTTCTCTGCTGGCCCTGAGCGCCTGTGCTGTGCTCCTGTTTTGCAACACGGCCCGTGCCCAGTTGCGCATCGGCCAGCCTTCGGGGTTCAGCGGCTCGGTGGCGGCGGGCGTGAAAGAAAATACCGTCGGTGCCCGGCTGTACATCGACGCGGTGAACGCGCGTGGCGGCGTGAGTGGCCAGAAAATCGAGCTGATTTCGGTGGACGACAGGTTCGACCCCAAGGTCACGGTGGAGGTGGCCAGGCAGCTCATCACCGAGCAGAAGGTGCTGGCCCTGTTTCTCAACCGCGGCACACCCCACGCACAAGCCCTGATGCCGCTGCTGGCCGAATACAAGGTCCCGCTGGTGGCGCCCAGCACGGGCGCCATGGTGTTGCACGAACCGGTGAACCCCTGGGTGTTCAACGTGCGCGCCAGCTACCAGCGGGAAGCCGCCAAAGCCATCGAACACCTGGCCAGCATCGGCATCACCCGCATGGCGGTGCTGCAGACCGACGACACCTTTGGCGCGGATTCGGCCGCGGGTGCCCAAAAAGGCTTCGACGCCGTGGGTCAGAAGCCGGTCCTGCTGGTCAAATTCCCACGCGAAAAACCCGACTTCGTGCCACTCGCCAAAGACGTGGTGCAGGCCCAGGCCCAGGCGGTGATGGTGATCGGCTCCGCGGGCAACACGGCCAACGCCGTCAAGGCGCTGCGCGACGCCGGCTCACGCGCCCAGGTGGTGACGCTGTCGAACAACGCGTCGACCGGTTTTATCAAGCTGCTGGGGGAACACGCGCGTGGCGTGATCGTGACCCAGGTGTTCCCGAACGAGCGGCGCATCGCATCGCCACTGATCAAGGAAGCCCGCGAGCTGGCCAAGACACAAGGCGTCGACGACATATCACCCGCGATGATGGAAGGCTACGCGGCCGCCAAGGTGCTGGTCGAGGGCTTGCGCCGCGCCGGGCCCAAGCCGACACCCCAGAGCCTGCGCGATGCGCTCGAAGGCATGAGCAGCTTCGACCTCGGTGGTCTGACCGTGGGCTACAGCCGGACCAACCACACCGGCCTGGATTTCGCCGACCTGTCGATCATCGACGCACAGGGACATTTCCGCCGCTGAGCGAGGCACCGGCGGTGCACGCAGCTTCGCCGCTGCGCGCGTTGTTGCAGCGTGCTGCTCTACACGAAGCCGATGCGGCGGTTGCTGCCGAAGTTGCTCAGGTTGGGCAGGATGCTGTTGAGCTGGCTGTCGCTGGCGCCCATCCAGCCGAGCAGTGTGGCGGCGTACTGGTCGACGCCGAGTTTGGGAATCCAGCGGCCTTGCAGTTCCCAGCTGTCTTGCCCCACGTCGTCCGGGCCGCCCAGCACCAGCTCGGGGTAACTGCCATAGGTGGTGCCGCCCTGCACCGCGCCGCCGAGCACCAGCTGGTGGTTGCCCCAGGCGTGGTCGGTACCGCTGCTGCTGTTGGGTTTGAAGGTGCGGCCGAAGTCGCTCTGGGTGAACAGGGTGACGCTGTCGCTCAGGCCCACCGCCTTCATCGCGTTGTAGAAACAGGCCATGGCGTCGCCCAGGGCCTTGAGAAGGCGGGCGTGATCGCCTTCCAGGCTGGTCGCGGCGATCTGTCCGCTGTGGTTGTCGAAGCCGCCCTGCTGAGCAAAAAAAATCTGGCGATCGCCCTGCACCGTCACGCGGCCTTGCACCAGCTTGGCCACCTGGTAGAGCTGGCGACCGATCGGCGTGTTGATGCGCCCGCTGGTGGTGATGGGCGCGAACGCGGCATCGATCGCGGAGCCGGCCACATCGCCCGGCTTGACCTTGACCAGGCTGCCAAGCCGGTCCGACATCTCGAACGCCGCGCGCTGCTGGCTCAGGTAACTGTCAAGCAGCTGGTTGCTGTCGCCGCCGGCGTACATCACCCCCAGCGCGCGCCTGCGCTCCACATCGGGCGACCAGCTGGGGCTCTCCAGTCCGTTGAGCCCGAAGGTGCCGCCCGGTTCGGGCAGGACCAGCGGGGTCTGCAGGGCGGAGAGGCCGAAACGGCCGTTGCCACCGACCGAGATCACCGGGTTGACCGTGCCCAGCGTGGCCGCGGCGCGACCGCCCCAGCCGGTGCGCTCGACCACGGTGGAGCTGGCCGACTCCCACAGCACCTGCTGGTCGGAATGCGAGAACAGATTTTGCGGAATGCGGGCATCGGTGTCGGGCAGGCTGCGGTAGTCGGCTTTGGTCAGCGGGCGGTTCAGCGGGCCGACGTTGAACACCGGCGCGAGCTTGCGGTCGGCCCAGGCGCCGGACAGTGCCGCCAGCGACGGATGCAGGCCGAAGTCGGACCCGCCCAGGCTCACCAGGCTGCCACGCGGCAGGGCAAGCGCACCACGCACACCGGCGTACTGGTTGTAGCGGGTGGTGTCGGTCGGCACGATGGTGTTGAGGCCGTCGTTGCCACCGTAGAGGAACACACAGACCAGCGCCTTGTAGCCCGACTGGGCCTGTGCGGTGGCGGGCATGAGGGCCGACAAGCCGGTGGCGCCGAGCGCACCGGCCAGGGTGGCACCGGAGAACTGCAGCCAGCGGCGGCGGTTGAGTTCCACGGCAGCGAGCGACGGGTGATGGGGTTTCATGGCGTGGCTTTCAACGGGCAACCTGGTACTGCGGGGAGGCGAAGATGAGATACGCCGCCTGCCGGACGCGGTTGGTGCGGTACTCGCTGCCGTTGTTCTGCTGCGTGTAGGCGGACACCGCCTCGATCACCGCGGTGCGGCTGGCCGTGGGCAGGTGCTCACCCAGCGCGAGCAAGGACAGCCGCTCCACCAGTTTGGCCGGGTTGTCGGCATCGGCGGTGAACGCGCTCAGGTCGACGCGGGTGCCCAGAGCGTTGGGCACGTTGGCATCGGGAGCGGAGCCGTTCCAGAACAGCAGGTAGTTGACGAAGTTGACCCGTTGCAGCGCGGTGTTGGCGTTGTGGATGCCGAAGGCCGGACCGATCAGCGCGGTGCCGGGCAGCGGATAGTCGGGCGGGTAGTGGTTGAACACCGAGGGTGAGCGGAACATGTGCTGGCGCAGTTCTTCGCCCCACCACCAGCCCAGCGCGTCGCCATCGCTGCGGCCATTGAGCGCGCGCAGCAGACCGGCGAACAGCAGCACCGGTTCGCGCAGGCGGCCGGCGGTGGCGCCCGGCGTGGCTGCGCGGGCGTCCACATCGAGCAGCACCGCGGCCACGGTGGCCCGCAGGTCGCCGCGCTGGCCGGTGCCAAAGACGCCCGAGCGACCGGTGCTGAACGCGGTGGCCACACGGTCCACATAGGCCGGGCTGGGGTTGCTCGTCACCAGGTGCTGGATCAGCTGCTTGCCGATGAAGGGCGCGGTGTTGGGGTGTGCCATCAGGCTGTCGAGCACCGCGTTGAGCGCGACACTGGCGCTGTGGCCGGCGGGCAGCGCCACGCCGCCCAGCAGGGTGCGTGCCTGGGTGTCGTGGAACGCCGCCACCGGCTCCATGTCGCCCTCCAGGTAGGCGCAGTTGGCCCCGCTGGGCCAGCAGCCCCAGGGGGTGCGGCCACCTTTGGGATAGGTCCAGCCGGTGAGCGCGTAGGCGTAGTCGCGCACGGTGGCGTTGTCGTAAGTGGGCTGGCAGCGGCCGCCTTTGAGCGTGCCGTCGGTGTTGATCGCGCAGGTGCCGACCGCGAACAGCTGCAGCAGCTCGCGCGCGAAGTTCTCGTTGGGCGCGGACTTGTCGTTGTTCACGTTGTCCAGGTAGTCACCCATCACCGGCGACAAGGCCACCTTGCGCAGCACCTCGCGGTAGTTGCCAAAGGCGTTGTCCAGCAGCATGTTGTGATAACCGCGCAGGCCGTAGGTGCCGGACACTTCGAGGTTGGACACCACCAGAATCTGCTGCAGCGCCAGGGCCACCCGCTGACGCAGCTGGTCGGGCCGATCCACGGCGTTGCGGTAGAAGTCCCAGACCAGCGGGGTGGCGGACGACCAGTCGCGCCAGCAGGTGTCACCCCGCCCGTCGCAGAAGTCGCCCGCGCCGGCGTACTGGTGCACCGCGCCGCTGCCACCCGAGTTGTAGCGCGAGCCCGTGGTGGCCATCTGCTCGGCCACCCACTTGGTGGCGCCCTGGTCGCGGATCGTGGCCACCAGCGCCTCGGTGGGGCCAAAACTGGCCTGCTCGGCCAGCCGCACCGCGTCGCGCTGGCTGGTGGGAGACGCCGGCAGCCCGGGGGTGTTGGCGTCCGGCGCGTTTGCCGCCGGTGTCGATGTCCCGCTGCCACCACCACAGGCCACCAGGACCAGCGAAGACGCCAGCAGCAGCGACCCGATCGGGCGGCGCAGCAGGAAGCCAAGACCGTCCCCGCGCCAGATCCATGTGTAAGGTGTCATGGCGCCGCACTCTAGCAACGCCCGTGGCGGCCACCGGTGACCAGACGTTACCGGACCCCGGCTTTCACACGTCTGCACACATTGGGACGATACAAGGGCGACCGGCAGGAACCGGCGGCACCAACGCGCGTCAGGCCTTGACGATGAGCACCGGCAGATCGGCGTGGGCCAGCACCTTTTGCGCCACGCTGCCCAGAATCAGCGACTTGAAGCCACGGCGGCCGTGCGAACCCATCACGATCAGATCGCAGCCCTCTGCGCTGGCGGTTTCCAGGATGCCTTCGTGCACCACGTTGCGCTCGATGGTGTCACCGGCGTAGCCCACACCCTCGGCCGCGCAGACCTTGCCCAGCATGTCCAGCGCCTGACCGGCCGCCGCCTTGGCTTCGGTCAGGTAGGCCTGCAGCCCCACGGCCGAGGCGTCACCGATGCCGATGTAGGGGAAGGGATCGATCACATACACACCAATGATCTGTGCCCCCTGGCTCTTGGCGAGCTGGGCGGCGGTTTTGGCTGCGGCCGCCGCCTGGGCGGAACCGTCGGTGGGAACGAGGATTTTCTTGAACATCGCGGTCTCCTGGTGAACCGGGCAGGCGGGGCACTCGACGCGCCGCCACAGTCCCGACCCGGACCCTCATGCTAACCCCGGCACCCGCACCCCGGCTTGCGTTGCGTCAACGCAGGCCCGCGATCAGCCGACGCGCTGGACACCCACCGGCAGCCGGCTGGCTGCGCCCCAGGCCGGACCGTCGAACCAGGCGTCGCCATCGAGGCAGGCACGCAACATCGGCAGCGCGTCCTGGCCCCAGAACACACGCTCGTCCAGCACCAGCGAGGGCACACCAAACAGGCCCAGGGCAAGCGCCGCCTCGGTGTTGGCGCGCAGGCGCTGCTTCACCACCTCGCTGTCGGGTGCCCGCCAGGGCCGGCCGCGCTGAGCCATGTGGTCCTGCAACCGGCTTTGCAGCTCGGCCAGGCGCTGCGGATCGGTGGCGCTGTGGCCGCCGCGCCAGACGTGGTGCATCAGCTGCTCGGTGACCCAGCGGCTGGTCTCACCCGGCGCCTCGCCAGTGGCGCAGCTCAGCCCCAGGCGCAGCAGCGCCAGCGGGTTGAACGGATGCTCGGTGGGCAGGTCCAGCGGCACACCGTGGTGCTGCGCGAGCCAGCCCGCCTGGCGGTAGGTCCAGTCGCGCTTGCCCGGAATTTCGGCCGGGCCGCGCTGGCCCTGGGCCTTGAGCAACGCGGCAAACAGCACCGGCTGGTAACGCACGTGCACGCTGTGGCCCATGAGGGCCTCGGGCAGGCGCTCGAACGCCAGGTAGGTGTAGGGCGAGATCGGGTCGTAGAAGAACCGGATCTCGTGCAGTGTGGGGTCGGCGTCGCTCATGGGGTGGTGGCCTGCCGGGCCTCGATGTGTTGCCAGATTGCGAGCTTGTCGGCATCGCTGGCCTGGCCCCAGCCGGCAATTTCCGAGAGCAGGCGGTAACAGCCTTTGCAGCGGCCGCGCGCCTCGTCGAGCTCACAGACGGAAACACAGGGCGAAGGCACGCCGGGGCCGCTGTGGCGTTCTTGCGCGTCGCGCAGGTTGATCAGGGGTACATGGCTCATGGGCTGGGCGCGGGTTCGGTCACGTCGTGCACCGGCGCACCGGTGAGCGCCTGCAGCTCCTCTGGCGTCAGGCGGAACACGCCGTGTGGGTGGCCCGCTGCGGCCCAGATCTCGCCGAAGCGGAACAGCTCGCGGTCGATCAGGGTCACGGGAGGTGTGGTGTGTGCCAGCGGCGAGACGCCGCCGATAGAAAAGCCGGTCCGGATTTTCACGAAATCGGCGTCGGCCCGGCCGAGCTTGCTGCCTTCGGCGCAGACGATGGCCTGCACCTTTTTCTCGTCAACCCGCAGGTCACCCGAGGTGATGACCAGCACCGCCACGTCGTCGCTCTTGCGGCGAAAAATGATGCTCTTGGCGATCTGACCGAGCGCCACACCCAGCGCGTCGGCCGCCTGCTGGGCGGTGCGGGCGGCGTCGCTGAGCATCAGCGGTGCGTGCGGATGGCCAAGCGCGGCGAGCGCGTCGGCCACGCGCTGCAAGCCGGCGGGGCGCTCGGTGACGGGAATCAACACGGGGTCTGTCATGGAGATCGATGTTAGCGACGCGGCAACAGCCGCAGCGCTGAGTGGGTCAGCCCGCTGCGCGTTTCACCAGCAGCAGGCTCGCGCCCATGACCATCAGCACACCGCCGAACACGCGGTTCTGCGCTCGGCGCGCCTTCGCGGTGGCCAGCCAGCGCTGGGCGCGCGAGGCGAGAAAGGCGTAGCCGTGCATCACCGCCATTTCCACACCCGCCGAGGTCAGGAGCAGCAGGGCCAGCTGCGGCCACAGGGGCCGGTGGGCGTCGATGAACTGCGGCAGCACCGCCACCATGAACACAATGCCCTTGGGGTTGGTTGCGTTGGTCAGGAACCCGGTGGTGAATCGCTCGCGCGCGCTCGGTGTTCTCGCTTGAGCCGCCGACGTTGCGGTCGTTTCAGCGGCTGGCGCGTCCAGGCCTACGGGCGCGCGCCATTGCTGCCAGCCCAGCCAGATCAGATAGGCTGCGCCCGACACCTTGACCACGGTGAACGCGGTGGTGGAGGCCAACAGCAAGGCGCCCACACCAGCACCCGCCACCAGCAGCATCAAGGCTACGCCCAAACCCATGCCGGCGATCGTGGCGCTGGTGCGGCGCACGCCATGGGCCAGACCATGGCCCATGGACAGCACGGCGGCCGAACCGGGCGAGAGCGAGATCAGCCAGGAAGCGGCAAAAAATGCCCACCAGACTTTCGGGTCCATATCAGCTCACCCGTTTGGCCAGCAGCGCCCGGCCCACCCGCGAGCCGCTCGGCCGGCCCAGTTGCTCGCTGATCCAGGCACCGGCATCCACCAGCGCCTCCAGATCGATGCCGGTGCTGATGCCCATGCCGTGCAGCAGGTACACCACGTCTTCGGTCGCCACGTTGCCGGTGGCGCCCTTGGCGTAGGGGCAGCCGCCCAGGCCCGCCACCGAGGACTGGAAGTTCCACACCCCCAGCTCCAGCGCCGCCAGCGTGTTGGACAGCGCCTGGCCGTAGGTGTCGTGGAAATGGCCCGACACTTCGTCGAGCGCAAAGTGCTGCAGCGTCGCCGCGATCGCCGCCTGCACCTTGCGTGGCGTACCCACGCCGATGGTGTCGGCCACGTCCACCCGCTGCACGCCAATGCCCTTCATCAGTCCTGCGAGGTAGGCCACGCGCTCGGGCGCGATCTCGCCCTCGTAAGGGCAGCCCACGGTGCAGCTCATCGCGCCGCGCACAGCGATGCCCGCTGCCAGCGCAGCGGCCACCACCGGCGCAAAACGCTCGATGCTCTCGGCGATCGAGCAGTTGATGTTCTTCTGGCTGAAGGCCTCGCTGGCCGCGCCGAACACCACAATCTCGTCCGGCTGGTCGAGCACCGCCGCCTCGAAGCCCTTGAGGTTGGGCGTGAGCACCGAGTAGCGCACGCCGGGCTGGCGCCGGATGCCGCTCATGACGGCGTGGTTGTCGGCCATCTGCGGCACCCATTTGGGGCTCACATAGCTCGTGACCTCGATCTCTTTCAGGCCTGCCGCCTGCAGCCGGTGCACCAGCTCGATCTTGACCGCCGCCGGCACCGGCTGCTTTTCGTTTTGCAGGCCATCGCGCGGACCGACGTCGACCAGTTTGACTTCGCCAGGGAGTTTCATGACAGGTCTTTCATTCAATAACCGCGCACCGGGTCCACGACGCCGGCCACCACCTCGCCGCGCTCCAGCGCCGCGATCTTGCCGGCGATCTGGTCGATGCTTTCCCGGCGCAGGGTGCGCGCCGAGGTGTGCGGCGTGAGGGTGATTTTCGGGTGTTTCCAGAATGGGTGGCTGGCAGGGAGCGGCTCGACGCGAAACACGTCGAGCAAGGCACCGGCGAGGTGACCGCTGTCGAGCAACTCGATCAGGTCCTTGTCCACCAGATGCGCGCCGCGCGCCACATTGATCAGGTAAGCGCCGGGCTGGAGGCGCGAGAGTGTGTCGCGGTTGAGGATGTCGTGTGTCTCGGGCGTGAGCGGCAGCAGATTGACCAGCACACGGCACTGCGAGAGGAACTCCGGCAGGTGGTCCGCGCCGCTGTGGCAGACCACGCCGTCGATCGCCTTGGCGCTGCGGCTCCAGCCATGCACCGGAAACTCGAACACACGCAGCGCCTGCGCCACCCGCTCACCCAGCACGCCCAGTCCCAGCACGCCAACCGGAAAATCGGCGCGGCTGTGTGGCTTGCGAAACGACCACTTGCCGGCCGCCACATCGCGCGCGTACCCATCGAACTCGCGGAAGTGGCGGATCACCGCGTGACACACGTACTCGGCCATCTGCACCGACATGCCGGCGTCTTCCAGCCGCACGATGCGGGTCTGCGGCGGCAGCTTCAGTTGCAGCAGTGCATCAACGCCAGCGCCGATGTTCAGCAAGGCCTTCAGGTGCGGCTGCTCGTCGAGAAACTGTTGCGGCGGCGCCCAGACCACCGCGTAGTCGGCCGGCGGTGCGCCGGGCACCCAGGCCTCCACCCCAGCCTCGGGAAACGCCGCGCGCAACCCATCGATCCAGGGCTCGGCCCGGGTGCCGGTGCAGCAAAAGCTGATCTTCATGGCCGCAAGCTTACGGGCAAGCCAGGCGGCCCGGTGTCACGCGGTGGCGGCGGTGATCTTGAGCAGCTCCGCGCCTTCGGCGACCTGGTCGCCGGGCGCGTAGAGGAGCTCGTCCACCGTGCCGTCGGCGGGCGCGGCGATGGTGTGTTCCATCTTCATCGCTTCCATCACCGCCAGCGGCTGGCCCTTCTTGACCGCGTCACCGACCTTGACCGCAAACGACACCACCTTGCCCGGCATGGGCGCGGTCAGGCGGCCACCGTCGGCGGCGGCTTCGCCCGCGTGGGCCAGGGCGTCGATCTCGGTGATGGTGGTGGCGCCGAGGTCGCAGAACACATGCACCAGCTCCTCGCGCTGCCAGGTCTGCACCGTCTGGCGCTGGCCGCTGAATTGCAGGTCGATCCGGGTGCCGCTGTCGCTGGGCAGGGTGTCAAAGCGCAGCAGCGCGGGCGCATCGCTGCCCACGGCAAGTTGCAGTGCGCCGTCGTGCAGGTAACCGAGCTGGGCCTGCAGCGCCTCGCCGCGGTACTCGAAGTCGAAGCGGCGCACCGTGAGACCGAACGGACGCCAGCCGTCGCGGCGCGAGAACGGATCGGCGCCTTCGGTGGCGCGCTCGGCGATCAGCGTCTGCGCCACAGCGGCGGCCACCGCCAGCGGGCGGCCCACGCGGTCCTGCTGGAACAGCAGCCCGGCCTCGCGCGGGATCAGCGCGGTGTCGAGCCGGGCGCTGGCAAACGACGGGCTGGCGGCGACATGGCGCAGGAACTGCACGTTGGTCGACAGCCCGACGATGCGGGTGGCGGCGAGCGCTGCGTCGAGCCTGGCCAGCGCTTGGGCGCGGGTGGCGGCGTGCACGATGAGCTTGGCCACCATGGAGTCGTAGAACGGGCTGATCGCGTCGCCTTCGCGCACGCCGTCGTCGAAGCGGACACCGGCGGTCGGGCCGCTGCCCTCGGCGCGCTCGAAGCTCACATGGTCGGGCTTGCGGTACACGTCGAGTCGGCCGGTGGCGGGCAGAAACTGGTTGTCGGGCGTCTCGGCGCAGATACGCGCCTCGATCGCGTGCCCTTGGATGCGCAGCGCCTCCTGCTTCAGCGGCAGCGGTTCGCCCGAAGCCACACGCAGTTGCCACTCCACCAGATCGAGCCCGGTGATGGCTTCGGTGACGGGGTGCTCGACCTGCAGCCGCGTGTTCATCTCCATGAAGAAGAACTTCATGTCTTCCGGTTTTTCATAGCCGCCCGGCTGTTCGACGATGAACTCCACCGTGCCCGCGCCCACGTAATTCACCGCTTTGGCCGCCGCCACCGCAGCCAGGCCCATCTGCTGGCGCAGCTCGGGTGTCATGCCCGGGGCCGGCGCTTCTTCCAGCACCTTCTGGTGGCGCCGCTGCACCGAGCAGTCGCGCTCGAACAGGTAAACGCAGTTGCCGTGGGTGTCGCCGAATACCTGGATTTCGATGTGGCGCGGGCGCAGCACGTATTTCTCGACCAGCACCGCGTCGCTGCCGAAGCTGTTGCGTGCTTCGCGCTGGCAGCTCGCCAGCGCGGCCGCGAAGTCTTCGGCCTTGTCGACCGCGCGCATGCCCTTGCCACCACCACCGGCGCTGGCCTTGATGAGCACCGGGTAGCCGATGCGGTCGGCCTCGCGCTGGAGCATGGCCGGGTCCTGGTCGGCACCGTGGTAGCCTGGCACCAGCGGCACACCGGCTTTTTCCATCAGCTGCTTGGACTCGGCCTTCAGGCCCATGGCCTGGATGGCGGAGGATGGCGGGCCGATGAAGACCAGCCCGGCTTGGGCGCAGGCGTTCGCAAAGGCCTCGTTCTCACTCAGGAAACCGTAACCCGGGTGAATCGCCTGCGCGCCCGTGGCCTTGGCCGCGGCCAGGATGCGCTCCCACTGCAGGTAGCTTTCCTGGGGCGCGCTGCCGCCGATGTGCACCGCCTCGTCACACGCCGCGACATGCTTGGCGCTGGCATCGGCGTCGGAATACACGGCCACGGTGCGCACGCCCATGCGGCGCGCGGTGGCGGCGACGCGGCAGGCAATTTCACCTCGGTTGGCGATCAGTATCTTGTTAAACATGGGCTGCTCCCGCGATGAAATAGCCTGCACACGGGGCGCGTGTCAGGCCATGGGATGAAACGGCTGCTGCGCAACCGTTTTCACCTTGGTTGGTGATGAGGATTTTTTTGAACATCAGGCTTCCTTAGGGGCAGCAGACAAAAATGCGCTCATGCGGCGGATCACCGCGCGCAGGAACTTGAACAACATCCAGGTGACGATCCACATCAGGATCACCACGATCACCAGCAGCACACCAAACACCAGCGGGTGCTGGGTGGCGAGCCAGACCGCGCCCACCACCAGGCCGTCTTCGACCAGGCTCATGCCGAGGTTGGAGAACGGTTCGGGCGAGGTGTTGATCGCCGCGCGGGTGGTGGTTTTGGCGGCCTGCGAGGTGGCGGCCAGGCCACCGCCCAGCAGCGCACCCACCAGCGCCATGGTGGCGCCGTCGGCACCCAGCGCACCGGCGGCCAGCGCCGCCCCGGCGGGAATGCGGACCAGGCTGTTGAGCATGTCCCACAGCGAATCGATGCCCGGAATCTTGTCGGCAAAGAACTCCATGAACAGCATGAAGCCGCTGGCCAGCAGCAGCGCAGGGTGCTGCAGGACATGCAGGCCAGGCGGCAACACGATCCAGCCCGCTGCACCGGCGACACCCACCAGAAACACCACCGCGTACAGCCGGAAACCACTGGCCCAGCCGAGTGCGGCGGCCAGCGCGAGCAGGCTGGGCATGTCGAGATGGCTGGCCGCCTGCGTCACGCCCGCACCCACTTGCGCGCCGACGTCGTTGACCACGCCGGTGCCAAGGTGCACGCCCAGGCCATGCAGCCAGGCGACGAGCTGTTGCCAGAGGGAGATGTCGGCGGATGCCATGCGGTGATCTTTGTGAGGAGATCAGTCCACCAGCCAGGACGGCTTGCGCTTGTTCAAGAACGACGCCACGCCTTCGCGACCCTCGTCGCTGGCGCGGATGTCTGCGATGCGGCGCGCGGTCTCGGCGCGCAGCGCTTCCGTGACGGGCACGCCGCTCACGTCCTGCACCAGCCGCTTGCAGGCGCGCGTGGCCTGCGGGCCGTTGGCGACCAGGGTCCGCACCAGCTCATCCACCGTCTCGTCCAGCGTGTCGGGTGTGGCCAGCTCGTGCACCATGCCCATGGCGTGGGCCTGGGCTGCGCTGAAGCGTTCGGCCGTGACCATGTAGCGGCGCGCTGCGGGCTGGCCCATGGCCCGCACCACATACGGGCTGATGGTGGCGGGCAACAAACCCAGCCGCGCCTCGGACAGGCAAAAGGTCGCGCTCTCCACCGCCACCAGCACATCACACACCGCGGCCAGGCCCATGCCGCCGGCGTAACAGTCGCCCTGGATGCGCCCCACGATGGGCACCGGGCATTGGTCCAGCGTCCAGAGCATGTCGGCCAGCTGCTGCGCGTCGGCGCGGTTTTCTTCCCAGCTGTAGCCCGCCATGGCCTTCATCCAGTTCAGGTCGGCACCGGCGCAAAAGGCCTTGCCGTGCGCACCCAGAACCACCACGCGCAACGCGTCATCCCTCGCCATCTCGGCAAAGGTGGCGGTGAGCGCGGCGATCACGTCTTCGTTGAAGGCGTTGCGCACCTCGGGGCGGTTGAGCCACACGCGCGCGACCTGCGGCGTGGGGCGGGAAACATCCAGTACGTCACTCATGGTCAATACCCACTTCAATAGCGTTTCGCCACTTCTTCCAGCATCACTTCCGTGGCGCCGCCGCCGATCGCCAGCACGCGCGCATCGCGCCACAGCCGCTCGATCGCCGTTTCGCGGATGAAGCCCATGCCGCCGTGGAACTGCTGGCAGGTCTGTACCACCTCGTTGACCAACTCACCGGTCAAGGCCTTCAGCATCGACACCTCCTGCACGATGTCTTTGCCCTGCGTGACGCTCCAGGCGCAGTGGTACATGAACTGCCGCGCGGCGCGGGTCTTGGCGTCCAGCATGGACAGGCGCTGGCGGATCGTCTGCTGATCCCACAGCGTGCCGCCAAACGCCTGGCGCTGGCGCACGTGGTCGAGCGTGATGGCCAGCGCCTGGGTGCAGTGGCCGATGGCCATGGCGCCCAGGGCGATGCGCTCGGTCTGGAAATTTTTCATCACCGAATAAAAACCCTTGCCTTCCTCACCCAGCAGGTTTTCGGCCGGGATCCGCACGTTGTCGAACACCAGTTCGGCCGTGTCGCTGGAGAGCCAGCCCGTCTTCTTGAGCGCGCGTCCCACGGTGAAACCCGGCGTGCCTTTCTCGACGATGAACATGCTCATGTCGTGGCGCGCGCTACCGGTCTTGGCAGCCACAAAATACAGGTCGGCGTGCACCCCGTTGGTGATGAACATCTTGGTGCCGTTGATCACCCAGTGATCGCCATCGCGGCGTGCACTGGTGCGGATGCCGGCCACGTCCGAGCCCGCGCCTGGTTCGCTGATGCCCACCGCGGTGATCATCTCGCCCGCCGTCACCTGGGGCAGGTACTTGGCCTTCTGGGCCGGGCTGCCCGCGTGGTGCAGGTGCGGGCCGGCCATGTCGGTGTGCACCAGCACCGTGATGATGAAACCGGCAAAGGTGGACTGCGACAGCGCCTCGGCAAACACCAGGTTGGTCAGGGCATCGGCGTCGGCCCCGCCGTGTTCGCTATCGAACGCGATGCCCAGCAGTCCCGCCTGGCCCATGCGGCGCAACACGTCGCGCGGCACCATGCCGCTGTCTTCCCAGGCGGCCGCAAACGGCTCGACCTCGCGTGCAAGAAAACGCGCCACCTGGTCGCGCAACAGTTCGTGTTCGGGGGTGTCGTAAATGGTGGGGGGCATCACTGGTCTCTGCTGGGTCCGGGTTCAGGCTGCCTGGGGCAGCCGACAGGTCGGTATGCTTGTGCGATCACATCCGGAACACGCCAAACTTCGGCTCGCCGATCGGCGCGTTCAGCGAGGCTGACAACGCAAGCCCCAGCACGCGACGCGTGTCGGCCGGGTCGATCACGCCGTCGTCCCACAGGCGGGCGCTGGCGTAGTAGGGGTGGCTCTGGTGGCCGAACTGGTCGAGCACGGGCTGCTTGAAGGCGGCCTCTTCCTCGGCGCTCCAGCTGCCGCCTTTGGCCTCGATACCGTCTCGCTTCACCGTGGCCAGCACACCGGCTGCCTGTTCGCCGCCCATGACGCAGATGCGCGCGTTGGGCCACATCCACAGGAACCGCGGCGAGTAGGCGCGACCGCACATGCCGTAGTTGCCGGCGCCGTAACTGCCGCCAATGATCACGGTGAACTTGGGTACCTGGGCCGTGGCCACGGCGGTGACCATCTTGGCGCCGTGGCGCGCGATGCCTTCGCTCTCGTATTTCTTGCCGACCATGAAGCCGGTGATGTTCTGCAGAAAGATCAGCGGCACCTTGCGCTGGCAACAGAGCTCGATGAAGTGCGCACCCTTTTGCGCGCTCTCGGAAAACAGGATGCCGTTGTTGGCGACGATGCCCACCGGCATGCCTTCGATGTGAGCGAAGCCGCAGACCAGGGTGGCGCCATAGCGCGCCTTGAATTCGTGAAATTCCGAAGCATCAACAATGCGGGCGATGATTTCGCGCACGTCGTACGGCTTGCGGGTATCGGCCGGGATCACGCCGTAGAGCTCCTGCGTGTCGTACTTCGGTGGCACCGGGTCGCGCAGCGCCTGCGCCACTTCCTTGCGGTGGTTCAGCGTGGCCACGGCCTGACGGGCCAGCGCAATGGCGTGCGCGTCGTTCTGCGCCAGGTGGTCGGCCACGCCCGAGAGCCGCGTGTGCACATCACCGCCACCCAGATCTTCAGCACTCACGATCTCGCCAATGGCGGCTTTCACCAGCGGCGGGCCGCCCAGGAAAATCGTGCCCTGGTTCTTGACGATGATGGTCTCGTCGCTCATCGCCGGCACATACGCGCCGCCCGCGGTGCACGAGCCCATGACGACCGCGATCTGCGCAATGCCTTGCGCGCTCATGTTGGCCTGGTTGTAGAAGATGCGGCCGAAGTGGTCGCGGTCGGGGAACACCTCGTCCTGGTTCGGCAGGTTGGCGCCGCCCGAGTCCACTAGGTAGATGCAGGGCAAGTGATTTTGCGCCGCCACCTCCTGAGCCCGCAGATGTTTCTTCACTGTCATGGGGTAGTAGGTGCCGCCCTTCACCGTGGCGTCGTTGCAGACAATCATGCAGTCCACCCCACTGACCCGCCCGATGCCAACGATCACGCCAGCGCAGGGCGCGCTGTCGCCACCGTCGCGGTCCGGGTACATGTTCATCGCGGCCAGCGGGCTGAGCTCCAGAAACGGTGTGCCAGGGTCGAGCAGCATCTGCACGCGGTCGCGCGGCAGCAGCTTGCCGCGCTTCAAGTGCTTGGTGCGCGCCACCTCGCCGCCGCCGAGCGTGGCCTTTTCAATTTGCGCTTTCAGATCGTCGACCACCGCACGCATGGCGGCGGCATTGGCCTGGAAATCGGCAGAACGGGCGTTGAGTTGGGATGTGATGTGGGACATGGGGCGTGTTTCAGGCGGTACGGGTTTCGGTCAAATGCAATTCGTCTTTCATCGCATCGCGAATCTTGAATTTCTGGATCTTGCCGGTCACGGTCATGGGGAACTCGCTGACAAAGCGCATGTAGCGCGGGATCTTGTAATGCGCGATCTGCCCTCGGCAGAAGTCGCGCAGCTCGGCATCGGTGACTCTCTGCCCCGGCTTGAGCACAATCCACGCGCACAGCTCTTCGCCGTATTTGGCATCGGGCACACCCACCACCTGCACATCTTGCACGGCAGGGTGGCGGTACAGGAATTCCTCGATCTCGCGCGGGTAGATGTTTTCGCCACCGCGAATCACCATGTCCTTGATGCGTCCGACGATGTTGACATAGCCCTCGGTGTCCATGGTGGCGAGGTCGCCGGTGTGCATCCATCCGTCAGTGTCAATGGCTTCGGCGGTCTTGGCCGCGTCGTCCCAGTAGCCGTGCATGACCGAGTAACCGCGTGTGCACAGCTCGCCCTGCGCACCCGGGGCCACGATCTCGCCACTCTCCGGGTCGACGATCTTCACCTCCAGGTGCGGCTGCACCTGGCCCACGGTGGCCACGCGCTTGTGCAGCGGCGTGTCGGTGCTGCTCTGGCAGCTCACCGGGCTGGTTTCGGTCATGCCGTAGGCGATGGTGATTTCCGACAAATGCATGTCCTCCACCACGCGCTGCATCACCGCGGTGGGGCATGGCGAGCCGGCCATGATGCCGGTGCGCAGCGTGGACAGATCGAACTCCCTGAAACGCGGGTGGTCCAGCTCGGCGATGAACATGGTGGGAACGCCATGCAGCCCGGTGCAGCGCTCGTCCTGCACGGTCTGCAACACGGTGAGCGGGTCAAACCCGTCGTTCGGGTAGACGATGGTCGAGCCGTGGGTGAGGCAGGCCAGGTTGCCCAGCACCATGCCGAAGCAGTGGTACAGCGGCACCGGAATACACAGCCGGTCGGCCGGCGTGAGCTTCATGCACTCACCGATGAAAAAACCGTTGTTCAGGATGTTGCGGTGCGTCAGCGTGGCGCCCTTGGGGAAGCCGGTGGTGCCGCTGGTGAACTGGATGTTGATCGGGTCGGTCGGTTTGAGCGTGGCCGCCGCCGCGGCGACACGCGCATCGTCGGGGTAGCCCATTGCCAGCAGGCTGGAAAAACGCATCAGCCCCGGCTCGTCCGCACCCTGGCCGGGCTCGTCGATCCAGACCACCGTGTGCAGATGCGGCAGCTGCTGCGATTCCAGGCAGCCTGGCTCGCCGTGCAACCACTCGGGCGCGAGCTCGCGCAACATGCCCAGGTAGTCGCTGGTCTTGAAGTGCGCCATGGTCACCAGCAGCTTGCAGCCCACCTTGTTGAGTGCGTACGCCACCTCACTGGTGCGGTAGGCCGGGTTGATGTTCACCAGGATCAGGCCGACCTCGGCCGTGGCCAGCTGCATCAGCACCCACTCGGTGTTGTTGTGCGACCAGATCGCCACCCGGTCGCCGGGCACCAGGCCCAGGCCGAGCAAGGCGCTCGCCAGACGGCGGGCCTGGGTCTGCAGGGCGCGGTACGTCAGGCGCCGGCCCTGGTGCACGCTGACCAGCGCCTCGTGCTCAGGCTGGCGCTCGACCATGGCATGGATGCAGGCGCCGATGGTCTGTTCGATCAGCGGCACGTCGGTGGCGCCGCGGGCCAGGCTGCGCGACAGGGGGGCGGCTGTTGTGGTGGTTGGGCGGGCGGCTTCGGTCACGGCGTGTCTCCTCTGCAGGCGGTGCTTGCGACCGGCCAGAAGGAAGCTCCGGGCGGGCGCAAGCCCCAAGCATAGAAGCGCGGCCGGTTTCTGTGCCGCCAGATTGGTTGCAAATAGCGCCACCACAGTGGCAAACTGGCTGCCATGCCACGACCGCCCATCACCCGCCTGACCCCGACCGTGGCGCGCCCCGCGCCAGCGCTGCGCCACGGACGAACCGCCACACCCATGGCCTTTGTTCAGGCGATGGTGTCGGCTTACCGCGCCCGCGGCCTCGATCCGGTTCAGGCCCTGACGCTGGCACAAATCGCGCCAGCATCTGTGGACGATGCCCAGGCCCGCATCAGCGCCGCGCAGATGGAGGTGGTGTCGGAGGCCGCCATGCGCGAGCTCGACGACGAAGCCCTGGGCTGCTTTCGCCGCGCCCTGCCCTGGGGCAGCTACGGCATGCTGGCGCGCGCCTCGCTCTCGGCCCCCACCCTGGGCCTGGCGCTCAGACGCTGGTGCCGTCACCACCAGCTGCTCACCGACGACGTGACGCTGGTGGTGCAGACCGACGGCGACAGCGCCCTGCTCGTGCTCAGCGCCCACGGCGCGCACCACGGACCCCGCGCGCTCACCGAGTTCTGTGTCGTCTCGGTGTTGCGCAACGTGCTGGGGTTTGCCTGCTGGCTGGTGGACTCGCGCATCCCGCTGCAGGGTGCGCAGTTCCCCTATCCCGCACCCGCGCATGCCGAGGCCTACCGCGTGCTGTTCGACGGCCCCTCGCAATTCGACCAGCCCCACGCCGCCCTGCGTTTCGACGCCCGCTACCTCGCGCTGCCGATTCACCGCGACGAAGCGGCAATGAACGGGATGCTGCAGCGCGCGCTCCCGCTCACCGTGCGGCCGTACCGCCGCGACCGCCTGCTGGTGCAGCGTGTGCGCCACGCCCTGCTGAGACAGCCCAGCGCCGCCCACAACGCGAGCGAGCTCGCAGCCCGGCTCAACCTCTCGGCTCGCACCCTGCACCGCCAGCTCAAAGACGAAGGCGCTTCACTACAGGCATTGAAAGACACGGTGCGTCGCGAGCTCGCCATCGACCTGCTGCAACGCAGCCAGCGCCCGATCAAGCAGGTGGCGCTCGCGGCCGGGTTTCAGAACGAAAAGAGCTTCATCCGCGCGTTCAAGGGCTGGACGGGGGTGACGCCGGGAGCCTGGCGGGGGCGATCAGAAGAAGGCCCGCTGGCAGCTCGGATCGGGCATCCGGGCACAGCTTCGAAAACGCCCGTCTGATCGCCCAGTGGGCATAAAATTTGCATTCGGTGCAAGCGGACTGCTTGTATCCATGCTCCACCTGCCTGATTGATGGCCATCGGGCCAGTGATCGAGGCACTGAAAAATTGAAACTCTGGCCAACGAGTTTCAAGCGCCTATGCCCATTGAACTCCGTCCACACCCGAAGGCTGGGCCGCCAGCCACGCGCACCGCGACACTCCCACGGGCCGCCAAAAGCTTCGCGTCGCCCTTCCACCGAGCCAAGACGCTGGGTCTCATAAATCCGCCACACCGGTGAACCCAATGACCGCAAACTCCAGCGTCGAATTCTTCGATCGGCAGTTCAAGCAGCAGGTCACTCACCACGAGCTCGCGCTGAATCCCTTTGAGTCTGCGGCCTTGCCTTACCTGGCTGGGACCGTCCTCGACTTTGGTTGTGGTCTTGGCAACCTGGCTCTGGCAGCCGCACGGCTCGGCAGCGAGGTGTTTGCGCTGGACGCGAGCAGGACTGCGATTGAACACGTTGCAGCCGCCGCCAGACTGGCGCACTTGCCAGTGCGCGCCGAGCAAGCCGATCTTCGAGACTACGCACTGGATGCGTCCTACGACTCCGTCGTCTCGATCGGTCTGCTGATGTTCTTCGATTGCGCCACGGCCTACCGCCAACTGGCGCGGCTCCAGTCGGCGGTGAAGCCCGGCGGGGTTGCCGCAATCAACGTGCTCAGCGATGGCACCACCTTCATGGACATGTTTTCGCCTGAAGGACATTGCCTGTTCCAAGCCAACGAGCTGCTGGAAAGATTCGACGGCTGGGAAATCCTTTACCAGGAACAGCACACGTTCGCAGCGCCACGCGGGACAACAAAACAATTCACGACGGTGATCGCCCGCCGCCCCTGTGCGACCGCCCAAGCCGTTCCTTCCACATGATTTTTATGGAAATTTTTGAGCGACCTCAGCGCGATTCTCGGCGCGGGCGGGCCGACTGCTTCGCCAACTGAGGTGCGTTTTCAAACCCCAGCGCAGGCCACCGGCTCGCGTGGGAACAGTTGGTTATCGATCGGTTCAACCGTGGAAAGGACATGGGCGTCTCTGAATCAAGCGATTGCAGCCGCCGATCGCATGGGTTCCTCAGATCGGGCCTGGCCCCGTCACTGGTGCAGGGCACACGCCCACCGAGGGTCAGCGCCACGAGCGCGCGCTCTCCCCCAGCACACGACCCTGTCGATAAAAAATTTGCCTCATAGCAATCACCGGGTACCGGCACACGGTCTGTCCATCCCTTCAAAATCGCGGGGTCGGAAAACCAACAAACGGGACAACCGGGCATCTGCTGTTCGCTCCGCGAACGGCGTCACCGCTGGTGCTGTGCGGCGGCCAGATCGGCGGCCAGCTGCTCGACGCAGGCATCAAGATCCATGTCGAACATGCCAGCAATCCATGCAGATTCGCGGGTTTCAATGGCGGCCAGGAAGGTTTTGGCGTCACCCATGGCAGCAAACGCAGCGAAGCCACGCTCTAAAAATTGCTGCAGCGACGACAGGCCGGCAAGATGTGCCGGTTGCCGCATCATCTTGAGCGCGATCAGCAGCGACCTGATCCGGGTGAGCCGCTGCAGCTCATGCCCCATGTGCAGCACAACCGCCAGCTGGCGGCCCCGCTGCTCGCGCTGACCGGTCGCCCGCCAACTGCGGACATAACGCTCGCCGGCGGTGCCACCACCGCCCAGCGCCAACGTGTGCCCGGCCATTTCGTGGTCCAGCCGTTCGGACAGCGCGTGTGTCTCTGCCAGATCCACCGCCAGCTGTCCCACGGCGGCCGGAAACAAGCGCTCGATCGCCCCGGCGATGCGGCCAAACTGGGCGTCTCGCTCGGTGAAATCGTGTTCGCCGTACAGCTCTTCCAGAAAAAATCGCGTGGCCGCCTGGTGGCGGGGCGACTGGAGGAAGTCGGCGTAGGTGGCGCGAAATCGGAGCGCCTGCAGGTGCTTGACCTCAGCGATCGCGGCTGCCAGTTCGGCGCAGTGGATCTGCCCCCTGAGGTGATCCACCTGGCTGAGGTGGGCACGGATGCGGTTTGCGGTGCCGGCGTCGTCGCTCATGTCGGAGAAGTCTAGCGTCCGCAGCACGACATCGGCTAGGCGCCCGCCCCTAGCGCTGGGGCAGCATGTGCATGGGGGCGTGCGATAGTCGCTGCATGGAAC
>CAYRIT010000018.1:0-3648 GCA_964424415.1 uncultured Hydrogenophaga sp.
CCGGTGTCGCTCATGGGGTTGGGCAGGCCGGCGTTGGGGTAGCAGCTGATGAAGGTGTCGCCCGCCACCTTGGCCAGCTCCTGGATGTAGGGACGCATCAGCGTGGCACCAAGCGCGCAGTTCAGGCCCACGGCCAGCGGCTGAATGTGGCGCACGCTGGCCCAGAACGCGCTCACCGTCTGCCCGCTCAGGATGCGGCCCGAGGCATCGGTCACGGTGCCGCTGATGATGACAGGCAGGCGCTCGCCGCTGGCCTCGAAGAACTCGTCGATCGCAAACAGCGCGGCCTTGGCGTTGAGTGTGTCGAAGATGGTTTCGACCAGCAGCACATCGGCCCCGCCTTCGACCAGCGCTTCGACCTGTTCGTAATATGCCGCGCGCAGTTGCTCGAAGGTGACGTTGCGTGCACCGGCGTCGTTCACGTCGGGGCTGATGCTGGCGGTCTTGGGTGTGGGGCCGAGTGCACCGGCCACAAAACGCGGTTTGTCGGGTGTTGAGTATTTGTCACAGGCCTCGCGTGCCAGCCGGGCCGAGGCCAGGTTCATCTCGCGCGCCAGGTCGGCCATGTCGTAGTCGGCCTGCGCCACCGTGGTCGCACCGAAGGTGTTGGTTTCGATCAGGTCGGCACCCGCGGCCAGGTAACTTTCGTGGATGTCTCGGATCACGTCGGGCCGGGTGAGGCTCAGCAACTCGTTGTTGCCCTTCACATCCTTGTGGAAATCCTTGAATCGCCCACCCCGATAAGCCGCTTCGTCGAGCTTGAAGCGCTGGATCATGGTGCCCATGGCGCCATCGAGGATGGCGATGCGCTGGGCAAGGATGGCGGGAAGCTCGGCGGCGCGGGTGTAGTGGAGGCTTTGCATGGGGCGATTGTAGAAAACGCCCATTGCGCGTCCCGCTTCAGGGTTATGGGGCCGCTTGCACCGGCAGCACCACCCGCACCGCCAGCCCCGGCTCTGCATTGCGCAGCGCCAGCCGTCCGCCATGCGCCTCGGCGACCATGCGGCACAAATACAGGCCCAGTCCCACACCGCCCGTGGTGCGCTGGCGCGCGCTGTCGGGGCGGTAGAAGGCCTGGGCGAGCTGCGCCAGGTGCTCTGGCAGCACGCCGGGGCCATGGTCACGCACTTCGATCTCCAGTTCATCGCCTTGCAGCTGCACGCGCAGTTCAGGCGGCGCAGCGCCAGGGTCGGTGTGGCGCAGGCTGTTGTCCAGCAGGTTACGCAGCAGCAGGCGAATGCGTGCACGGTCCAGCTGCAGCGTCGGCAGGCTGGCCGGCGCCTGCGCGCGAACGGCGGCGGCGCCTGGGTACCGGCTGGCGAGCTCGGCCATGACCTCGCGCACCAGCTTGGCCAGGTCCACCGGCTCGCGCTGCAGTGCGGCGTGGCGACTGGCCAGGCGCTCGCTTTCCAGCAGGTCGGTGATCAGGCGCGCCATCTCGCCCAGGTCGCGCAACAGCGCCTGGCGCGGAGCACCGGCCTCGGCGGTGTCGGGCAGCAGCTCGGCGTTCAGGCGCGCGCGGGTCAGCGGGCTGCGCAGCTCGTGGCTCATGGCCAGCAGCAGGGCGCGTTTGGCATCCAGCATCTGGTGGATGTCGCTGCCCATGGTGTTGATGGTGGCGGCGAGCTGGCCCAGTTCGTCGGGCCGGTGCGAATGCCGCACCGGAATGGGCACCTCGAACGCCCCCGCGCCAAAACGCTGCGCTCCGGCGCGAATGTCGTCCAGCGGGCGCAGCAGGCGGCGCACATACAGCCAGGCCAGCGCGGTGAGCAGCAGCAGAACACCCAGCGTGACCCAGACAATGCGTGGCCGCTGCTGCCAAGCCTGCAGTGCCAGGCCAAACTCCAGCCGGTGGCCGTCGGCGGTGGTGCGCACCAGTAAGCTGTCGCTCGCTTCGCCGTGGCGCCAGCCGCGGTCGCTTGCCAGGCCGTGGCGCGGCTGGCCGGGTTGTGAATCCCAGTTCACCGTGGGGCCAGAGATGCGCAGCGCAATCGGCAGGCGCGCGGTGATGGCCTGGGCACGCGCCAGGCTGGGTGGGCTGCCCACCTCACGCGCCAAGTGGTCTACATAGTCGGTCAGCAAGGGGCGGGCGGCCTCGCGCCAGCCCACAGCAACGGCTTTCTGCGCCCCCATCAGAAACGTGACGGCCATGGCCAGCGCCAGCACCAGAAACACCAGCACCAGGCGCACCCGCAGCGACCGGCGCACGGCCTGTCGCGCGCGGCGGTGCCAGGGCGGGCGATCTGCAGGGTGGCCGCTCATGCCACCCGACGCAGGGCCAGCGTGTAGCCGGCGTTGCGCAGTGTCTTGATGGCGTCCAGCGGTTCGAGTTTTTTGCGCAGCCTGCTGACGACGATGTCCACGGCGCGGGTGAACAGCTCGGCCTCGTGGCCCCGCAGCTGGTTCAGGATGTCATCGCGGCTGAACACCCGCCCGGCACCCTGCGCCAGCAGATACAGCAGGTCGAACTCTGTGCCGGTGAGCTCCACCTCCTGGCCCAGGGATTGCACGCTGCGGCGCGCAGGGTCGATGCGCAGGCCGTCGAATTCGAGCACGCCGGGCGCCTCGAAGGGCGGCGCCACTTTCATGCGGCGGAACAGGGTTTGCAGGCGGGCCACCAGTTCGCGTGGCTCGAAAGGCTTGGGCAAGTAGTCGTCCGCACCCAGCTCCAGTCCCACCACCCGGTCCATCACCTCGCCGCGTGCGGTCAGCATGACGATCGGAATGTCGCTCGTGCGGCGCATGCTGCGGCACAGCTCAAAGCCGTCCATCTCGGGCAGCATCACGTCGAGAATGGCGGCGTCGAAGCCGCCCTGCGCCAGCAAGGCCAGCCCTTCGCTGGGGCGCAGTACCTGCACCAGCTCCAGTTCGAAACGCTGGAAATAGGTGGCCAGCGGCAGCCCCAGCTGTTCGTCGTCGTCGATGAGCAAGATGCGGTGCATGGTGATCGAATTCTCGCCCCACTTAGGCTGCAGCACGCCCGCAAGCAGCGCCGAGCGCGCGCAATGCCTGCGTCAGTTGCCGCATGGCCGCGTGGGTGGAATGCATGCGCCTATCTTCAGTGATGGCGACCCATCCAGCCGCGGCGTTTTTTCATCATCTCGCGCACTTGGCTCTGCTGCTCGGGCTTGAGACTGTCGTAGAAGTCGCCCATGGCGGCAATCATCTCAGGGCTGCCCGCCTGCACCGCGCGCACTTTGGCGTCCACCAGCGCCTGCGCACCCGAGCGGTCAAACTTGTTGCCCGCCACCAGCGCCTGCAGAGCCTCGCGCGGCCGGGCAGCGTCGCCCATGAAGGCCTTGCGCTGGGCCTGCATCGTGTCGGCCAGGCGTTCGAGCTTTTGCTTCTGCGCGGCGTCGAGGGCCAGCTTGCTGCCTACCCGCTCCAGCGCCTTGCCACGGATCTCGGTGATGCCTTGCTCGTCCATCTGGCCGTCGCGCCAGCGGTGGCCGCTGGAGCAGGCAGACAGGCCACCCGCCAGCAGCGCAGCGCCCAGCAGGGAAAACAGGGTTCTTTTGATCCAGGGTTTCATGTCGATGTCCTCTTTCAGGGATGGTGAAACGAAACCCAATGGTGCGCGACAAGCGTTCGCAGGTCTTCTCGGCGCGGTTTCGATTTATTTCGCTTTGTATCGAGGGACGTGGCGGG
>CAYRIT010000018.1:3748-33888 GCA_964424415.1 uncultured Hydrogenophaga sp.
CGGGTGTAGCCGGGCGGGTGTGCGGCGGAGACCGAGATGGCCGAGATGCATGTGCAACTGCCAGCCGATGTGGTGCCGGGCGAACCGCGCTCGGAGCTGCTGAAAGAATACACACACGCGCACGCGGAAAAATTTTTCCTGGTGACGCATGGCTCGCCGGCGGGTTGGCCGATAGCACCCCAACCGGCAACCCTGTCACCCGTCGAAGCACGCACGACGCAAAATGTTGTCGAGGGTGTTGGAAGGCCTCCGATTGCCCCGTCAGCCTGAGGGCCATGCGCCGTTTGACTGGCGCGGGTTACATTGGCCGGCATGCTGGAGCGCCGCCCGACAGAGGCGCTCACAGACAAGTTCTCGTGGAAGCCCTGCTCAGGGCAGCGCCCACCCGGACCCGCCAGACACGGGCAGCACACGCATTCGCGTACTCACTGTTTACCTACCAGGACTTCCCATGACCAGCGCCATGTACACCCACTCCGTTCCCGTCTTCAAGCAAATGCTGACGGCCTTGAAAGCGATTCTTTCGCAGGCCAGCGAACATGTCGCGGCCAAAGCCATAGAGCCCGACGCCTTGTTGCAGGCGCGTCTGTTTCCAGACATGTTTCCTCTGCTCAAGCAGGTGCAGATTGCCGCCGATTTTTCGCGTGGCATCGCGGCGCGCCTGGCCGGTATCGATGTGCCCACATTGGACGGCCAGGAAAAGACCTTTGCCGATCTGGATGCGCTGTTGACAAAAACCCTGGCCTTTCTGGACAGCGTGAACGCGTCCCAGTTTGAGGGCAAAGAAAGCAGCGAGATCGTCTTGCGCCCGGGCACCCCGAAAGAGAAAAAACTGAGCGGGCAGGCCTATTTGGCCAACTACGGTTTGCCGCAGTTTTTCTTTCACGTCACCACCGCCTACGACATCCTGCGCCACAACGGCATGGCCATCGGCAAGCGCGACTACATGGGCGCTTACTGACAGCGAGCGCAGGCACTTGGAAATCCTGGATTTCGTTCGGGCCGAACCTGTCGAAGTCCAGCGCTTGAGAGGCTTCGACGGGCTGGTCAATCAAAGCCTCACCGGGCCAGACCAACAGGCGCCTTACGGGCCCACCACCAGGGGTGTTTGGGCGCCCAGCTCGGACACCAGTACCCCACGCGGTGGCCGCCATTCAGACAGGGCGCTGCCAGTGACCAGCAGTCGCACCGGGTGCCGGAAACCAGCGCTCTGCGTGATCAGACTTTCCAGCGCCTGTTGCAGCGCAGCGGCTGGCCACGCATGGGCCACCATCAACGTGGCGCGGCGCGGCTGGAATCGGCGCAACGCCTGGTGCACCGCAGGCTCGCAGACCAGATAGCCGCAGTCCCAGGGATCGCTCGGCTGGCGGGCGCGCCACCACATGGCATCGTGGCACTTCACGCGACAGCGCAGCACCATACCGCCCAGCGCGCCGCGTGTCGCAGCCAGCCGATCGCTACCGTCCAGGCGGCGCGAAAAGTCTTCAGTCTGGCGGGCTGCCGACGCCGCATCGCCACCACGCCAGAGCGCCACGGCCAATGGGATTTCGAGCGTCGACGCGGCACCTGGCCGCCAGAAAGACCCTCCCTCCACCCCGGCGCCTGCCGAGCACCAGGCCGCAAGTGCAACCGCATCGCCTCGCGTCTGCGTGACAGGCTGCTTCTGCAAGCAGGCGGCCACAGCGGCTGGGGGCTCGACGCGCAGCGCAGCGCTGTCGTACCGCGACACCACAACAGGCACCACGCGACGCGCTGCACGCCAGACAGGCACAACCAGGAAAATCGCCAACCACCACGCTATCGGTTCCAACGGATCCTCTTTCTAGTCAGTGCGCAGATGGTTGCCACAACGGCCGCCCCGACGCTGAGGCCTGTTGACGGTTGACCGCACGTGCCATGGCGCGTGCACAGTGAGAATAGCGCGGCACGCAGCCGCCACATGCTCACCGCCCTGACTGAGTGCGGCTGTGGCAGCACACCCATTTCCAATGAATGCCGAACATGACACTGCTGTTCACCTACGGTTCCCTGAAGCAGGGCTTTTGCAACCAGCACATCAACACCGCCGAGCGCGTGCCGGGCACCTACCGCACCAGCGAGCGTCTGCCCTTCTACCTGATGGGCGACGGGCACGTCCCCTGCGTGATCCTCGCACCGGGGACTGGCCATCCCGTGGTGGGTGAGCTCTACCGAGCCAGCCCCGCGGCGCTGGCGGGCATGGACCGGCTGGAACGCATTGGCGAGCCGGGCGGCTACACGCGGGTGACCGTCACGCTGGAACGCATCGACATCCGCCCCGTGGAGACGGTCGTGGCCGCCATCTACGTGAGGCTGCCGACCGACGTGATACCGGGCGAGCAACGCTCGGAATGGCTCAGCGAATACACGGCGGAGCACGCGGAGAAGTTTGCGTGGTAACGCGCTAAGCCGGGGCTGTCGCTTGGAGCTTCACAGCCGCGCCGCCAGCCGCGCCGCCTGGTCGATGGCGCGCTTGGCGTCGAGCTCGCCCGCCTCCAGCGCGCCGCCGATCAGGTGCACGGTCCTGCCCTGGGCGGTGAGCTCGTCGGCCAGCGCGCGCAGCGGCACCTGGCCGGCACAGAGCACGATGCTGTCGCATTCGATCCAGGTCGGGTCTTCGCGCTTGGCGCCGTGTGAAATCAGCAGGCCTTCATCGGCGATGCGTTCGTAGTTCACACCGCCGATCATCTTCACGTGTTTGTGTTTGAGCGCGGTGCGGTGGATCCAGCCAGTGGTCTTGCCCAGACCGGCGCCGAGCTTGCCGACCTTGCGCTGCAGCAGCGTGACCTGGCGTGCCGGCGGTGACACCGCCGACGCTTGCAGGCTCAGTCCGCCCGGCGCTTCCTGCGGATCGGTCACGCCCCACTCGGCCTGCCAGGCCGGCAGGTCCAGCGTGGTGGAGGTGCCGCTGTGCACCAGGAACTCGGCCACGTCAAAACCGATGCCGCCGGCACCAATCACGGCGACGCGCTCGCCCACCGCTTTGCGCTCGCGCAGCACCTCGACGTAGCTCAAGACCTTGGGATGGTCCTGGCCGGGAATTTGGGGATCGCGCGGCGTGACGCCGGTGGCCACAACGATCTCGTCAAATCCCTGCAAGTCGGCCGCGGCCACCGTCTGATTCAGATGCAGCAACACGCCGGTGGTCTCCACGCGGCGCTGCAGGTACCGCAGCATCTCGAAGAACTCTTCCTTGCCCGGCACCTGCTTGGCCATGTTGAGCTGGCCCCCGATGGCGCCCGCCGCGTCGAACAGATGCACCTCGTGGCCGCGCTCGGCGGCCAGGGTGGCGGCGGTGAGACCGGCCGGGCCGGCGCCGACCACCGCGATCCGCTTTTTTTTCACCGTGGGGTGGAACATCAGCTCGGTTTCGGCACAGGCGCGCGGGTTCACCAGGCAGCTCGCGGTCTTGTTGACAAAGACATGGTCCAGGCATGCCTGGTTGCAGGCGATGCAGGTGTTGATGAGGTCGCTCTGGCCACGCGCGGCCTTGGCCACGAAGTGGGCGTCGGCCAGCAGCGGTCGCGCCATGGACACCATGTCGGCCACACCGTCGGCCAGCAGCTGCTCGGCCACCTCGGGTGTGTTGATGCGGTTGCTGGTGACCAGCGGCGTGGTGATGCCGGCGGCTTCGAACTCGGCCTTCATCTTCTGCGTGACCCAGGCAAAGGCCGCGCGCGGCACGCTGGTGGCAATGGTGGGCACACGCGCTTCGTGCCAGCCGATGCCGGTGTTGACGATGCTCGCACCGCCTTGCGCCACGCCCTTGCCAAGCTGCACCACCTCGTCCCAGCGGCTGCCACCGGGCACAAGATCGATCATGGAGAGGCGGTAGATGATGATGAAGTCGTGGCCCACGGCTTCGCGCGTGCGTCGCACGATTTCCAGCGGCAGGCGCATGCGGTTGGAATAGTCACCGCCCCACTGGTCGTTGCGCCGGTTGGTGGCGAGGCTGAGAAACTGGTTGATGAGGTAGCCCTCGGAGCCCATGATTTCCACACCGTCGTAGCCGGCCTCGCGGGCCTTCCGGGCGCAGTTCACGAAGGCGCGGATCTGCCGCTCGACGCCGCGTGCGCTGAGCGCAAACGGGGTGAACGGCGAGATCGGCGATTTCAGACGCGTCGGCGCAACCGCGAACGGGCTGTAGGCATAGCGACCGGTGTGCAGGATTTGCAGCGCGATCTTGCCGCCCGCCTGGTGCACCGCCTCGGTCACCACCCGGTGCCTGCGGGCCGCACCCGAGGTGGCCAGCGTGCCGGCGAAGGGTTTGGTCCAGCCGGCCACGTTGGGCGCAAAGCCGCCGGTGACGATCAGGCCCACCCCGCCTTCGGCACGCTCGCGGAAAAAGGCGGCGAGCTTGCTGAGGTCACGCCCATCTTCCAGACCGGTGTGCATGCTGCCCATGAGCACGCGGTTTTTCAGCGTGGTGAAGCCCAGATCGAGCGGGGCGAGCAAATGGGGGTAGGGGAAAACGGCGTTGGCGGCGGTCATGGGCGTGTGTGAAGCGGGATCGGACGACTCGGGTCGAAGGGCGGCAAAGCCCGCCAGCCTACCCGCCGGCGACCGCGCCGCGTAGGGGCCGGGGTCTATCCCCGACAATACCGGCCATGAAACACCTGTCTCCCAAAGAAGCCTGGGCCTGGCTGCAGGCCGAGCAGGCGCGTCGCCTGGCCACCGGGCTGGAAGCCCCGCTGTTTGTGGACGTGCGCATGGAGATCGAGTCGCTCTACGTGGGACGGCCGCCCGGCGTGGAGAACATCCCCTGGTACGAGTTCCCTGACCTCACGCCCGACCCGGCACGTTTCGCGGCCGCGGTGGAGGCCGAGGCCGGCGGCAAGGAGCGGCCGGTGCTGCTGATCTGCCGCAGCGGCAAGCGCACGCTCGACGCCGGCCTGGCGCTGGAAGCCGCCGGCTTCACCCAGGTGGTGCACGTGTTGCACGGCTTCGAGGGCGATCTGAACGATGCATTCAAACGCTCCTCCTTGAACGGTTGGCGACACGACGGACTGCCCTGGGAGCAAATGTGACCAGCACCTTGGGGTTGCCCGCGGGCGTTGTCGCCATCCCATGCCGTGCTGAAGCTCGGTCTGCTTGCTGGCGCCTGGCCGGCGGGAGAACCCACAACGCGGGTTGATGGGTGCTGCCAACATGATTGACATCTCCGAGACGGGCGAAACGCTGGAGTCCTGCGCCGGTGTGCTGCAGGACGTTTTTGGCTTTGATGCTTTTCGTGGACCACAGGCGCAGATCGTCTCGCACGTGAGCGAGGGCGGAGACGCGCTGGTGCTCATGCCCACCGGCGGCGGCAAGTCGCTGTGTTACCAGGTGCCGGCCATCGTGCGCGAACGCGCCGGGCGGGGCCTCACCGTGGTGGTGTCGCCTCTGATCGCGTTGATGCACGACCAGGTGGGCGCGCTGCTGGAAGCGGGTGTGGCCGCCGCGTTTCTCAACTCCAGCCTGTCGCTGGAGGATGCGCAGCGGGTCGAAAAAGAGATGCTGCGTGGGGAGATCACACTGCTCTACGCCGCGCCCGAGCGGCTGACCACACCACGTTTCCTCGCCCTGCTCGACTCATTGCACGAGCGGGGCCAGCTCAGTCTGTTCGCGATCGACGAGGCGCACTGCGTGAGCCAGTGGGGCCACGACTTCCGGCCCGAATACCGCGGCCTGGTGGTGTTGCACGAGCGCTTCGCCGGAGTGCCGCGTGTGGCGCTCACCGCCACCGCCGACGACCTGACCCGCGCCGACATCGTCGAGCGGCTGCAGCTCGAAGGCGCGCGCACCTTCATCAGCAGTTTCGACCGGCCCAACATCCGCTACACCATCGTCGAGAAGACCGACGGCACACAGCAGCTGCTGCGCTTCATCCGCGACGAACACAGCACCGCATCGGGTGAGCACGACGCGGGCATCGTCTACTGCCAGTCGCGCAAGCGGGTGGAGGAAGTGGCCAAGCTGTTGTGCGACGCAGGCTTCAACGCGCTGCCGTACCACGCAGGCCTGGAAGCGGCCAAGCGGCAGAATCACCAGGACCGTTTCCTGCGCGAAGAGGGTCTGATCATGGTGGCCACCATCGCGTTCGGGATGGGCATCGACAAGCCCGACGTGCGTTTTGTAGCCCACCTCGACATGCCCAAAAACATCGAGGGCTACTACCAGGAGACGGGGCGCGCGGGGCGCGACGGTGAAGCGGCCAACGCCTGGATGGCCTACGGCCTGCAGGACGTGGTGAACCAGCGCCGCATGATCGACGAGAGCCCGGCGGCCGACGAGTTCAAGCAGGTGCTGCGCGGCAAGCTCGACGCCCTGCTCACCCTGGCCGAGGCAAGCGACTGCCGAAGGGTTCGGCTCCTGAGCTACTTCGGCGAGAGCAGCGAACCCTGCGGCAACTGCGACAACTGCCTCAAGCCACCCGAATTGCACGACGCCACCGAAGCGGCGCGCAAGATCCTCTCCTGTATCTACCGCGTCCAGCAGGCCAGCGGCACCGCGTTCGGCGCTGGCCACATCATGGACATCCTGCGCGGCAAATCGACCGAGAAGATGGCCCAGTACGCACACGACAAGCTGTCCACCTTCGGCATCGGTGCCGACTGGTCGGAGACCCAGTGGCGGGCCTTGCTGCGCCAGCTGATCGCGCGCGAAGCGGTGCAGGTCGACGCGGCGCACTTCAACACCTTGCATCTGGCCGAAGGCGCGCGCGACATCCTGAAAGGCGGCGCGCAGGTGTGGATGAAACAGGCGAGCGAAAAGCCCATCCGGGCGCGTGGCAAGGGAGGCAGTCGGAAAGCGGCAAAGGACGTGGCGCCCGACGGCCAACCGCTCAGCCTTGCTCAGCGCGAGTGCCTGGACGCGCTCAAGGCCTGGCGCGCCGAGGTGGCGCGCGAGCACAACCTGCCCGCGTTTGTGATCTTCCACGACAGCACGCTGCGCGCCCTGGCCGCGCAACAACCGCGCACGATGGCCGATCTGGACGGGATCGCCGGCATCGGCCAGAAAAAGCGCGAGGCCTATGGCGCCGAGGTGCTGCGGGTGGTGAGTGCTTTTGAATGAGCCCGCTGGCGCGTCAAGCGCCCAAGGGAACACCAAGGTTTGATACCGGCAACCGCTCGTCGCAAAGGCCCCTGGCTTGAGGCCTCCCAAGCTCAAGACCCCGCCCCGACTGCCGATGTTTGAGAGACCCGGGAGGCATTCCCGTTTGTCCACCCACTCATCCAGAAACGGAGCACGGCATGTTCTTCAAGTTGCCCTGGTTCAAGCGCGAGTCGCCCAGCTACCACGACACGCAGGTGTTGGAGCTTGACTTTCTGGTGGACGAGTTTCAAGACGCAATGGCCGACATCCAGAATCCGGTGCGCACGCGCCTGAACGCTGCGCTGATGTGTTGCCAGAGCCCCAAGGACCTGTGGTTCCTGCGCGGCAAACTCCACAACCTGATCTCCATCGTCCACTGCGAGCAGATCGCCAACGAACGCGTGTCGCGGCTGGACCAGAAGATGCGCTTCTTCGTCGACAACCACCCCGACTACGAGCCGGAAGAATTGCCGTCGAGGCCGATGGCCTTGTCGTTCTGACGATTCCCCTTCCCGCGCCGGTTTCGCGGTCGCCCTGGGCAAGGCCCCTTCCACCCACAACACCCTGTCCCGGCGCGCAGTGCCCCAGCCCACGATGCGGTGAACCGGCTTTGCCGGGCCGCACGCACCACCCCCTGAGGCGAGACGGCAAAGCCGGCGCGGGGGCGCTTTCTAGAAGCCGATCTTTCTGGCTTCCCGCACTTCGGGCTTGATGCGGTGCTCGGCGTCGAGCTGAGCGAGGAATTCGCTCGGCTCCAGGGAGTCACCGAGGATGTCCACCTGCCGTTTCACCGCCGCGAAATCGCCGGGGCAGAGCTGTTCCAGCCGCGCCAGGCCCTGTGAGAGCGCGGGTGTGAGACGACTTGCGTCGCCGGCCAGCGCTTCCACCACAAACATGGTTTCGCGCTGAGCCGCCGTGAGCGGCTTGAAGCGGATTTTGAAAGTGAAGCGGCGCAACGCAGCCTGATCGATGCTGTCCATCAGGTTGGTGGTGCAAATGAAGATGCCCGCGTAGCGCTCCATGCCTTGCAGCATCTCGTTGACTTCGGTCACCTCGTAGGTGCGCTGGGCGCCGCGGCGGTCCTGCAGAAAACTGTCGGCTTCGTCGAGCAGCAGCACCGTCTTTTCGGCCTCGGCCTCGCGGAACATGGCCGCCATCTGCTGCTCGGTCTCGCCCACAAACTTGCTCACCAGATCACTGGCGCGGCGGATCATCAGCGGGCGGTCGAGCTGCTGCGCCAGGTGCTCGGCGAGCGCGGTCTTGCCGGTGCCGGGGGCGCCGTGGAAACACAGGCAGCCATGGCCGCGGGACTTGAGCGCGCTGATGATGCGGGCGACATCAAAGCGGCTCTCGACGTTGAGCATGTCCAGGCTGTACTGCGTGACGCTGGGACGCTGCGCCATGTCGGGCCGGCGCCCGAGCGCGAGGTCGGCGTTTTTGATCTGGCGCTCGATCAGCTCGTCCAGCAGGGGCGCGGCGGCTTTGCGGCGACCTTTCACGGCCGACTTGGCGGGGGGCACCACCGCGAGCTGGGCGAAGCGCACCGCGGTGCGGATCTGGGCCGGCGTGAGGCCTTTGCGCTCGGTCAATCGGGCTACGAGGGCGTCGGACACCGCCACATCTTCCAGCGTCTTGCGCACCAGCTGCTCGCGCGCGCCGGGCGGCGGGCTCTTGAGTTCGAGGTGGTAGGCGAAGCGGCGGCGAAACGCCGGGTCGATCTGTTCGATGCGGTTGGTGATCCAGAGCGTGGGCACCGCGTTGGACTCCAGGATCTGGTTGACCCAGGCCTTGCCGCTGACACTGCCGGTGTGCGGCGCGGCCACATGCTCGGCGCGCGCCATGAGCTGCGCGGCTTCGCTGGAGATGGGCGGGAACACGTCTTCCACCTCGTCGAACAGCAGCGCCGAGTGCGCCGTGCCCTTGAGGAACACCTGCGCGATCTGCAGCGAGCGGTAGCGGTCGCGGCCACTGAGCGCGTTGCCGTCGCGGTCGGCGTATTCCACCTCGAACAGCTCCAGCCCCGCGGCGGCGGCAACCACCCGCGCCAGCTCGGTCTTGCCGGTGCCGGGCGGGCCATAGACGAGGATGTTCACACCCGGTTCCTTGCGCGCCACCGCCTCGCGCAGCAGCCCGCAGAGCAGGCGCACATCGTCGCCCACAAACTCGAAATCGCTGGTTGTCAGGGTGGAACGCGCGGCCGGCCGGGTGAACACCGCCATCAGCTCGCTTTGTGTCTGGTACTCACGCATCAGCACCGGCGGCAGTTTTTCGCTGACTTTCATCAGGTCGGCCAGATCGGTGATGTTGTGCTCGGAGATCAGGTTCTCCACCATGCCGATGCGCTCAAGCCGCGAGCCGGCGCGCAGTGCCTCGCCCACTTCGCTGGCCTTCACACCGGCCACATCGGCGATCGCCGCGTAGGCCTCGGGCGCGTTGTTCACCTTGAACTCGACCAGGATGGAGCGCAGGTCGCGCTGGTAACGTGCCAGCGTGCCGTAGAGCAGCAGCGCGCGCTCGGCGCGGTTGAGCTGCAACAGGCCGGCCAGCGCGTCGATGTTTTTTTCCACCAGCGTGGAATGTTTCTTGAGGGCGTGGCTCAGCCAGTCGCCGGTGACGGCCAGCACCGAGAGCAGGTCTTTCGGCGATTCCTTGGCGTATTCGTCCAGGTAGAAGAACAGCGTGCCTTCTTCGTAGGGACCGCGCCAGACGCCATAGCGCTCCATGAACGCCGCCGGACTCAGGCGGTCCTGGCCGGTCCAGAGCTCGTTGTCCTTGCAGCGCCGGTCCAGAAATTCGCGCACCCGCGCCAGCACCGTCTGCGGCCAGACCAGATGGCGCCCGGCCAGCGAGAGCAAGGTGTTCAGATCGCGCCGCACGTTGAAGCGCGGTCCCTGACGGGCGGCCAGGGTGAGCACAAAGTGCGAACACATGAGATCGAGCACCGGTGCCTGGCGCAACCCAGGCGGCACAAACACGCGACCCTCGCGGGCTTCGCCACCCGGGCGCAGTGCCGCCGTCAGCGGCTCCGCGGTGCGTTTGCTCATTCGATGGTCTCCAAAAAGGGACTTGACAGTTCACACCAGCAAAGGCATGCCTTCGCTTTCAGGCGGACCATAACCCAGCTTCCCGCAACTTGGAAGGGATGGAAAGCCGGACTTACGGGACTTTGTGCGCACTTGGTCCTGCGCATGGCAGGGCCGTGCAAGAAACGTCCGCCCGCGCCTGGCGCCGCCACAATGGTGGCATGCTGCAACTCCACGACATCGAAGCCGCCGCCGTCCGCCTGCAAGGCCAGGTGCTCGAAACCCCGTTTGTCGAATCGCGCACGCTCTCGCAGCTGCTGGGCTGCAGCGTGTTTCTGAAGTTCGAGAACCTGCAGTACACCGCTTCGTTCAAGGAGCGTGGCGCCTGCAACAAGCTGGTGCAACTGAGCACAGCCGAGCGCGCGTGCGGTGTGGTGGCGATGAGCGCCGGCAACCACGCCCAGGGTGTGGCGTACCACGCGCAACGGCTGGGGATTCGCGCCGTGATCGTGATGCCGCGCTTCACACCCGGCGTGAAAATCGAGCGCACGCGCGGCTTTGGCGCCGAGGTGGTGCTGCACGGCGACACGCTCGATGCGGCACGCGGTCACGCGTTGGCGCTGGCACAGCAACAAGGTCTGGTGTTTGTGCACCCGTACGACGACGAGGCCATCATGGCCGGCCAGGGCACGATCGCGCTGGAGATGCTGCGGGTGCAGCCCGATCTGGACACGCTGGTGGTGGCGATCGGTGGCGGCGGCCTGATGGCCGGCATGGCCACGGTGGCGCGCGCGATGAAGCCGCAAATGCAGATCGTCGGCGTACAGGCCGATCGCTTTCCGGCCATGGTCAACGCCATCCGGGGCACGCACCTGCCGCAAGGCAGCAGCACGATCGCCGAGGGCATTGCGGTCGGCACACCGGGCGAGCTCACGCAGGCCATCATCCGCGAGCGGGTCGATGAGCTGCTGCTGGTCGACGAGGGCGACATCGAGCAGGCGATCGTGATGCTGCTGGAGATCGAGAAGACGCTGGTGGAAGGCGCTGGCGCGGCCGGCCTGGCGGCCCTGATCCGCCACCCGGAACGATTCGCCGGTCAGCGGGTGGGGCTGGTGCTGTGCGGCGGCAACATCGACCCGCTGCTGCTGGCGTCCATCATCGAGCGCGGCATGGTGCGCGCCGGGCGGCTCGCGCGCATCGAGGTCAGCGCGCGCGACGTGCCGGGCAACCTGGCGCGCATCACCGCCATCGTGGCCGACGCGGGCGCCAACATCGACGAAGTGCACCACCAGCGCGCCTTCACCCTGCTGGCGGCGCAAAACGTGTCGATCGAGCTCGTGGTGCAGGCTCGCGGGCGCGAGCACACGGCCCAGGTGATCGAGCGCCTGCGCAGCGACGGCTTCGAAGCGCGCCTGGTCTGAGCCGGCGCGCGACGCCGGCGTCTGCTGCCCCCGAAGCAGCATGAAACACCTTTCTTTTCGCAGCATCTTTTGCGCATCTGATGCGATTCACCGGCATCGCGCTGGCGTGCAGGTTGACGCTGCGAAGTGGCGTCTGCCATCATGGGCCGGTCAACAACCGCCACCGGAGGTAAGAAATGATGGACATGTCCGCCCTGTGGGCGTCGCTGCAGAACTCGCTCGGCGCCCACATTCCGCAGCTGTTTGGTGCCTTGATCATTTTTGTGCTGGGCTGGGTGGTGGCGGTTCTGGTGCGCGCGGCGACCCGCCGCAGCCTGGGGTTCGTGGGTGTGAACCACCGCTTTGGCAAGCTGACGGGCAAAGGTGTTGACATCGAGGGCGCGGTGGCGCTGGGCCTGTTCTGGGTCGTGATCCTGCTCACGCTGGCGGCGGTGTTCAACTCGCTCGATCTGGCGCTGGTTTCTGGTCCGTTTGCGGCACTGACGACCCAGCTGTTCGCCTACGCGCCGCGGCTGCTGGGCGGGTTGTTGCTGTCGCTGGTGGCGTGGCTGGCGGCCAGCGTGGTGCGCGCGGTCGCGCAGCGCCTGCTGGACAAGACCACGCTGGACGAAAAACTGTCCAGGCACGCCGACATGGCGCCGATCGGCGAGGGCCTGGCCGGCGCGCTGTTCTGGCTGGTGATCCTGCTGTTTGTGCCGGCGGTGCTGGGCGCGCTGCAGATGGACGGCCTGCTCGACCCGCTGCGCGCCATGATCACCAAGACGCTGGACATGCTGCCCAACGCGGTGGCCGCGCTGGTGATCGGTGGCGTGGGCTGGATCGTCGGCACCGTGCTGCGCAACCTGCTCACCAACCTCTCGCGTACCGCCGGTGTCGACAAGCTGGGCGACCAGGCCGGTCTGGCCACCAGCGTGCGCGTCTCCAACGTGCTGGGCCTGCTGGTGTTTGTGGTGGTGTTTCTGCCGTCGTTGATCGCCGCGCTGGACGCACTCAAGATCGAAGCGATTTCCCGCCCCGCGACCGACATGCTGGCCATGCTGCTTGACGGTGTGCCCCACCTGATCGCCGCCGCACTCATTCTGGTCATCACCTGGCTGGTGGCGTCGTTCGCGGCGCGGCTGCTGGCCAGCGTGCTGGCCACCCTCGGTTTTGACAACCTGCCGGCCAAAGTCGGTCTGGCCCACGCGTTCGAAGGCTCATCGGCATCGCTGGTGGTGGGGCGGGTGGCGCTGTTTTTTGCCATGCTGTTTGCCACCGTGGAGGCCGCTTCCCAGCTGGGCTTCAGGCAGGTGAGCGACATCGTGAGCAGCTTCATCCATTTCGGCGGAGATGTCCTGCTCGGCTCGGCCATCCTGGTCATCGGGTTCTGGCTCGCCAACGTGGCTTACGAGGCGATCGACCGCGCCAGCGGCTCCAGGTCGCAGGGGCTGGCGCGCATCGGCCGCTTCGCCATTCTGGCGCTGGTGCTGGCCATGGGCTTGCGCGCCATGGGCATCGCCGACGACATCGTCAACCTCGCGTTCGGCCTCACCCTGGGTGCGGTGGCGGTCGCGGTGGCGCTGTCGTTTGGCCTGGGCGGACGCGAGGCCGCCGGCAAACTGATGGACCACTGGCTGTCGCGCCTGCGCCGGGAGGACTGAGCCATGGCCCCTGCCGATCAGTACCCCCACGCTATGCCGCTGCGCGGATCGCTGCCCCCCGAGGTGGCTGGTCCGGCCTGGGACGGCCCGGCACCGGCTCTGAACCGCGACCACCTGCAATCCCTGTTGTGCACGTGGTTCGCACCCTGGGTGCAGGCGCTGGACCTGCGGGTGGAATCGTTCGAACCCGGCGCGGTCACGCTGCGTCTGCCGCAGCAGGCCGCACTCAGCCGCATCGGCGGCATCGTCTGCGGCCAGGCGCTGATGTCGGCCGCCGACACTGCCATGGTGCTGGCCATCGTGACCCAGCTCGGCAGCGGGCGGAACATGACCACGGTGCAACTCAACACCAGCTTCCTCAAACCGCTGGCGAACCAGGACGCACGGGTCACCGCGCGTGTCGTCCGCGCTGGCAAGAACCTGGTGTTCGGCGAGATCGATATCGTGGCAGCGACCGACGGCAAGAGCGTGTGCCGGGCCAGCACCACCTACGCCCTGCTCTGAACACAGCGCACAGCTGCCACTAGAATCAAGGCTTTACGCATCGTTTTCACCCGGAGCCACCATGTCGCACGCCGATACCCAAGCCCCCGCCAACCAGCCCGAGGACGTGGTCGAGTCCGTCGCCAGGGTGGCGCCGATCGTGTTGCCGATTGCCGGCGCGATCCTGATCTTCCTGCTGGCGTTCATCGCCGTCTCCATGGCCTGATTGCTGGCGCCCAGCCCAGCGGCCGAACTTCCCACCGGGGGCGTTCGGCTTTTTTGCGGGTCGCGCGGATGTATTCGCCAGTTGCTGCATGGGGTTATGCGGGTTTTGCATGTCATGCCGCGGCAACTGCCGTGCCGTTTCATAAAATGACTGGTTAGGCTGGTCCGTCCAGCGCGGCGCGGGTCCAAAAGCCCGCCCAAGCACACCCCTCTGCGCCCCCTGCGCGACCCGCACAGCAGACCCCTGTGCCAACCGCGCAGCACGCAAAGCCCCCTGTTCTTGCACGCGAGCCTATCGACAGCCGCTGCGTCCACCGTGTTCGTGGCCTGCGGCTGTTGGCGTCTTGGGTGCCATGCCGCTTGATCAATCCTCCGGAGCCAATCCATGAACTCTCCCGTGATGCAGGGCCTGAACCTCAACACACCCACCTACGTGAAACACGCCCGGCTGATCGCCTGGGTGGCCGACATGGTTGCGCTATGCAAGCCAGCCGACGTGGTCTGGTGCGACGGCAGCGATGCCGAGTACCAGCGCCTGTGCCAGCAGCTGGTGGACGCGGGCACCTTCAAACCGCTGAACCCCGCCAAGCGCCCCAACAGCTTCCTCGCCTGCTCCGATCCGTCTGATGTGGCGCGGGTGGAAGACCGCACCTACATCTGCTCGGAAGAGAAGGACGACGCAGGCCCGACCAACAACTGGATGGCGCCAGCGGAGATGCGCGCCACCCTGCAGCCGCTGTTCGACGGCTGTATGGCCGGGCGCACCATGTACGTGGTGCCGTTCAGCATGGGCCCGCTGGGCTCGCACATTGCCCACATCGGTGTCGAGCTGACCGACAGCGCCTACGTGGCCGTGAACCAGAAGCTGATGACACGCATGGGCAAGGCGGTGTTTGACGTGCTCGGCACCGACGGCGAGTTCGTGCCCTGCATGCACACCGTGGGTGCACCGCTGGCCACGGGCGAGAAGGACACGACCAGCTGGCCTTGCAACCCCAAGATCAAGTACATCGTGCATTACCCCGAGACGCGCGAGATCTGGAGCTACGGCTCGGGCTACGGCGGCAACGCCTTGCTGGGCAAGAAGTGCCTGGCGCTGCGCATCGCCTCCAGCATGGGACGCGACCAGGGCTGGCTGGCCGAGCACATGCTGATCCTGGGCGTGACCAACCCGCTGGGCAAGAAATACCACGTGGCCGCGGCCTTCCCCAGCGCCTGCGGCAAGACCAACTTCTCCATGCTCGTGCCGCCCGAGGCGGGTTTTGCCGGCTGGAAGGTCACCACCATCGGTGACGACATCGCCTGGATCAAGCCCCACGACGACGGCAAGCTGTACGCGATCAACCCCGAAGCCGGTTATTTCGGTGTGGCACCGGGCACCAACATGCACACCAACCCCAACTGCATGCTGTCGCTGACCCGAGACGTGATTTTCACCAACGTGGCACTGACCGACGACGGCGACGTGTGGTGGGAAGGCATGGAAAAAGACACGGGCGTCCTGCCGGCGCACCTGGTCGACTGGCAGGGCAAGGACTGGACGCCGCAGATCGCCAAGGAAACCGGCGCCAAAGCCGCCCACCCCAACTCGCGCTTCACCGTGGCCGCCACCAACAACCCCGCGCTCGATCCGCAGTGGGACGACGCGGGCGGCGTGGCGATCGACGCCTTCATGTTCGGCGGCCGCCGCTCCACCACCGTGCCGCTGGTGACCGAGGCGCGCAGCTGGACCGAAGGTGTCTACATGGCCGCCACCATGGGCTCGGAAACCACCGCCGCCGCCTTCGGGGCACAAGGTGTGGTGCGCCGCGACCCGTTTGCCATGCTGCCGTTCTGTGGCTACAACATGAGCGACTACTTCCAGCACTGGCTGAACCTCGGGCAAACCGTGGCTCAGACCGGCGCGACGCTGCCGCGCATGTATTGTGTCAACTGGTTCCGCAAGGACGCCGCCGGCAAGTTCGTCTGGCCCGGCTACGGCGACAACATGCGCGTGCTCAAGTGGATGATCGACCGCATCGAAGGCGAGGTCCAGGGAACCGAAACCATGTTCGGCGTGGCGCCGACCTATGGCGAGATCAACTGGACCGGTCTGAGTTTCAGCACCGAGCAGTTCGCCACCGTGACCAGCATCAACAAGACCGCCTGGCAGGCCGAGCTGAAGCTGCACGACGCCCTTTTCGAGCAACTGGCCAACCGACTGCCCCAGGCGCTGGTGGACACCAAGGCCGCGCTGGAGACGCGCCTGAACGCCCTCGCGGATTGAACACCTCTGGCCAGTGCCGCTGGCCCGCTTGTGCCTCACCAAGCAGAAGGCCACCGCATGCGGTGGCCTTCTGCTTGGTGGGTGCTCGCTGCGATCAGATATGGTGCAGGTGCATGTTGCGCACGCGGCTGTGTCCCACGTGCTCGAAGTACCCGGCCCAGCCGCGAACAACGGGCTCCTTGACATGGGGTTCGATGCCGACTGGCGCCAGCGCCACGCTGAAATCACTATCGGATTCGGTGCGGGCGCGTACCGCCACCAGATCGGACATCACCCGCGGATCGCTGCGGGCGATGGCCCAGAGGCGGACCTCGGCGCGCGACTGTGCGCGCACCCGCGACCAGCCATCCAGCAGGTGCATCGCCCGGGCGGCCAGCGTGCGAGCGGTGCCGGCAAACAGCGCCAGGCCCGCAAAGATCACGACCCAGAGCAAGACCCAGCCGAGAAACAGGTGCTGGTCGGCCCAGGTGCTGACCAGGCGGTCGGCAAGTACAACCAGGGCGGCGACCAGAGCCGCCAGCACCAGCGCGGCAAACGATCCCGAACTCACGCGACTGGCCGCCCCCTGGGGCGCCAGGGCGGCGGTGACTGCCGGTGGTGTGGATGGGCTGGGATACAGCTTCAACAGGTTGGCGACGGTGCTCATGTGGAACTCCCTATCGGTTTGGTCTTGTGGGCGGGAATGAAGCAAGGGCCAACCCTGCATATTTCAGGGTGTGGCTTTGCGGCCAACTTCATTCACCAGAGAGATGAAAGTGCGGATGCGCGGGTGTGAAGCACCGGCTGCGCAAACAAAGAAACCACCGCCGGACGCGGTGGCCCATCGAACCTGACCCGCTGACAGCGGGCCTGGTTGGCAACGCGTGACGCGATCAGGCGTGTTGCGAGTGTCCCTGGCGGAAGCGGTTCTGATAAGCGTCTTCCATGATGCGGCCCCAGCCTGCGGCCATCGAAGCCTGGCGGGGCTTGCGCAGCGTCGGGGCGACTGCTTCCGCAGCCACCATCGGAGCGACCTCGACCGCCGTGACCGCGACCGGTGCGGTGACTTCCTCGTCGCGCTGGCGCGCTTGCATCAGCTCGGCCATGATGCGCGGATCGCTGCGCGCGATGTCCCAGAGGCGGGCATCGGCGCGGGACTGTGCATTGGACTCGGTCCAGCGGTCGATGGCACGCCGGATGCGGGCCAGCCAGCCGCTCAGCGCGGTGGCAACCGGGCCCGGCACCGTCTCGGGGGCGGCAAGGCTGAGGTCCGAGTAGGAATCAAAGATGCTGCCGAAGGCTGTGGCGGCGGCGGTCGAGAGCGGCTCGGCAACCGGCGCAGCGTCGCGGGCGTAGGACTCGAAAACCGGGGCAACGTCTGCGCGGGCTGCGGACTCGACGGACACGGCGGCGGGGCGGGGGAAGGAACCAAAGATGGTGGCGGTGGTGCTCATGGTGAACTCCTGACTTATGCGAGAGAAGCGCCTGTCAGCGCGAATGGGTCAATCCTAGGGTAAACCCTGAATAAGTACAAATTTATTTTAATGATGCTATATATTCACATCGGTGATGAATGATCCCAACTTCCGCACCTTGGACCTGAATCTGCTGCGGGTGTTTGACGAGGTGATGGCCGAACGCAACCTCACCCGCGCGGCCCAGAACCTGGCGATGACCCAGCCTGCGGTGAGCAACGCACTGCGGCGCCTTCGCGCGGCGCTGGGCGACGATCTGGTGCGCCGCGCCGGCTACGGCGTGGAGCCCACGCCGGTGGGACTGGCCTTGTGGCCCACGGTGCGCGATGCGCTGGCGCAGCTGCGCCAGTCGCTGGCGCCGGGCCACTTCGATCCCGCGCTGGCCGACAACGCCTTTGTGCTGTCCATGGCCGACGCCACCGCGGCCAAAATCGTGCCGGGGCTGATGGACATCCTGGAGCACGAGGCGGCGGGGGTGACCTTGCGCATCCTGCCGCTCACCACCCGCGACCCGCGCGACCTGCTCGAGTCGGGCAGCGCCGATCTGGCGATCGGCCACTTCCCCGGGGTGCTGGCCGAGCTCGGTGCGGTCCACCTGCAGGAACACAACCCCCGGTTTCTGCACCAGCGCCTGTACGACGGGGAATATGTGGTGGTGATGCGCCGCGGCCATCCACTGGCCGGCCGATCGATCAGCCTGGATGCTTACTGCGGCGCGCGCCACCTCCTGGTGAGTTTCTCGGGACGGCCGTTCGGCTTTGTCGACGAGGCGCTGGCCGCCCTCTCGCGCCAGCGCCGGGTGGTGCTCACGGTGAATCAGTTCTTCACCGCCGGCCAGGTGGTCGCCACCACCGACCTGCTGACCGTGTTGCCACGCCACTTCGTCGGCGCCACCGGCATGGAGCACCGGCTGGCGCTGCTGGAGCTGCCGCTGGCGGTGCCCGCGGTGCACATCGACGCGCTGTGGCGCCGCCAGGCCGAACACAACAGCGCGCACCGCTGGCTGCGCCACGCCATCGTACGGGCGTCGTCCCACGAATTTGCCGGCCATGCGCTGGCCGACAATTCACGGCATGAAGATCCAGCTGCTCAGTGACCTGCACCTCGAGGCCAACCCGGGCTTCGTGGCCGAGCCGGCCGCCGGCGCGGACCTGCTGGTGCTGGCCGGCGACATCGGCTCTTACCAGCACCGGCGCGATGGCAGCGTGATGGCGGAACCCGACTGGGGCCTGCAGCGCTTCTCGCCGCTGCCGCAGTACGCGGGCTGGCCTGCGCCGGTGGTGTTTGTGCCGGGCAACCACGAGTACGACGCGATGGACGTGGACGAGGCGCACCGGGGTCTTTTTGACGCCTGCGAGCGCCTGGGCATCCAGTGGCTGGAACGCGAGACCTTGGTCCTGGGTGACGTGCGGCTCATAGGCACCACCCTATGGGCCGACTACGACGCTCTGGGTGATCCTCCGCCAGTTGCCCCCATACCGACTGGAAAATCCAAGGGGAAGTCACGCAGCGCAGGCGCCGCTGCCCTCGCCACCGACCCGCTGACCCACCGCCTGCGGCAGCGCGAAAAGGCCTTTCGTGCCGCCAACTTCTATCTGGTGAAGATGGCCAGCGAACGCCATGGGCGCCTGTTCGATGCCGAGGCCATGCGGGCGCTGGCGCTGGATTGCCAGCATTGGCTGCGTGCGGCGCTGGACCAGCCGTTTGACGGCAGCACCGTGGTGGTGACCCATTTCGCCCCCACGCTGCACAGCGCCGACCCGCGCTATGGCCTGAGCCCGGGCACCGCCGGTTTCTGCAACGCCCTCGACGAGCTGCTGCCACAGGCCGATCTCTGGCTGCACGGCCACCTGCACTGCGCGCAAGACCGGCAGGTGGGGCGCTGCCGCATCGTCGCCAACCCGCTTGGCTACGCCGAGAAAGGCGAGCAGATCGCGTTTCAAGCCCAGGGGCTGATCACGGTACCGTTGCCTGTGCCACCCACCGCCGCACCGCTTGCGCCAATACAAGGGCGCGCGGAGCGGGGGCCGTAAACTGGAGTGGCGGTCAAATTCACCCACCCACCCTTGAACTAGGAGACTCCGATGAAGATCTTGCTTGCGGTCGACGGCAGCGCGTTCACCAAAAAAATGCTGGCCTACCTGACCACACACGATGAAATGTTCAACCCGAAGAGCGAATACACGCTGTTCACCGCGCAGCCGCCACTGCCGCCCCGGGCCCGTGCCGCGGTCGGCAAGGACGTGGCCGACGGTTACTACGCCGAAGAGGCGGAGAAGGTGACGGCGCCGGTGGTGAAGTTCCTGCTGCGCCACGGCATCGACGCCAAGGTGGTGCACAAGGTGGGCCCGGCCGGCGAGCTGATCGCGAAGGCCGCCGAGGCCGGCAAGTTCGAGATGGTCATGATGGGCTCGCACGGCCACAGTGCGCTGGGCAACCTGGTCATGGGATCGGTCGCCACCAAGGTGCTGGCACATTGCAAGGTGCCTGTTCTGCTGGTGAGGTAGTCCGACCCACGCGCCTGGCTTCGCCCGTCACCCGCCTGGGGGGCGGCGCCCATGGACCCTCGAAGCCGGCGTCGCGGTGCACGGCAACAGCGCTCCGTCCAGCCGGCCCAGGGTGCGGCGAAGCGGGGGCAGGCGGTTATCTTTTCTTCAGGCCGTCGAAACAGGTGCTGAGCACCATCTCGATGATCTGCTCGGTGGTGTAGAGGCCCGAGCCTTTGAGGAAGCCCAGCACCGGATCACAGGCGCGGGCGTACAGCGTGTAGAGCACGGCGATCGGCGGCAGCGCGGGGTTGACGCTGCCATTGGCCTGTGCCGCCTGGATCCAGCTGCCCAGGCGTTCGCTCACGTCCATCAATCCGTCCACGTAAAGCTTGTTGGTGGTGAGTGTGGCGCGCAGGCTGGAGTTTTCGCTTGGGAGCGAAGGCATCTCGCCTGCAAGCTGAACCTCCATCGTCCAGCGCGCCACGGTTTTGAGCAAATCCAGCGGCGCTCGCGCGCTGTCCAAGCTGTCCAGAAACGCCTGGGCGCGCTGCACCACGCGCACCATGGCTGCCGCCGCCAGGTCTTCCTTGCTGGGGAAGTGTTTGTAGAGGCTGGCCTTGGCAATGCCCACCTCGGCCGCCACCTCGTCCACCGTCATCGCGTCAAAGCCCTTTTCTGACAAGAGACGGTTGACGGCCGAAACGATCGCATCTTCGCGTGCGAGATGCATCTGCTGTCGAAAACTGCGTTTGGGGGCGGGGACAGCGGTGGAATTCAGGACGTCACTGGACATGGGACACCAATGGTTGCAATAGCAGGAATTGTGCCTGAAATCGACTCGAAAGTCGATAACCACTCTGTAAAGTACAGTTATAGACTGTTTGGTCACTTTTTATTCTTGTATGTTTATCATGCGACCCATCAGAACAAAACAGCTTTTGTCCTCGACATAAAGCCTCGGCTGGTCTGACCTCATCCATCCACCTGCCTCACGAGGAAACCCACATGCCCATCCAGAGACGCACCCTTTTGCTGACAGCCGCCGCCAGCGCAGCGACCGCCTTGCTCGCCGCCTGTGGCGGTGGTGACAACGAACCGACACTGCAGAACATCGTGCAGATCGCCCAGAGCGATCCGCAGTTCAGCATTCTGGTGGAGGCAGTGGTCGCCGCCGACCTGGCGGGCACATTGGCTGCACCCGGCCCATTTACCGTATTCGCGCCAACCAACGATGCATTCGTGGCCTTGCTCGGTGAGCTCGGCGTGACCAAGGACGTTTTGCTTGCAGACAAACCGCTGCTCACGGCGGTGCTGACCTATCACGTGTTGGATAGCAGGGTCGTGTTGGCAGACGTGCCGGTCGGCAAGGCCATCACCAGCCTGCAAGGTGGTGTGTTCAAAGTCGAGGCCGAAGGCGGCTTGGCGATCACCGATGGCCGCAACCGCAAGTCCAACATCACCCAAACCGACATCCTGGCCAGCAATGGCGTCATCCACGTCATTGACCAGGTGATCTTGCCCGCTGACAAGACCATCGTGGAAACCGCGCAGTCGGTTTCCGACTTCAGCATTCTGGTGGAAGCCGTGGTGGCCGCTGGTTTGGTCGACACGCTGAGCGGCACCGGCCCGTTCACGGTATTTGCCCCGACCAACGCTGCTTTCGCGGCAGCCCTGACCGAACTAGGCTTAACCAAAGAACAGCTGCTTGCCAATTCGCTGCTGGACGACATCCTGAAATACCACGTTGTTGCAGGTCGTGTGCTCAAGGCGGATGTGCCGATCGACACCGACATCGCGACCGTGCTGGGCGCCACCGAAACCCTGCGCGTCAGTTCTGCACTGGCCATCACCGACAAAGCGGGTCGCACTTCCAACATCACCGCCACCGATGTGTTTGCCAGCAATGGGGTGATTCACATCATTGATGAAGTCATTCTCCCGTCGGCCTTTGCCACGCTCTAAATCCCCGCTTTAGTTTTCCCTGTTCCCGTGTTTCCTCAACCCAACTGGAGTTCATCATGAAAAAGACCCTCATCGCTTCCCTGATCGCTGTTAGCGCCATGACCTCGGCCTACGCCAAGGACATCGTCGACACCGCCGTGGCCGCTGGCAACTTCAACACCCTGGCCACGGCGCTGCAGGCCGCCGGCCTGGTGGACACGCTCAAGGGCCCAGGTCCGTTCACCGTTTTTGCCCCGACCGATGCCGCGTTCGCCAAGGTGCCCAAGGCCGACCTGGACGCACTGCTGAAAGACAAGGCCAAGCTCACCTCGGTGCTCACCTACCACGTGGTACCCGGCAAGGTGATGGCCAAGGATGTGAAGGCCGGCAAGGTCAAGACCGTGCAAGGCAGCGAGCTGACCATCTCCACCACGGGTGGCGTGATGGTGGACAACGCCAAGGTCACCGCGACCGATATCGCGGCCGACAACGGTGTGATCCACGTGATCGACACGGTCGTGATGCCCAAGTAATTGGCTTCCTGTTGGAGCAAAAGCCCCGCCTCGGCGGGGTTTTTTCATGCCGCAAGCGGGTGCAGGTGCTTCACCGCAGCCTGGCGCAAGGCCTGTGTCAGCGCCTCCAGCACCTCGGAGTTCAGGTTCCAGCAGTGCCAGTAGAGCGTGACGCGCAACGCATGCTGTGGCACCAGGTTCACCAGCTCGCCACGCGCCAGCCGCTCGCGCACATGCAGTTCGGGCAGCACACACACCCCCCAGCCGGCCTGCACCGCGCGCACCTGACCTTCGCTGGATGGCACAAACACCTGGCGCACCGAGACCCGCGGCAAGCCGAACGCCTGTGCCATGAACAGGCGCTGCAGGTGGTCCTTGCGGTTGAAGGCGACGAAGGGACGCTGCTGAAAATTGTGGGCGTTCAGTCCCTGCGGAAAGTGCGCCTCGGCGTATGCCGCAGAGGCCACCAGCACGTAGTCCATGCCGCCCAGCGCCTCCATCTTGCAGCCGCGCAGCGCCTGGCCGAGCGAGGTCACGCAGCCCAGCACCTGACCTTCGCGCAGCCACTCGTGGGTGAAATCCTGGTCGTCGGTGATGATTTCGATCGGCAATCCGCCCCGCGCCAGCGCGCTGAGCGCGGGCAGGGCCCAGGTGGCGATGCTGTCGGCGTTGATCGCCACAGAAATGCGCTCGTCGTCGCGCGCACCGCCAATCGAGCTGGGCGCCAGCTCCTTGAGGTCCTTCTCGAGGTCGGCGCGCAGCAGCCGCATCATCTTGGCGTGTTTGATCATGAGCTGACCCGCCGGTGTGGGCTTGAGCGGGCGGCTGCGAACGATCAGCACCGTGCCCACCTGCGATTCCAGCGCGCGCAACCGCTGCGAAACGGCCGACTGCGTGATCGACAAACGCTGCGCCGCGCGCTCGAACCCGCCCTCTTCCACGATGGCGGCCAGGCATTCCAGGGCGTCCGGGTCGAAAGTGCTCATTGCAAAGTCTCCAGCGGATGGGAAAACGGTTCGGTCGCGGAACACCAGTCACCGCACTTTGTATTAGTAATTTTAATGTTTGTTGTTTTAGTTTCATCTCGCTTCACTTTGTAGGCTGTTTTTCACATACTGGCCGCTCTCCATTCGTCCCCGGATTTGCAGGAGCAGGCCATGAGAGTTGTTGTTTTGGGCGCGGGCATCATCGGCGTGAGCACCGCCTGGCATTTGCTGCAGCGCGGCCACGAGGTGACGCTGGTCGATCGCCAGGCCGATGCGGCGCTGGAGACCAGCTTTGCCAACGCGGCACAGATCTCGGTCAGCTACTGCGAACCGTGGGCCAACCGCGAAGCCCCGCTGAAGGCGCTGAAGTGGATGTTTTCCGCCACCTCGCCGCTGCTGTTCCGCCCGCAACTCGATCCGGCCCAATGGCGCTGGGGCCTGCAATTCCTCGGTCAGTGCAACGACGCGGCCTTCGAGCGCAACGTGGCCCAGCTGGTGGCCCTGGGTTCCTACAGCCACGCCGCGCTCAAAGACGTGGTGCGTGATACTGGCATCGAATACCAGCGCTTGGAGCGGGGCATCGCCCATTACTACAGCGACCAGAAGGCGTTCGACGGCGCGGCAGACGCGGCGGCGGTGATGCAGAAATTTGGTGTGAAACGGCGCGTGATCGACCGCGCCGAGCTGTTGCGCGTCGAGCCGGCGCTCAATGCGTTTGCCGACCGCATCGTGGGCGGCACCTACACCCCGTCAGACGAATCGGGTGATGCACGGGTGTTCACCCAGCAGCTCGCTGCGCTGTGCGCCCAGCGCGGGGCCGAGATGCTTTTCAACCACGACATCGATCGCATCGAGACCGAGGGTGGTTCGGCCAGCCAGGTGCAGGTGCGCAACCGCGTCACCGGTCGGGCACGCTCTCTGCAGGCCGACGCCTACGTGGTCGCCTGCGGCTCGTACACCACGCCGCTGCTGAAATCGGTCGGCGTCCGTGTGCCCATCTACCCCGGCAAAGGCTACAGCGCCACGCTGCCGCTGCTCAAACCCGAGCAGGCGCCCAGCGTGAGCATGATCGACGACGCTTACAAGCTCGCGATGTCGCGCCTGGGCAACCAGCTGCGCGTGGCCGGCACCATCGAGCTCGGTGGTTTCGATCTTGCGCTCGACACACCGCTGGCCAAAAAACGCTGCGCCATGCTGGTCAGGCGCATCGAAGCCGTGTTCCCCGGGGTGGCTGACACGCGCACCCCGGAAGAAGGCGGTAACCCGCAGTTCTGGACCGGCCTGCGCCCCGCCACACCGACCAACATCCCGCTGATCGGTCGCACGAAGCTCGGCAAACTCTGGATCAACGCCGGCCACGGCACCCTGGGCTGGACACACGGCGCGGGCTCGGGCAAGGCGCTGGCCGAACTCATCAGCGGCGAAGTACCGGCGATGGATTTCGGTTTTGTTGGCCCGACGGGCCGCGGCAAGCCACGCACCACCACCCAGCTGGCGCCGCAGCGCGCCTGAGCGGCCCGACCTCAGTGCAGGTCGCCCGGTGGTGCGGGCAACGGCTCGCGCAGGAAATCGAGCAGCAAGGCATCAAATTCGTCCGGCGCTTCCAGGTTCATCAGGTGGCCGATGCCCGGCAGCTCCGCATAGCGCGCGAACGGTATCGCAGCGGCCATCTGGCGCATGACCGAGGGCGCGGCCACGCGGTCGAACTCGCCACCGATCAGCAGGGTAGGCACGCGAATCTGGGCCAGCTCGCGCTGGCGGTCAAAGGTCACGAGCGCATCGAGCGCCCGCCGGTAGGTGGCGCTGGGCACGTTGGCCAGGCAGAACTCGGCCAGCCGCACGCCCTCCGGCAGCGAGCCGGGGCCCACCATCTGGGGAATCAGACGCTGGGCGAACTCGTCCATGCCCTGCCCCGCGTCGAGCAGTGCGGTGCGCTGGGCAATGAAACGCTGTGCCCAGGCCTCAACAGGGGTGCCGTCGTTGCGCCGGGCAAACGCGGCCGAGGTGCCACACAGCACCAGGCGGTTGACCCGGTCGGGCCGGCGCGCCACCAGCTCCTGCGCCACCATGCCGCCCATGCTGTGGCCAACCAGCGTGACGTTGTCGCAGCGCAAGGCGTCGATCAAGTCGAGCAACCGCTGCGCCAGCCCTTTGAAGGTGTAGGGCTCGATCGGCGCACTGCGGCCATAACCGGGCATGTCCCAGGCCACCGCGCGGTAGCCGGCGCCGGCCAGCGTTTCGACCTGCGGCGCAAAGGCGCGGTGCCCGCCGCCGATGCCATGCAGCAGGACCACGGTGGGACCGCGCCCCAGGGTGGAGAAAGTGGGCGTCATGGGGCAACCCCGCCGTCTGGGGAGCGGGTGTGCCAACAGCCATGCGATTGGCCCTGCGCGCGGTGATCAGCGGTTTCGACGAAAATGGCGGGTTCTGTCGGCGCCAGCCGCCACCGGCCAGCTTGCGGCGGGGCGCCCTGGGCGCCAGGTCCGCCGGGCTCCGTCCAATCCTGCAACATGGGGGCTCCCGATTTCGGTCCGATGGCCCATCGGTAGGCTGGGCCAGATCCTCGACATTATTCCTGCTGACTGGCCTGCCCCGTGAGAAGAAGACAAGAGGCCGCAGGCCGCACGGTGGTTCAGCATGGCCGAACCACCGCGTGATCCCTTTGCAGGCACATTCTCATCAGACCCCCGTTCGATTCAACCCATCCCATGTCCCCCGCCCGTTCTGCCGGCCACCAGGCCCGACCGCCCGATTTTTCGGCGCTGGAGTTCCGCGCCTCGCTGGGCATGTTTGCCACCGGGGTGACCATCGTCACCGCGCGCACCGCCGAGGGTGCTCTGGTGGGGCTGACCGCCAACTCGTTCAACTCGGTCTCGCTGGCGCCGCCGCTGGTGCTGTGGAGCCTGTCGCGCACCGCCGGCTCGATGGCGGCTTTCTCCAACGGCATGCACTACGCCATCAACGTGCTGGCAGCCGATCAGCAGGTGCTGGCGATGCGTTTCGCCAGCCGCGGCGCCGACCGCTGGGCCGGTGTGGCGTTCAGCGAAGGCGTGAGCGGCGCGCCACTGCTGGTGGGTGCGGCCGCCACCTTCGAGTGTTTCAACCGCAGCCAGTACGCTGAGGGTGATCATGTGATTTTTGTGGGTGAGGTCGAGCGCTGCGCGCACCGCGCCGATGCCTCGCCCCTGCTCTACCACGGTGGCAAGTTTTACGCCGAGCATCCGCTGTAGGCCAGCCCATCGCCGCCGACCGCAACCGTCGCCGGATCACAATCGCCACCCATGAACACCGCCCCGATCCGCAAGCCCCATCTCGACACCCTGGCCATCACCCTGCTGGTGCTGTGCTGCGCGTTCTGGGGCTTCCAGCAAATCCTGATCAAGTCCACCGTGGCCGAGGTGCCACCGCTGTGGCAGGCCGCGTTGCGCATGGCCGGCGCCACGCTGCTGCTGTGGCTGTGGTGCCAGGTGCGCGGCGTGCCGCTGTTCAAGCGCGACGGCACGCTCAAAAGCGGACTGCTCGCGGGTCTGCTGTTTGCGGGTGAGTTCACCTTTATCTACCTCGGTCTGCAGCACACCAGCGCCTCCCGTCTGACCGTGTTCCTCTACACCAGCCCGTTTGTGGTCGCGCTGCTGCTGCCACGCCTGGTGCCCAGCGAAACGCTCAGGCGCATGCAGTGGATTGGCCTGGTGATCGCGTTCGCCGCGGTCGCGATCGCCTTCAGCGAAGGTTTTTTGCACAGCTCGCCCGTGGCGGGCCAGTGGCGCGGCGACGCCATGGGACTGGCCGCGGGCATCCTGTGGGGCCTGACCACGCTGACCATCCGCAGCACCAGACTGTCCCACGCAAGCGCGGAAAAAACGCTGTTCTACCAGGTGGGCGTGACCACGCTGGTGGCGCCCCTGCTCTCACTCGCGCTGGGTGAAACCTGGTCGCTCAACTATTCGGCGCAGGCCTGGGGGTCACTGGGTTTGCAAACCGCCGTGGGCGCCTTTGCCAGCTACCTGACCTGGATGTGGCTGCTGCGGCACTACCCGGCCACACAGATGTCGAGCTTCACCTTTCTCACCCCGGTGTTTGCGCTGGTGTTCGGCGTGCTGCTGCTGGGCGAACAGCTCACGCTGCAGCTCACGCTGGCGCTGGTGGGCGTAGCGGTGGGGATCGTGCTGGTGAACCGGCGCTGAGTCCCACGCACCGGGTCGTGTCAGCCCGCGGTCTGCGGCTGGGCGGCCAGGTGCTCCGCTGCGAAGCGGAGGTACCAGTCCAGGCAGCCGGGATTGGCCATGGCTTCGCGGTTGATCACCTTTTCAATCGGCTGCCCCAGCAGCAGCTTCTTGATCGGTAGCTCCTGCTTTTTTCCCGAGAGGGTGCGCGGGATCTCAGTCACCTGAAAGATGGCGTTGGGCACAAAACGCGGTGACAGCGCGGTCTTGATCGCGTGGTGGATGCGCGCACGCATCGCGTCGTCCAGCGTGAGCCCGTCGCGCAGCACCACAAACAGCGGCATGTAGCTCTCCCGGCCCAGGTATTCGAGGTCGACCACCATCGAGTCCATCACCTCGGGCAGCGCTTCGACCGCGCTGTAGAGCTCGCTGGTGCCCATGCGCAGGCCGTGGCGGTTGATGGTGGCGTCGGAGCGGCCGTAGATCACACACGAACCGTCGGGGTGGATGCGCAGCCAGTCCCCGTGGCGCCAGACTGCGCCAGCGCTCTGATCGAGATCACCACCACCGGGTTTGCGGCCGTGGCCTGCGGGGTAGGTGTCGAAATAGCTGCCGATCAGGCGCTGGTTGTTGGTGTCGCCCACGAAGTACAGCGGCATCGAAGGAATGGGCTGTGCGCAGACCAGCTCGCCCACCGCATCGATCACCGGCTGGCCTTGCCCGTCCCAGGACTCGACCGCGCAACCGAGCAGCCGGCACTGCATGCGGCCGGGAGTCTGCGGCAGTTCGCGGTGGCCACCAATGAAGGCGCCGGCGAAGTCGGTGCCGCCGGAGATGTTGCACCACCAGATGTCGCCCCCATGCTCCCCCGCTGCGCGTGGTCCGCTGCCCCCTGCGGGGGTTGGCTCCCCTGGGGGCGGACCGGCGGTGAATCTGTCTTTCTGGGCCTGCTCGTGCAACTGGCGGAACTGTGTTGTGCCCCAGTTCTGCGCCTCTTCCGACAAGGGCGAACCGGTGGAACCGAGCGCCCGCACGGCCGACAAATCACCACAGGTCGAGAGGTCCACCCCGGCCTTCAGGCAGTTGGCAAAAAATGCCGCGCCGGCGCCGAAGAAAGTCACCCCCTGCTCGGCGGCGAAGCGCCACAGCGTGGTCCAGTCGGGCCGGTCTTTGCTGCCACCGGGGTTGCCGTCGTAAATGACGCAGGTGGTGCCGTTGAGCAGGCCGCTGGTCTGCGCGTTCCACATCACCCAGCCGGTGGAGCTGTACCAGTGGTAGCGCTCGCCCCAGCTGTTGCCCTCGTAACTGCAACCCACGTCGTTGTGCAGGATCTTGAGCGCCAGCGCGACAACGATGGTGCCGCCATGCCCGTGCACGATGGGCTTGGGCAGGCCGGTGGTGCCGCTGCTGTAGACGATCCACAGCGGGTGGTCGAACGGCAGCCAGAGCGGCTCGAACGCCGCCACCGCAGCGTCGTCGCGCGCGGTGGCAACCGCAAACGACACACAGGGCGCTGCGGCCGCGAGCGCCGCCTGTTGGGCGGCGGCGCCTTCGGCCAGGTTGGTGTGCAGGATCACGTGCTGCACGCTCGGCAGCGCCGCGCGCAGCTCGGCCACCACACCCAGGCGGTCGAAATCGCGCCCACCGTAGGTCACCCCGTCGCAGGCAATCAGCACCTTGGGGGCGATCTGCTTGAAGCGGTCCAGCACCGCGTGGGTGCCCATGTCGGGTGCGCACACGCTCCAGACACCCCCAATGGCAACCGTGGCCAGAAACGCCACCATGGTTTCGGGGATGTTGGGCAGGTAGGCCGCGACGCGGTCGCCCGGCTGCACCCCTTGTGCCTGCAGATGCAGCGCGAGCGAGGCCACCTGGCGCTGGAGCTCGGGCCAGCCCAGTTCGACCGTGTGTCCCTTTTCGTTGCAGCCGATCACGGCCAAAAACCCGGCCGCGTGGGCCGGCGCCCCATGGCGCAACACCTGCTGCGCGTAGTTCACCTGGGCACCGGGGAACCAGTTGGCGCCGGGCATCACATTGCGTTCCAGCACCGCGGTGTGTGGCGTGGGCGACTGCAGCTCGAAGTAGTCCCAGATGCTTTGCCAGAAGGCGCCAAGCTCGGTGGTGGACCAGCGCCAGAGCGCGTCGTAGCTGTCGAAGTGCAGGCCTCGGTGTTCGGCCAGCCAGTTCTGATACCGGCGGATTTGAGGCTCGAAGGCCGCGGCACGGGGGATGTCTGGGCGCATGGGCGGTTGCTCGGTGGCGGTGATCGTTTCTTCCAGTGCGCGAGGGTATCAGCCGGGTCACGCGGCGGCCAGCGTGCAAACGACAAGGGTATGGACAGCTTCGGCGGCGCAGAAGGCGCGGAGGTGGAACGGAGGTGGAACGGAGGTGGAACGGAGGTGGCGCGGGTATAAACCGCCCATGACCTCCCTGCCCACCCCTGCC
>CAYRIT010000018.1:33988-44969 GCA_964424415.1 uncultured Hydrogenophaga sp.
GGAACGGAGGTGGCGCGGGTATAAACCGCCCATGACCTCCCTGCCCACCCCTGCCCTCGAACCGGTTGTTGACCTGACCGTGTGGGTGGCCCCACCCATCGAGGCGGGCGACATCGTCGGGCTGAACAGCCGGGGGCGGCGGCGCATCATCCCCATCACCGGCGGCACCGTCCAGGGACGGCTCAATGGCCGGGTGCTCGCGGGCGGCGCCGACTTCCAGCTGGTGGTCAGCGACACCTGCGCCGAGCTCGATGCGCGCTACCTGCTCGAACTCGACGACCCGGCGTGGGCGGGCGCGCGGGTGTTTGTGCAGAACCAGGCGCTGCGCCGTGGCTCGCCCGAAGACATCGCGCGTCTGGGGCGCGGCGAGCCGGTGGACCCGGCCGCGATCTACTTCCGCTGCGCACCGCGGTTCGAGGTCTCCCACCCGGCGCTGACCTGGCTCACCGACAGCCTGTTTGTCGGCACCGGCGCGCGCTTTCCCGACCGGGTGGATCTGCGCTTCTTCCGCCTCGTCTGAGCAGGCAGGCGCTGTCGCCTGTGTGTGCGCCGGCTCGCCGGACGGGGTCTGGCGGCGGCACAATCGCCGCCAGCCGCCATTCAATCAAAAACTCACAAGAAGGACCGCCATGGGCATGTTTCACTGGACAGAAAAATCCACCACCACACTTTCCAGCGGCGGCGTCATCGGGCCCGACGAGCGCCTGCCCTGGCCACAAACCGGCGTGATGGGGGTGCAGCACCTGATCGCCATGTTCGGCTCCACCGTGCTCGCGCCCATCCTCATGGGTTTTGATCCCAACGTCGCCATCCTCATGAGCGGCATCGGCACGCTGATCTTCTTTGTCATGACCGGCGGCAAGGTGCCGAGCTATCTGGGTTCGAGCTTCGCCTTCATTGGTGTGGTGATCGCGGCCAGCGGCTACCAGGGCCCGGGGCCGAACGCCAACATCGGTCTGGCGCTGGGTGGCATCGTCGCCTGTGGCCTGGTGTACACGCTGATCGGTGTGCTGGTGCAGGCGATCGGCACCAACTGGATCGAGCGCCTGATGCCCCCCGTGGTCACCGGCTCGGTGGTCGCGGTGATCGGTCTGAACCTGGCCGGCATCCCGATCAAGAACATGGCGCCGACCAACTTCGATGCCTGGATGCAGGGCATCACCTTTGTCAGCGTGGCGATGGTCGCGGTGTTCACCTCGGGCATGGTGCAGCGCCTGCTCATCCTCATGGGCCTGATCCTGGCCAGCGTGATCTACGCGGTGCTGACCAACGGCCTGGGCCTGGGCACACCGATGGACCTCTCGGGCATCGCCCACGCGGCCTGGTTCGGCCTGCCAGGTTTTGCCGCGCCGGTGTTCGAAGCCAAGGCCATGAGCCTGATCGTGCCGGTGGCCATCATCCTGGTGGCGGAAAACCTGGGCCACATCAAGGCCGTGACCGCGATGACCGGCAAGAACCTCGACCCCTACCTGGGCCGCGCCTTCATGGGCGACGGCATCGCCACCATGGTCGCGGGCAGCGTGGGCGGCACCGGCGTGACCACCTACGCCGAGAACATCGGTGTGATGGCCGCGACCAAGATCTATTCCACCGCCATTTTCCTGGTCGCCGGCATCATGGCGGTCCTGCTCGGTTTCTCGCCGAAGTTCGGCGCACTGATCCAGGCGATTCCGCTGCCGGTGATGGGTGGCGTGTCGATCGTCGTGTTTGGCCTGATCGCAATCGCCGGCGCCAAGATCTGGGTCGACAACAAAGTGGATTTCTCCGACAACAAGAACCTGCTGGTCGCCGCCATCACCCTGATCCTGGGCACTGGCGACTACACGCTGAAGTTCGGCGACTTTGCCTTCGGTGGCATCGGTACCGCCACCTTCGGCGCAATCGGTCTCTACGCCCTGCTCAACCGCCGCCGCTGATCAGCGGCGGCACCGGCCCGGCCCTCGGACGCCGGGCCGCGCGTCTCGGGGTTCTCCGCTTTTCATCGGTTGTTTTTTGCTTTAGCCTTCAATTATTCAATAGTGAATAGAGAGCATCCGACACGGTGAGCCTGCCGCGGGCCCGTGTGTCCATCGCGAGGTGATCCATGAAAATCGTCTGCATCGGCGGCGGCCCCGCCGGCCTGTACTTCGGCCTGCTGATGAAGCGCATCAACCCGGCGCACGACGTGACCGTGGTCGAGCGCAACCAGCCCTACGACACCTTCGGCTGGGGCGTGGTTTTCTCCGACGCCACACTGGAAAACATGCGCGCCTGGGACCCGCCCACCGCGCGCGAGGTCGAGCAGGCGTTCAACCACTGGGACGATATCGAGCTGCGCTTCAAGGGCAGGCGCATCCGTTCCGGCGGTCACGGTTTTGTGGGCATCGGGCGCAAGAAGCTGCTCAACATCCTGCAGGCGCGCTGCGAGCAGGTGGGCGTGAAGCTGGTGTTCGAGACCGAGGTGGTGTCCGACGCCGATTTCCCCGACGCCGATCTCATCGTTGCCAGTGATGGCATCAACTCGCGCATCCGCACACAACATGAAGCGGTGTTCCGGCCCGACATCGTGGTGCGGCCCAACCGCTTCATCTGGCTCGGCACACGCCGCCTGTTCGACGCCTTCACCTTCGATTTCCAGAAGACCGAACACGGCTGGTTTGCCGCCCACATCTACCAGTTCGACGCGAACACCACCACCTTCATCGTCGAATGCCCCGACCACGTCTGGCTCGCCCACGGCCTGGACCGGGCCGATGCCAGCGCGTCGGTCGCCTTCTGCGAAAAGCTGTTTGCCGACACGCTGCAGGGTGAACCACTCATGGCCAACGCGCGCCACCTGCGCGGCTCGGCCTGGCTGAACTTCCAGCGTGTGACCTGCGGGCAGTGGTCGATGCAGAACACCCACGGCAGCCAGGTGGTGCTGATGGGCGACGCGGTGCACACCGCACACTTCGCGATCGGCTCGGGCACCAAGCTGGCGATCGAAGACGCGATGGAGCTGGCGCGGCAGTTCCAGATCGCGGGCGACACGGTCGAGCACATCCCCGCCGTGCTGCGGCGTTACCAGGCGGTGCGCGCGGTCGACGTGCTCCGGCTGCAGAATGCGGCCTGGAACGCGATGGCGTGGTTCGAGGTCTGTGGCGAGCGCTACTGCGACCAGCTTGAACCCGAACAGTTCATGTACTCCATGCTCACCCGCAGCCAGCGCATCAGCCACGAAAACCTGCGCCTGCGCGACAAAGGCTGGCTCGAAGGCTACGAGCGCTGGTTTGCCGAGCGCGCCGGCCTGGCGCGGCAGCCCGACAAGCCCGCGGTACCGCCGATGTTCACGCCGTATTCGGTGCGGTCAATCCGGTTGAAAAACCGCGTCGTCGTTTCACCCATGGCGCAATACCGCGCCGTCGATGGCGTGCCGACCGAGCACCACCTGGTGCACCTCGGGGCGCGCGCGATGGGCGGCGCCGCGCTGGTGGTGGCCGAGATGACCTGTCCCAGCGCCGACGCGCGCATCACCCCCGGCTGCCCCGGCCTGTGGACCGATGCGCAGGGCGCGGCCTGGCAGCGCATCGTCGCGTTCGTGCACACAAACAGCGACGCGAAGATCGGCGTGCAGCTCGGCCACGCCGGGCCCAAGGGCTCGACCAACGCGCCCTGGGACCACAGTGGCGCCGACCGCCCGCTGCCCGAAGGCAACTGGCCGCTGATCAGCGCCGGTGCCCAACCCTACCTGGCCGATGGCCAGGTGCCACGCGCCATGACCCGCGACGACATGGACCGCGTGAGCGCCGACTTTGTCGCGGCCACCCGGCGCGGCGCGGCCGCCGGTTTTGACTGGCTGGAACTGCACTGCGCCCACGGCTACCTGCTCTCGGCCTTCATCTCGCCGCTGACCAACCACCGCACCGACGCCTATGGCGGCTCGCTCGCCAACCGCCTGCGCTACCCGCTGGAGGTGTTCGCCGCGGTGCGCGCAGCCTGGCCTGCGCAGCTGCCCATGTCGGTGCGTATCTCGGCGCACGACTGGGTCCCGGGCGGCACCACCCCGGCCGACGCGGTCGAAATCGCGCGCGCCTTCAAGGCCGCCGGTGCCGACCTGATCGACTGCTCGTCCGGCCAGGTGAGCGTGGCCCAGCAACCCACCTACGGTCGCATGTACCAGACGCCGTTCGCCGACCGTGTGCGCCAGGAAGCGGGCATCGCCACCATCGCGGTGGGCGCTGTTCAAGAGGCCGACCATGTGAACAGCATCATTGCCAGCGGCCGCGCCGACCTGTGTGCCGTGGCGCGACCGCACCTGGCCAACCCGGCCTGGACCCTGAGCGAAGCGGCAAAGATCGGCTTCACCGACCTGACCTGGCCTGAGCCCTACCGTGCCGGCAAGCCTCAGCTGGAAAGCGGGTTTGCACGCGAACGAAGCCTGCACGAAGCGGCCGACGGCGGCACCGTGCTGCCGGCCCGCCCCCTGGACCACCACCGCACCTGAAGGAAACCCATGGCCATCTGGACCCAGCCGATTTCCTGCGAAATCCTCACCCACATCCACGGCGGCACGGCGGTACAGCACCTGGGTATCGAGTTTCTGGCGGTCGGCGACGACTTCATCACCGCGCGGGTACCGGTCGACACCCGCACCCGCCAGCCCTACGGCCTGCTGCACGGCGGCGTGAGCGTGGTGCTGGCCGAAACCCTGGGCTCTTGCGGCGCCGCCCACTGCGTGCCAGCCGGCCACCGCGCGGTGGGCCTGGACATCAATGCCAACCACCTCAAGGGCGCCACCGCCGGCTGGGTCACCGGCACCACGCGCCCGGTGCACATTGGCCGCAGCACCCAGGTCTGGCAGATCGAGATGCACAACGACGCGGGCGAACCCACCTGCGTCTCGCGCATCACCATGGCGGTGCTGGCACCCCGTTGAGGCTGCTTCAGGTGCTGCGTTCGCAGCGTCCCTGCGCCGTGGCCAGGCCGCGGAAGTCGCTGCTCCAGGTCTGGCTGGCGACGTCGATCTGGATGCGCTCGTTGTCCTGTGAGGTGAAGATGCGCGTGTCCAGGACCGCAAAACTGTAGACGGCCTGGCCGTCGATCGCCACTTCGCGGACGCGCCGCTGGTCGTAGGCCACGGTGACGGTACGCGTCCAGGCGGCGCGGGTGGGTAGGTAGACCGCCTCACAGACCAGCGTGATCACGCCCGTGGCGGGTGTTGCCTGGCCTTTGTGCGCCGGCTCCGCCGCCCAGGCCGGCACCACGCCGAGGCAGGCCAGCAGAGTCCAGGCAGAACGTCTCACGCCGCGCCGTCCTGCTGAGCCGCCAGCCGCTCGCTTTTCCAATACACATCGTCGCCACCGTGCATGCGGTTGAGCACGCGCGAGAGCACGAACATCAAATCGCTCAGGCGGTTCAGGTACTGGCGTGGCGCTTCCTTGATCGCCTCTTCGTTGCCCAGCGCCACCACCGCGCGCTCGGCGCGACGCGCCACCGTGCGGCAGACATGGGCGATGCTGGCGGCGCGGGTGCCCGCGGGCAGGATGAACTCCTTGAGCCGCGGCAAAGCCTCGTTGTGCTCGGCCAGCGCCTGATCCAGCGCGGCCACCGCCTCGGGCTTGAGCAACTCGAAGCCGGGGATGGACAGCTCACCGCCCAGGTTGAAGAGCTGGTGCTGGATTTCCACCAGCAGCGTGCGCACCGCCGGCGGCAGTTCCTCGCACAGCAGCACGCCGATGTTCGAGTTGAGTTCGTCCACTTCGCCCATGGCGTGCACACGCAGGCTGTTTTTGGACACGCGGGTGTTGTCGCCCAGGCCGGTGGTGCCGGCGTCGCCGGTGCGGGTGGCGATTTGTGAAAGTCGGTTGCCCATGGCTGGCTCGCTGAAGAAATGCGGGGATTCGAGCGGCCATTGTGCGCGATTCACACCGGGTAACAAGCGGCGCGATTGTGTGACCCTGGCAAGCGAGTTGTCACGCAGGCAACAGCCGGCAAAAGCGCTGGCCTTGCTCGCTCGGCTGCTATGCAATGTGAGCACCCGCCCCTCACCGGCCGGGGTTTTTCAACCGACAGATTGGAGTCACACACATGTCTTATCGCCAACAGATTGCCCAGTTCGAAAAACGCAGCGTGTTGCTGTTTGCCGCCTTCACCCTGGGCGCCGCCGGCGCCGCTTTCGCGCAAAGTACGGCCGCCAGCGCCGGCGGCGATCAGGACATTGCCACTGCGTTCAAGCAGGCCGACAAGAACGGCGACAAATCGCTGAGCATGGATGAGGCGAAATCCCTGCCTGCGGTGTCCGAGCAGTTCAAGGTCATCGACACCAACGGTGACGGCAAGATTTCCCAGGAAGAATTCACCACCGCCATGAAGAAGTAAGCCCCCGGGCGGCGCGGTTCCGGGAGGGTCCGCGTCGCCTGTATTTGAGCGGTTCAATGGAGGCCGGCGATACACTGATCGGATCGTCGATACGCCGCCTGGAGACCGCCATGAACGCCCCCGCCTCGCTTGCCCACCTCACCCCCGAATTGCGCATGCGCGAGGTGCCTGCCGAGCTGATCCAGGCGCTGCAAACCCGCTTCGCCGCCCAGTGCTCAACCGCCCAGGCGGTGCGCGAGCAGCACGGCCGCGACGAATCTGCCTTCACCGTGCCGCCGCCAGCTGCGGTGGTGTTTGCCGAGAGCACCCAGGATGTGGCCGACGCACTGAAAATCGCGGCCAAACACCGTGTGCCGGTGATCCCGTTTGGTGTCGGCTCTTCGCTCGAAGGCCATCTGCTCGCGGTGCAAGGCGGCATCAGCCTCGATGTGAGCCGCATGAACCAGGTGCTGGCGATCAACGCCGAAGACCTCACCGTGACGGTGCAGCCCGGCGTGACCCGCACCGCGGTGAACGCCGCGGTGAAAAGTGAAGGCCTGTTCTTCCCCATCGACCCCGGTGCCGACGCCTCCATCGGCGGCATGGCCGCGACCCGTGCCAGCGGCACCAACGCGGTGCGCTACGGCACCATGCGCGAGAACGTGCTGGCGCTCGAAGTGGTCACCGCCAGCGGCGAGACCATCCGCACCGGCACCCGTGCCAGGAAAAGCAGCGCCGGATACGACCTCACCCGCCTGATGGTGGGCAGTGAAGGCACGCTGGGCGTGATCACCGAGGTCACGCTCAAGCTCTACCCGCTGCCCGAAGCGATCTCGGCCGCCACCTGCTCGTTCCCCACCATCGAGGCCGCGGTGCGCTGTGTGATCCAGACCATCCAGCTCGGCGTGCCGATCGCGCGCTGCGAGCTGATCGACGCCGGCACCGTGCGCGTCGTCAATGCCCACAGCAAACTCGGCTTGCGCGAGGAGCACATGCTGCTGATGGAGTTCCACGGCTCGCCCGCGAGCGTGAAGGAACAGGCCGAGACGGTGCAGGAAATCGCCAGCGAATTCGACGGCCAGGCGTTTGAATGGGCCACCACACCCGAAGAACGCACGCGGCTGTGGACCGCCCGGCACAACGCTTACTTCGCCGCCATCCAGAGCAAGCCGGGCTGCCGCGCCATCTCCACCGACACCTGCGTACCGATCAGCAAACTCGCCGACTGCCTGCTCGACTCGGTGGCCGAGGCCGACGCCTCCGGCCTGCCCTACTTCCTGGTCGGCCATGTGGGTGACGGCAACTTCCACTTCGGCTACCTGATCGACCCCGACAACGCCCAGGAGCGCCAGATCGCCGAGGACCTGAACCACAAGCTCGTGAGCCGCGCGCTGGCGCTGGAAGGCACCTGCACCGGCGAACACGGCGTGGGCCTGCACAAGATGGACTTCCTGCTGACCGAGGCCGGCAGCGGCGCGGTGGACATGATGCGCACGATCAAGCGCGCACTCGATCCACACAACATCCTCAACCCGGGCAAGATCTTCGCGCTCTGAGGGGCCGGGCCGTAACGAAGGGCAATCGGCAGGCGCAACCCGTCCATCTCAAAAAAAGGGGCCTGCGGACGCCTTGTTGTTGCCCCGGCAGGCGCGGCCTGCGCGACGCTCCTCGTTGCGTCAGTGCGGTGGGGTGTGGCGTCGAAACGGCGCCCGGTAGCCCCACACCGGTCGCCCGCGATCGCCTTGCACCGCGAGATCCGGATGCAGACCCGGCGCGGGAAACTCCAGGCTCACCAGCCAGGCGCCACTTGCCAGCTCGGCGGCCGCTTTCTCCACCGCCCGCCCCATGCTCTCCGGTCGCTGGAACAAATACACCATGCGGTAGACCGACCAGTCGGCGCGCCAGATGTCGCCGCGGCGCACCCGCGCCCAAGGGCAACGCAGCGCACACATCGCCCGCAGCGGCCAGCTCCACTCGAGGCCGTGCAGGGCAGCCTCGGGGTACACCTGCCGCAAGGCGATCAGCCCGTCACCGAGCCCGCAGCCGGCCTCCAGCACCGCCGCACCGGGAGACAGCGGCGCCCGCCGATCCAGACCGCGCAGGCCGTCCCGTGGCGTGGGAAACAGCGGCGCGTCGCGCCAGGCATTGAGCGGGTAAATCAGCAGCAGCAGGATCAAGGGCAGCAGCCAGTACGCCGGCGCGAGCTGCACCGTACCGCTGGCCGCGAGCGACAGCGGAAACCCGCCAGCCACGATGAGGCGCCGCCACCAGTTCGGCGCCAGCCCGCTGCCCGCGACCCCCAGCAAACTGGCCAGCAGCAGCGCGGCCAGTGGACCCGCACCCAGGCGCTGCAAGAGAAAAAAGGCCGCCCAGGCCAGCGCCCACACCAGCAGCGCCGGCAGCGGCCACGGCAATCGGGACGTCACGTGTCGGGCGCCAGGGATCAGGCGCTCAGCGGCCGTTGCCGCGCAGGCGGTCGATCAGGCCGTTGAGCGCGTCGAGTGAACCGAACTGGATCGCAATCTCGCCCAGCTCCTCGATGCGGCCGTGGCGTTTGACGCGCTTTTTCACCCGCACCTCGACCTCGGCGGTGAGCAGGTCGGCCAGTTCCTCTTCCACCCGGCGCACATCGCGCGACTTCTCTTTTTTCAGCTTCTGGGGCGCCAGCGCGAACTCCGCGCTCAGCTTCTTGACCAGGCTTTCGGCTTCGCGCACCGAGAGCTTTCTGGCGGCGATCTGGTTGCCGGCCGTGATCTGGGTCGCCTTGTCCAGCGCCAGCAGCGCGCGGGCGTGGCCCATGTCCAGGTCGCCCGCCATCAGCATCGTCTGCACCGGCTCGGCCAGCTGCAACAGACGAAGCAAATTGCTTGCTGCGCTGCGCGAGCGACCCACGGCCTGCGCCGCCTGTTCGTGAGTGAGCCCAAACTCTTTCACCAGGCGTTGTAGACCCTGGGCTTCTTCCAGCGGATTGAGATCCTCGCGCTGCATGTTTTCGATCAGCGCCATCGCTGCGGCAGCTTCGTCGGGCACGTCGCGCACCAGCACCGGCACGCGGTCCAGCCCGGCCAGCCGGGACGCCCGGAAACGCCGCTCGCCGGCGATGATTTCGTACTTGCCCGCGTTGTCGCCCTGGGTGAGCCGGCGCACCAGGATGGGTTGCATCACCCCCTGCGCCTTGATCGATTCCGCCAGTTCGTACAGCGCGCCCTCGTCCATGCGGGTGCGCGGCTGGTACTGGCCCGCCACCAGCTCGGTCAGCGGCAAGACCGACGGCGTCGCTGCACGGCCGGTTTCCTGTGCATCGGGCGAAGCAGCCTCGGCCACTTTGGGGCCCAGCAAGGCCTCAAGTCCGCGTCCCAGGCCTTTGGGTTTTTTGGTTGCCATGCGCTCTGTTCTCCCGGTGGTCGGTTAAGGATTGGACGCGCCCCAGGCGCCGTCGTGTGTGGTCTGGGGCGCTAGCCCCCGGGCGGTGTCAAGGTGGTTGCCGCCAGGAGGCTCCTCAGCAGGTCCTGGCCGCCAGGCCAGTCGGCCAGCCCCGACTCGGCATTGATGTGTCCCGCGTCGCCCAGGTCAACGAAGCGAGAGCCCCACGCCGAGGCGAAGGCCTGTGCGCGCTCGAAATCGCAATAGGGGTCGTTGCGGCTGCCCACGAGCACGCTCGCAAATGGCAGCGGCAACCGGGACACCGGCGACCAGCTCGGCAGCACGCTGTGCAAGCTGTCCTGCTCCGGATCGCCCGGCGCCACCAGCAGCGCGGCCTGCACCCGGTGGGTGTTCTGCGAATGTGCGGCCCAGGCGGCGGTGAGCATGCAGCCCAGGCTGTGGGCCACCAGAATCACCGGGCCGTCGCAACCCAGCACCACCTCTTCCAGCCGCGCCATCCAGTCGCCGCGCCTGGGCGTCATCCAGTCGTGCTGATCCACCCGCTGGTAGCCGTGCAGGCGCTCCCAGCGGCTTTGCCAGTGGTCGGGGCCGCTGCTCTGCCAGCCGGGCAGGATGAGAACGTTCTGAGGTTTCACGTGGAACCACCCGGATGCTCAGGCCTTGCCGAGCCGCGCGACCATCTCGCCCGCAAACGCCAGGAACGCCTGGCTGCCCTTGGCCCCCGGGTCGAACACCAAGCCGGGCAGGCCGTAGCTCGGGGCTTCGGCCAGGCGCACGTTGCGCGGGATCACCGTATCGAACACCTTGTCGCCGAAGTGGGTCTTGAGCTGGTCGCTCACCTGCAGCTGCAGGGTGATGCGCGGGTCGAACATGACGCGCAGCAGGCCGATGATCTGCAGGTCGGGATTGAGATTGGCGTGCACCTGTTTGATGGTGTTGACCAGATCGGTCAGGCCTTCGAGCGCGAAGTACTCGCACTGCATGGGCACGATCACACCGTGCGCCGCGCACAGGCCATTGAGGGTGAGCATGGACAACGATGGCGGGCAGTCGATGAGGACAAAATCGTAGTCATCAACCACCGCCTGAAGCGCCGTTTTCAACCGTTTTTCGCGTCGCTCGACGTCCACCAGTTCGATCTCGGCGCCGGCCAGCTCGCGGTTGGCACCGAGCACCTGGTAGCCACACTTGTCTGCATGCACAGACGCCTCGGCCACGCTGGCCGACTCGAGCAGCACGTCATACACCGACAGCGCCATGGCGCGCTTGTCCACCCCCGAGC
>CAYRIT010000019.1:0-5480 GCA_964424415.1 uncultured Hydrogenophaga sp.
CCGCCGGCCACAGGCACATGGCGGCAAACGCGGCGAGGGTTTCGGTGGCTTCGGTCAGGCCGCCGAGGAAATAGAAACTCTTGTCGGGGAACGCTGTGGACGCCAGGCGGTGTTTCTCGGCCACGATGGCAAAGGCCAGGAAGCTGCTGGCGGTGCCGATGAAGGCGGCGAGCAGGACGGCGGCGGGCAGGGCGTTGCGGGCCGGGTCGGCGACCGCGAAGGCGAGCGGGATGGACGCGTAGAACAGAAAGTCCAGCGTGATGTCCAGAAAGCCGCCGCGGTCGGTGGGCTGGGTGGCACGGGCCACGGCGCCGTCCAGGCCGTCCATGAGGCGCGAGGCGAGCAGCAGCGCCAGGCCCACCAGGTAGGCCTGCAGCGCGATGGCCAGCGCGGCGGCCATGCCGATCAGAAAGCCGGTGAGCGTGACCGCGTCGGCGGTGATGCCGGCGCGCATCAGCACACGCGCCATCCTCGACAGCAGCGGCTTGATGGCGGTGTGCAGCGCGCGGTCAAACATGGGTGGTGGGCGACAGGGCCAGCACGTGCGCCGGGTCGGCGATGTCGGCGGCGTCGTGGGTGACGAGCACGGCCGGGATGCCGCGCTCGCGCACATGCTCGAACACAAACGCGCGGAACTGGTCGCGCAGCGCGGCGTCGAGTTTGGAAAACGGTTCGTCGAGCAGCAGCGCGCGGGGCTGGGCGAGCAGGGCGCGCATGAGCGCGACGCGGGCGCGCTGGCCGCCGGAGAGCGTGGCGGGGTCGCGTTCGCCGTAGCCCATCAGTTCGGCATCCAGCAGGGCCTGTTCGACCTGGGCCATGCGCTGGGCACGCGAGCCGGGTGGCACGGCAAACAGCAGGTTCTCGGCCACCGTCATGTGGGCGAACAGCAGCGGATCCTGGAACAGCAGGCCGATGCCGCGTTTGGCGGTGGGCAAGGGTGTGAGGTCGGTGCCCGCCAGCGAGACCGTGCCGTCGAAGCGCAGCGCCTGCGCACCTTCGGCCACGCTGCCCAGCGTGCCGGCGATGGCAGCGAGCACCGAGCTTTTGCCGCTGCCGCTGGCGCCCATGAGGGTCAGGATCTCGCCGGGCGCGACCTCAAGGTGCAGGTCGCGCAGCAGCACGCGCTGCGCGCTGCCGAGTTGGTGGAGGTGGACGATCAGGCTCATGCGCTGGCGACTCTAAACCGGCGCGGCCGCCCGAGCCACGCGGCCAGCCCGAAGGCCAGCACCGGCAGCAGGAACTGCAGGCCGGCGTAGGCGCTGGTGAGCGAGCGCTGCGCGCCGGCGGCCAGGGTCACGGCTTCGGTGGTCACAGTGGCGAAACGGCCGGCGCCGATGTAGAGCGTGGGCAGGTACTGGGTGACACTGACCGCAAACCCCACCGCTGCGCTGGCTGCCAGCGAGCGCCGCAGCAGCGGCCATTTCACGCGCCAGAGAAAGACCGCGTGGCCGTGGCCCAGGCTGGCGCTGAGCTGCGCGGCGCGCGGGTCGAAACCGAGGTAGGCGGGCGACAGCGCCAGCAACACATAGGGCAGCACCATCACCGTGTGCGCCAGCAGCAGCCCGGCCCACTGGCCCTCCAGCCGCCATGACAGCGCCAGCGCATACAGACCCACCACCCACAACACGGCGGGCAGCACCAGCGGCAGGTAGAGCAGCGGGCGCAGGCGGTTGTCCCAGCGCCGCGGGCTGAACTCCAGCCAGGCCACACACCAGACGAGCGCGAGCGCACTCGATGCCAGCGCCAGGCCCAGTGTGGTTCCCACCGTGCCCAGGCTGGTCCACACACTGGCCCAGGCTTGCGGGGTGAATGCCTCGGGCCACCACGCGGGAAAAGGCCAGACGCCAGCCACGCTGCCCACGGCCAGCGCCAGCAGCACGGCGGCGTAGACGGCGATGAGCAGCCACAGGCCCAGCGCGTCCAGGCGCGACGCCGCGGCGACCCGCCCACGCGCGCCGCCTGCGCGCCGGTTGCGGCGGGCCATGGCGGACTGAACACCCCGCCAGCCCAGCGCGGCCAGCAGCACCGCCAACGCCAGCACGCCACCCGCCGCTGCGCCGCGCGCGTTCACCGCCAGCTCGGCGTCCTGCAGCCACTGCCAGGCCAGCACAGCCAGCGTGGGCGGCGCGGCCGGGCCAATGACCAGCGCCATGTCAACCACGGTGAGCCCATAAGCCAGCACCGCCAGCAACGGCCAGAACAGGCGCGGCGCCAGTTGTGGCCAGACCACGCGCCACCAGGCGCGCTGCGGCGCGTAGCCCAGGGTTTGCGCCAGCGTGTGCTCGGCGCGCCAGCGCTGACGCACGTCGTCGCGCTGCAGTTGTGTGGCGGCGGTCCAGAGCAGGAACGGCACTTCCTTGAGCGTGAGCGCCACGATCAGGCCCAGGCCCCAGGGGTCTTGTGTGGTGGGCCAGGGCGGCGGCCAGTCGAATGTGGTGAGCCAGGGCGAGAGCGCGCGCAAGATCCAGCCGCTGGGCGCGATCAGGAACACCAGGCCGATGGCAAACGCCGCGTGGGGTGTGGCCAGCATCACCGGCAGGCCACGCAGCAGCACACCCAGCCGCTGCCGCACAAAACCCTGCGCCAGCAGCCCCGCAGCGATCCACCAGGCCAGCGCGGTGGAGGCCAGGCCGGTCCAGAACGAGAGACCCAGCGCTGGCAGCCATTGCGGGTCTTGCGCCAGCGATTGCCAGGCCGCCGCATCCCACACGGCGCGCAGCGACAGCGCCGCGATCGCCAGCACCGGCAGGCCGACGATGAGCAGCAAGACCGCTGCAACAGGTCGACGCAAGCTCGTCATTGGGGGCGACTCAGCAAATGCATGGTTGGCGTGAAGGGTCCCAAAGCGTTGCACCTTGCGCAAGGTGCCAGGCACAGCGGCACTGTGGGGAAAAGCCTAGAAAACCACCGAGAGCCATGAGCGGTCCGCAGGCCGCTCAAACCCAGAACGCCGTCGATCCGGCACTGCCGGTCGGCCAGCGTTGCCCCTCGAGGGGCGGAGCGAAGCGACGGGGGTGGGTCATGAATACCGTCGAATCCACTCTTTCTCCAGCGGCTCGACCCAGGCCGCGTGGGGCTCGGGCAGGGTGGGCGCACCTTGCGCCACCTGGCCCGGCAGGGGCAGGCCGGGAAACAGCGCGCGCTCGGGCGCAGGCAGGCGCTTCAGATCGAGCACGGTCGGGTCGCCCCACTGGCCGATGTCGGCCTTGCGCGCCTGGGCCTTGGCCGACAGCAGGAAGTTGGCGACCACTTGCGCGCCCGCCTTGGCACGGGCGTTGTAGGGGATCGCCACGAAGTGCGTGTTGGCTATGGTGCCCTTGCTGAACTGCCAGGCGATGGTGGCGGGCGGCAGGCGCTTGGCCGCCAGCTCGTTGGCGGGCTCGTTGGGGTTGAAGGTCATGGCCAGCAGCAGCTCCCCGTCGGCCATCATCTGGCGGATCGCGGCCGGGTTTTGCGGGAACTGTTTGCCGCCCCGCCACAGGTGGGGGTGCAGTGCATCGAGGAACTGCCACAGCGCAGCGGTCTGCTGCGCGAACGCGGCTTCTGCCGGCGGCTTGGCCAGCAAGGCCACATCCCCCACGTGTTCGATCAGGGCCTGCTTCACAAAGGTGGTGCCGGTGAAATCGGGCAGGCGCGGGTAGGTGATGCGGCCCGGCTGGCTGCGCGCCAGCGCGAGCAGCTCGGCCATGTTTTGTGGTGGCTTGGGCAGGCGCTTGCCATCGGCAAAAAAGGTGAACTGCGCCATGCCCCAGGGCGATTCCATACCCTCGGTGGGCACCGAAAAATCGTTGCGTGTGGTGGGCTTGCCGGCCACATCGACGTAGCGGAAGTTGGGCTGCTGTTCGGCCCAGGGGCCGAACAGCAGGCCCTCGCGTTTCATGGCAGCGAAGTTCTCGCCATTGATCCACACCAGATCAACCGTTCCCTCCGTGTCCTTGCGGCCCGCGGTTTTTTCCGCGCGCACCCGTTTGACCACGTCGGCGGTGTCGGTGATCTTCACGTGTTCCAGCGTCACGCCGTAGGCGCTCTTCATCTCGGCCGCGACCCATTGCAGGTAGGCGTTGGTGCGCTCGCTGCCGGCCCACGCGTTGAAGTAGACGGTCTGGCCACGCGCGGCCTGCGTCACCTCGGCCCAGGCCGGTGGTTTGCTCTGGGCCCAGGCGGCCGGCAGCGCACTGGCCGCGGCGGCGCCCAGCAGCAGCTGGCGCCGGGACAGGGCGGCGGTGCGCGGGTATGGGGGTGGTTGGTGCATGGGCATGAACTGGCAGCAAAGGGTGCGGGTAGCTTACGGGAAGGGCCACCGCGTTGCGCGTGCCGGCCTGGCGTGTGGTCGCTGGCGCGGCGGGGTTCTTACAGCGTGTTTGCCGACCCAGGCGGAGGTGTGCTAAGGGCGGCGGAGGTCGCGAGGTCGCTCCGCGCCGCGGCGTGGGGCATCGGGACAGCCGCCGGGCCGCCCCCAAGGCAGGCCCAGCCCCCGCGGGGGGCAGCGACCCGCGCAGCGGCGGAGCGTGGGGGGTATTTGTCTTTCAGGCCAGCAGGGCCTGCGCAAATTCGCGCGCGTCGAAAGTTTCCAGGTCTTCGAGCTTCTCGCCCACGCCGATGAAATAGATCGGCACCGGCTTCTCGCGTGCGATGGCGCAGATCACGCCGCCCTTGGCGGTGCCGTCGAGTTTGGTGATGACCAGGCCGGTGAGGCCCAGGACTTCATCGAACGCCTTCACCTGGGCGAGTGCGTTCTGCCCGGTGTTGCCGTCGATCACCAGCAGCACCTCGTGCGGGCTGGTCGGATCGGCCTTTTGCACCACGCGCTTGATCTTCCTCAGCTCCTCCATCAGGTGCAGCTGGGTGGGCAGGCGCCCGGCGGTGTCGACCAGCACCACGTCGCGTCCGCGGGCGCGCCCGGCGGTGACCGCGTCGAAACTCACCGCGGCCGGGTCGCCGCCTTCCTGCGTGATGATTTCCACCGTGTTCCGGTCGGCCCACACCGCGAGCTGTTCGCGCGCCGCGGCGCGGAAGGTGTCGGCCGCGGCCAGCAGCACGGTCGCGCCTTCGTTGGCCAGGTGGCGGGTGAGTTTGCCGATCGAGGTGGTCTTGCCCGCGCCGTTGACGCCCGCGACCATGATCACCGTGGGTTTGTGTTCACCAATCACCAGCCGCTTTTGCAGCGGCTCCAGCAGCGCGGAAATGGACTGGGCCAGCAGGCCCTTGACAGCGACCGGGTCGGTCGTCTTGCTCTCTTTGACGCGACGCTTCAGGTCGGCAAGCAGGTGCTCGGTGGCCTTGACGCCGGTGTCGGCCATCAGCAGCGCGGTCTCCAGTTCCTCGTACAGCGCGTCGTCGATCCGCGTGCCGGTGAAGACGGTGGTGATGCTGGAGCCGGTCTTGCGCAAGCCGGTCTTGAGCTTGTCGAGCCAGCCCTTGCGTGGAGCTTCGACAGGGGGAGCCTGTTCGGGCACTGGCACTGGCACTGGAGCAGGCAC
>CAYRIT010000019.1:5580-14292 GCA_964424415.1 uncultured Hydrogenophaga sp.
AGGTGCAGGTGCAGGGCTCGGCTCAAGGGTCGGCTGCGGCAGCGGGGGCGCGGGTGTCGGTGGCAACGTCACAGGCGTGCCCGGCGCTGCCGGTGCTGGAGCCGGTGGCGGGGCTTCGGGTGTGGCGGGTGGTTTTTTTCGGAAGAACGAGAACATTTGTCCATCTCTAGAATCCATTGCATTCTATGAAACGCCACTTGCCGCCCTCCATCCCCCGCCTGGCCACAAGCCTTGCCACCTCGCTGGCGCTGGTCTCGATGCTGGGAGCCACCGCGCTTGCACCGGCATGGGCCGCCAGCCCCCTGGCCGCACTGGCCGATGCCGCCGCCCCCCTGGCTCAGCAGTTCACCCTGTCCAACGGCATGACACTGATCGTGCGGCCTGACCGGCGCGCGCCCACGGTGGTGCACATGGTCTGGGTGCGGGTCGGCTCCATCGACGAGGTCAGCGGCACCTCGGGCGTGGCCCACGTGCTCGAACACATGATGTTCAAAGGCACACCCAGCCTCGCGCCCGGCGAATTCTCGCGCCGCATGGCCGCGCTGGGGGCGCGTGAAAATGCGTTCACCAGCCGAGACAACACCGCCTACCACCAGCAACTGCCGTCGAACAAGCTTGAAACGGTGATGCGGCTGGAGGCCGACCGTTTCGCGAACAACCAATGGAGCGACGAGGAGTTCAAGCGCGAGCTGGAGGTGGTGAAGGAAGAGCGCCGCCAGCGCACCGAAGAGTCGCCGCGCGCCCGCATGTTCGAGGCCTTCAATGCCCTGAGCTTCCAGGCCCATCCCTACCGCCGCCCCATCGTCGGCTGGATGAGCGACCTCGACGCGATGACGCCGCAGGATGCGCGCGACTTCTACCGCCGCTGGTACGTGCCGGCCAACGCCGCGGTGGTGATCGCCGGTGATGTGGACGTGGCGCAGGTCAGGGCGCTGGCCGAGAAGATCTACGGCCAGCTTCCCGCCCGCGCCGTGCCCGCGCGCAAGCCGCAGGACGAGCCCGAGCAGAGCGGCCCACGGCGCATGGAATACCGCGCCGCGGCCGACCAGGCGCTGGTGGCGCTGGCCTACAAGGTGCCGCGCTGGACGGCGGGCGACACCGCCACCGATCAGGACGCGCTGGCGCTCACCGTGCTCTCTGCCGTGCTTGATGGCTACAGCGGCGCCCGCCTCGAGCGCGCCCTGGTGCAAGGCGCGCCCGGCCAGCGCATCGCCGACAGCGCCGGTGCGTCCTACGGCCTCATGGGCCGCGGACCGCAGCAGTTCATGCTGACCGCGGTGCCCGCGGCCGGTGTCACACCCGCGGCGGCCGAAGCCGCGCTCAAGGCCGAGCTGCAGCGCATTGCGCGTGACGGCATCGCCGCCGACGAGCTCAAGCGCGTCATCACCCAATGGACCGCTGGCGAGGTCTACCAGCTCGACTCGGTGTTCAACCAGGCGCGCGAGCTCGGCAGCTACTGGGTCGATGGCATGCCGATCGACAGCGGGGAGCGGCTGATGGCACGCCTGCGCACCGTGACGCCGGCGCAGGTGCAGTCGGTGGCGCAACGCTATTTCGGCGATGAGCAGCTGACCACCGCGGTGCTGGTGCCGGACCCGAGCAAACGGCCGGTCGCCGCCCCCGATCGCCCCCGACCCGCACTGGGGCGCCACTGACATGAAGCGACACGCCACCATGCACCGTTCTCTGACTGCCCTGGTCGCGGGCACCCTGCTGCTCGCCTTCGCCGGCGCCGCCCAGGCGGCGATCCCCATCCAGCACTGGACCCACACCAGCGGCGCCCGCGTTTACCTCGTGCCCAGCCCCAGCATTCCCATGCTCGACGTGCAGATCAACGTCGATGGCGGCAGCCGCCGCGACCCGGCGCCGCAGGCCGGTCTGGCCAGCGCCACCGCCGGCATGCTGCTCACCGGGGTGGCGGCACAGCCCGGCCAGGCGGCGCTGGACGAAAACCAGCTTGGTGAAGCCTGGGCCGACCTGGGGGCCCGGTTGGGTGCCAGCGCCAGTGGCGACCGTTTCAGTGTCTCGCTGCGCACGCTGACCGAGCCCGATCTGCTGCGCGGCGCGGTCGCGCTGGCGGCGCGCCAGCTTGCCGCGCCGGCCTGGCCCGAGCGCATCTGGCAGCGCGACCGTGAGCGCACGATCGCCGCGCTGATCGAAGCCGAAAACCGGCCCGCGACCCACGCCGCGCGCGCCTTCGACGCCGCGGTCTATGGCGACCATCCCTACGGTTTCGACACCACACCCGCCACGCTGAACGCGATCTCGGTCGCCGACATGCGCAGTTTTTACCGCCGCCACACGGCAGCCTGCCGCGCGCAGGTGAGCCTGGTCGGCGCGATCGACCGCGCGCAGGCCGATCGGATCGTGGACGAGCTCATGAGCGCCATCCAGCCCAACGGCTGTGAAGCGCTGCCCGAGGTGGCCGAGGTCAGGCCGCTCACCGCCGCCGTGGAGCGGCGCATTCCGTTCAACGCGGCGCAGGCGCAGGTGCAGATCGGCCAGCCCGGCTTTGTGCGCAGCGATCCCGACTTCTTTCCGCTGATCGTCGGCAACCACATCCTGGGTGGCGGCGGATTCACCTCGCGCCTGACGAACGAGGTGCGCGAGAAGCGGGGCCTCAGCTACAGCGTCTACAGCGGTTTTTCGCCAGGCCTGCACGCCGGTGCGTTCCAGATCGGCCTGACCACGCGGCCCGACCAGGCCGATCAGGCGATCGGTGTGGCGCGCGAGGTGTTGCAGCGTTTTGTGCGCGAAGGTCCGACCGAGGCCGAGCTGCAGGCGGCCAAAGACAACCTCGTCAACGGCTTTGCGTTGCGTATCGACAGCAACCGCAAGTTGCTCGACAACGTGGCCAACATCGCCTGGAACCACCTGCCGCTCGACTACCTTGACCACTGGACCGAGCAGGTGCAGCGCGTGAGCCTGGCCGACATCCGACGCGCTTTCACCCGCGTGCTCCAGCCCGATCGCATGGTCTCGGTGGTGGTGGGCGGCAAGCCGTAGCCCACCCCCGCCGCGCTGCGCGCGACCCCCTCCAGAGGACGACACCAGCCGTCTGGCAAAGTCAGCCCGGCGGTGTCTCTGTATGGCTGCCACCGACAGCATGGCTTGGTAAGCTCAGCGCATGAAGAAACCCGCCATTGCCCGCCGACCAACCGATGGCGCACCACAAGAAGTGCGCATCATCGGCGGCCGCTGGAAGCGCACACCGCTGCCGGTGCCCGATCGCCCCGGCCTTCGCCCCACGCCAGTGCGGGTGCGCGAGACCCTGTTCAACTGGCTCGGACAGGACCTGACCGGCTGGCGCTGTGTGGATGCGTTCGCCGGCACCGGTGCGCTGGGTGTGGAGGCGGCTTCGCGTGGTGCGGCCGAGGTGGTGCTGATCGAGCAGGACGCCGCGCTGGTGGCACGCCTGAACCAGCTGAAGTCGCGCCTGCAAGGTGCCGAGACGCTGCGCATCGAACGCGGCGACGCCCTGGCCGGATTGCGGCAGCGCTGCGGCGCCGGGCTGGACCTGGTGTTCCTCGACCCGCCGTTTGCCGAGGGCGCCAACGAGACCCTGTTCACCGCCGCGCTGCAGGCCGCCCGCGCCACGCTGAACCCCGATGGCCTGGTCTATCTGGAGGCGCCACACGCCTGGACCGACGAGGCGCTTGCGCCGCTGGGCCTGGCGCTGCACCGCCACAGCAAGGCCGGCGTGGTGGCCTTTCACCTGTTGCGGGCGCTGCCCGCGGACTGAGGCAGCCAAAAACCCGTCGCGCATAATTGCACCATGCCTGCCGACGCTTCCCGCATCGCCGTTTACAGCGGCACTTTCGACCCGATCACCCTGGGCCACGAAGATGTGGCGCGGCGCGCGGCGGGCCTGTTTGACGAGCTCATCGTTGCGGTCGCAATCGCGCACCACAAAAAGACCCGCTTTTCCCTGAAAGAACGGCTGGCGATGGCCGCCGAGGCCACCGAGCGGCTGCCCGGCCGTGTGCGGGTGTTGCCATTCGACGGCCTGATCATGGATTTCTGCCGCGAGCAGGGCGCCAGCGCCGTGGTGCGTGGTATCCGCAACCTCACCGACTTCGACTACGAAGCCCAGATGGCCGCGATGAACCGCAAGCTGCTGCCCACGGTGGAAACCGTGTTTCTGCTGCCGCAGGCCGAGTTGCAGTGCATCTCCAGCACCCTGGTGCGCGAGATTGCCACCCTGGGCGGCAACGTGTCGTCCATGGTCAGCCCACCGGTGGCGGCGCGGCTGGTCACACCGCCGGTGCAGGCATGAACATGTGGGCTCCCCCGCTCCCCGCTGGCGCGAGGTTCGCTGCCCTCCGGGAGTGCGCGGCCTGGCGCTGCAACCGCATGGAGGTGCACCCATGGCACTGATGATCACCGACGAGTGCATCAACTGCGATGTCTGTGAGCCCGAATGCCCGAACCAGGCCATTTACCTTGGCGAGGAGATCTACGAGATCGACCCGTCCAAATGCACCGAATGTGTCGGCCATTTCGACGAACCGCAGTGTGTGCAGGTCTGCCCGGTGAGCTGTATCCCGATCGACCCCGGGCATGTGGAGTCGCGGGAAACACTGTGGCAGAAATACCAGCGGCTTCAGCGCTCGGCCGAGCTGGCCGCATCGCCTGCGGGCGACGTGCCCCCCTCGGCGGACTGATCGGGTTGTGTCTCGACCGGCGCCGGCCGGGGCGGTTTGGGACGGGGAGGCTTGCTGGTGTGGATGAGGGCGGTGGCCTTGTCCATCTCGCCCGCGATCAGATGTGGCAAGGCCTTCAGGCTGCGGTCCAGCGCCTGGGTGATCGCGATGCGGTCGTCAGGTGACGGTTTTTTCAGCACCCAGTTCGCCACCTCGCCCTTGTTGCCCGGGTGCCCGATGCCGACGCGCAAACGCCAGTAGTCCGCGCTGCCGAGCTGACCATGGATGTCGCGCAAACCGTTGTGGCCGGCGTGGCCACCACCGCGCTTGAGCTTGGCCTCGCCGGGCGGCAGATCCAACTCGTCGTGCACCACCAGCACCTCTTCCGGTGCGATCTTGTAGAAGCGCGCCACCGAGGCGACGCATTTGCCCGAGAGGTTCATGAAGGTCTGTGGCTCGACCAGCCAGACGGTCTGGCCCGAGACGTTCGCCCGCGCGACCAGACCAAAATGCCCGCGCTCCAGATGCAGCGACACCTTGAGCAGGCGCGCCGCCTCGTCAACCCACCAGAAACCGGCGTTGTGTCGGGTGTCTTCGTATTCGGGCCCCGGGTTGCCGAGGCCGGCGATGAGTCGGATCATGGTTTCAATTATGGGATAGGCCAAAACGACAACGGCCCGCTTGAGCGGGCCGAGGTGCGGGTTTCGCGGCAAGGGTTTTCACCCCGCCGCTGCAGCCGGCTTATTTTTTCTTCTTGCCCTTCTTGTCGTCGGCAGGCGCTGCGACCGGGGCGGCCACCACTTCTTCGACCTTCGGCGGCACCACGGTGGCCACGGTCAGGTTGGTGCGGCCGTGGGTGACGGCCTTGATGCCCTTGGGCATGACGAGGTCACGTGCGTGGACGGTGTCGCCCTTCTTCACGTTGACCAGATCCACTTCGATGAACTCCGGCAATTGCATCGCCAGGCATTCGACCTCGATATCGGTCATCACGTGGTTGATCACGCACCTGTCGGTTTTCACCGCTTCGGACTCGTCGGCGTTGATGAAGTGCAGCGGCACCTTCTTGTGCAGACGGGTCTTGTCGTCCACGCGCTGGAAGTCCACGTGCAGGACCTGGGGCTTGTAGGGGTGGTACTGCACATCACGCAGCAGCACCTTGTGGACGGTGCCGGCCAGATCCATGTCGAGGATGGAGGCGTGGAAGGCTTCCTTCTTCAAGGCGTGCCACAAGGCGTTGTGATCCAGTTCGATGGTGACCGGTGCGGCCGCGCCACCAAAAACGATACCGGGCGCGCGACCGGTGTTGCGCAGACGGCGGCTCGCACCCGTACCCTGCTTGGCGCGCTCAAAAGCGACAAATTGCATGACTGACTCCTGTGGAGGGGTTCCGCGACCAGAACGCCTCGGGTTGAAAAGAACCGCTCAAACAGCGAGCGGTTCGCTTTTTGTTGCAATCAGAACAGGTTGTCCTGATCGGCAAACAAACTCATCACCGACTCACCCGAGGCAATGCGCGCGATGGTCTCGGCCATCAGCGGCGCCACGGAGAGCTGGCGGATCTTCTTGCAGGCCTGGGCGGCCTGCGACAGAGGTATGGTGTTGGTCACGACCACCTCGTCGAGCGCGCTGCCCTTGGCGATGCGCTCGATGGCCGGTCCCGAAAAAATGGGGTGTGTGCAGTAGGCGTAGACGTTCTTGGCGCCGCGCTCCTTGAGCACCTCGGCGGCTTTCACCAGCGTGCCGGCGGTGTCGATCATGTCGTCCATGATCACGCAGTTGCGACCTTCGATGTCGCCGATCACGTGCATCACTTCCGACACGTTGGCCTTGGGCCGGCGCTTGTCGATGATCGCCATGTCGCAGTTGAGCTGTTTGGCCAGGGCCCGCGCTCGCACCACGCCACCCACATCGGGCGACACCACCAGCAGGTCGGTGTAATTTTTCTGGCGCAGATCACCCAGCAGCACCGGCGAGGCGTAGATGTTGTCGACCGGGATGTCGAAAAACCCCTGAATCTGGTCGGCGTGCAGGTCCATGGTCAGCAGGCGGTTCACGCCCACGGCCTGCAGCATGTTGGCCACGACCTTGGCCGAGATCGGCACCCGGCTGGAGCGCGGACGGCGGTCCTGGCGGGCGTAGCCGAAGTAAGGGATGACGGCCGAGATGCTCACCGCGGAGGCGCGCTTGAGCGCGTCCACCATGATGATGAGTTCCATCAGGTTTTCGTTGGTCGGCGCGCAGGTGGACTGGATCACAAACACGTGACGGGCGCGCACGTTTTGGGTGATCTCCACCGTGACTTCGCCGTCCGAGAAGCGGCCGACATTGGCCGCGCCCAGTTGTGTGCCCAGGTTCTGGGCGATTTCCGCAGCAAGCACCGGATTGGCGTTGCCGGTGAAGATCATGAAATCCGGGGGCTGAACGTGCATGGCGGAATGTGCTGCATCCATTGCGTTGGGACGGCGCTGCGGACGCTGCTGTACAGCGCCCTGCCCGGGTCATGAAGTGAACGATGTGGGTGGCAGGGGAGGAAGGACTCGAACCCTCGCATGCTGGAATCAAAATCCAGTGCCTTTACCAACTTGGCGACTCCCCTACACAGGTCAACCGGTATGCCCTAAGGCCTGCCCATCAACCCAAAAACCTGTCGCAGGTCACGCATCAACTGCCGGGGCTGATGCGAGTCCGAGATTCTAATCCGAACACCAGTCCTGCAATGGATGTGCATCCATGTTGCTGCATTCGCGAACCTTCCAGTGCGCGGGCGCATCGGTCAGGTTCAGCGTGTGCTGCGTCTGCGCAAACACCGCGGTGCCCGATCCGGTCATCCGGCCCTGCAGACTGTGGCCATTCAGCCACTGCAGGCAGTCCACCATCTCGGGACACAAGCACTCCACCACGGGTTGCAGATCGTTGTGGCCAATCTCCAGCAATTGCCGGACATCGCACCGCACCAAACCTGCCCGCTGATCGGCCGCGTCGTTCGCAGCAAAGCCTTGGAGTATAGCCGTTTTTGTGTCGCGTTTGAGCGCCGGGTCGCCGAAGATGCGCGGTGTGGACGCGCCCGCTGGCGGTTTCACGATCAGAAACCGGGCCGGTGGCAGCGATATCGGCGTGATGTGCTCGCCCACACCCTCCACCCAGGCGTTGCGGCCGCCGACAAAAAACGGCACGTCAGCCCCCAGTTGCAGACCGATGACGGCGAGTTGGGCGCGTTTGAGGCCCAGTCCCCAGAGCCGGTTGAGCGCCAGCAGGCACGTGGCGGCATCGGACGAGCCGCCGCCCAGGCCCGCTTCGGCGGGCAGACGCTTGTCCAGAGCGATCTGCACGCCGAGCGGACAGCCGGTGGCGGCTTGCAGCGCGCGCGCTGCCTTCACACACAAATCTTCGGCCGGCAGCCCGCCCCCGCCCAGGTCTTGTCGCTCGATCACGCCGTCGTTGCGACGCTCGAACGACAGGCGATCGCACCAGTCGACCAGCATGAACACCGATTGCAGCAGGTGGTAGCCGTCAGGCCTGCGTCCGGTGATATGCAGAAAAAGATTGAGCTTGGCTGGAGCGGGAATGTCGTACAGGGCTCGCAGGCCGGGCGCCTGGTTTGCGGAGTTCATGGTGCGAACAGCAGTCGCAGCTCGACGTTGGGCAGCGGGATGGTGCGGCGCGCGGTGACACGGCCTTCTGGCTGCTGCGAGAGGTCCACTATCCAGCCATCAGCGACCGCGCTGTCGCCGCGCAACCAGCCAAACAAGGCGGCAACCGGCAGCGCGGTGCCGCTCATCTCGGTGGTGAGCTCGTCCAGGCTGGCGCGGCGCTCGAGCTGCCCGCCTTGTCGCAGTTCGGCGCCCTGGGGTGACCAGCGCACGCTGGCCAGGGTGGTGCCCAAGGGCGAGCTGAGCTGCAATTCACCCGCCTCGGGGCTGCCACGCAGATCGAAGCCCGCAGAGAACGACTGTGGAGGCATGCCGTCGACCCGCAGCGCCAGGCGGCCACTCCAGGCGGTTTCGCCCGCTGCGCCGGGCGGGCGTGGAGCGGCGCAGGCGCTCAGCAGCAAGGCGGCGACCAGGGC
>CAYRIT010000019.1:14392-44033 GCA_964424415.1 uncultured Hydrogenophaga sp.
GACCAGGGCGGCACGGCGGCCGGTTACTCGCCGGGCCCTCACGGTTTGACCTGCAGGCGCTGCAGGGTGTCCTGCAAGGTTTCGTTGTCGCTGGCGGCCAGCAGGCCCTCGCGCCAGATCTTGAGCGCCTGCTCGCGTTGCCCCTGAGCCCAGAGCACCTCGCCGAGGTGGGCGGCGATTTCGGCGTCGGGTCGCTTGGCGTAGGCGGCCGCCAGAATGTCGAGTGCTCGGGCCATGTTGCCCAGGCGAAACTCCACCCAGCCCAGACTGTCCTGGATGTAGGCGTCGTCGGGCGCAAGCGACACCGCCTTTTCGATCAGCTGCTTGGCTTCGACCAGTCGCACATGGCGGTCGGCCAGCGAGTAGCCCAGCGCGTTGTAGGCGTGGTGGTGATCGGGCTTGGCGGCGATGAGCTGGCGCAGCAGGCGCTCCATCTCGTCGAGCAGACCGGCTTTCTCCGCCATCATGGCCTGGTCGTAAAGCAGCTCGGCATCATCGGGGAAGCGTTTGACCGCCTCGCCATAGACCTCGTAGGCGGCCCGGTAGTCCTTCAGGTCGCGCAGCAGCTGGGCTTCGGCCACCAGCTTCAGGCGCGCGTCGCCGCTGCGGCGCTCGGGCAGGTTGCGCAACAGCGCGCGTGCCTCCGCGCGCTGACCCTGGCGCGCCAGCAGCGAGGCCCGGCGCATTTGTGCGGCCATGATTTCTTCGGCGTTCTCGATGCGGTCCAGCCACGCGTTGGCGGCGGCAAAGTCCTGCTGTTTCTCGGCGATCTGCGCCATCAGCAAATAGGCCTGTGTCAGTCCACGTGCCACCCGTTCATCGCCCGACTGGCGCGCCAGCGCCATGAAGGTCTGGAGCGATCGGGTGGCGGCGGGCAGGCTGTTGGCCTGCACTTGCAGGCTGGCGAGCAGCAGCCAGGGCTCGGGCAGCTCGGGCCGGCGTGCGGTGAGGGCATCGAGCTGGGCGCGCGCCTGGGTGTTGCGCTGCAGATCCAGCAGCACCCGCGCATAGGTCAGCGCCACCGCCGCGTCCTGGGTGTTGCTCTGGGCGCCGGCCTGCAACTGGCGCAGCACGATGGGCTCTGCGCCGTCCTGCCCGCGCTCGAGCAGCTCCAGCGCCAGCAGGGCAGGAAAGGGCGAGGTGGGGTCGGCGGCATGGCCCTCGCGCGTCGAGGTCAGCGCAAGCGCGGGCTGGTCCAGCGCCAGCTGCATGCGGCCGACCGTGGTCCATGCGGCAGCAGCCTGGTCGCGCTGCTTGAGCGCCAGTGTCAGGGCTTCGCGTACCACCGCCAGGGCGGCCGCCTTGTCGGTCACTCGCGCGAAGGTCTGCGGGATCGCGTTGATGGTGTTGCTGCGCTCGTCCGCTGGACTTCGCTCGATGATGGCGCGCAGCACCGGCCCCGTTTCTCCGACCCGGTTGAGCGCCAGCAGGATCTGCAGCACATAGCGTTCGGCCTCTGCGTCTTTGGGCTGGTCTTCCGACCAGGCGCGTGCGGCGCTCAGGGCCGCCTCGCCCGAGCGGCTCTGCAGTGCCACCTCCACCGCGCGCCGGAACAGCGCCGGTTCGCGCTGCTTGCGGGCCGCGTCCAGGATCAGCGAGTAGCCGGCGCCGGGGTCGCCGCCGCGCACGTTGAGCTCGCCCAGCAGCAGCTGGTAGAACAGCGGCGCGGTGAGCCCGGAATTGAGCGGGACGGCCGCCTCGTTGCCGCCGGTCGGCGCAGCGGGTGCAACGGGTTGGGCGGGTGGCGCGGTTTGGGCTTGCGCCGCGCTGCCGGCCAGCAGAATGGCGCTCAGCCACCAGGCCGTCCGATGGTTTGCGCGAGCCTTCCTGTCTGCCGGGTTTTGGGGGCGAATTTCCAGCGTTGCCACGCGGCGCAAGGTGTTCATCGGATCATGATAATGGAAGGCTTCACAGCGATTGCCGTCAGACCCCAGGCCCCTGCAGGCGTTCCAGGGCGGCAAAAAAAAGAGCGGTTGCCATGCCCGAACTCCCCGAAGTTGAAGTCACCCGCCGCAGCTTTGCCGATCGCATTGCCGGTGCCGAGATCACCGAGCTGTGGCTGGGCAAGCCGTTGCGCTGGCCGCTGGGCGTGGCGCCCGATCAGCTGCTGGGCCGGCAGGTGCAAAGCGTGGGCCGGCGCGGCAAGTATTTGCTGGTACAGCTTGACCGGGGTCTGCTGATTCTTCACCTCGGCATGTCGGGCAGCCTGCAGTTTGCGCAAGCGCTGCCGCCGAAAGGCGTGCACGATCATTTCGAGCTGGTTACCACCCGCGGACGTCTGCGCCTGCACGATCCGCGCCGTTTCGGCGCGGTGGTGCACGTGGGGTCGACCGAGGATCCCGCAGCGCGCAAGCTGCTGGACCATCTTGGCACCGAGCCGCTGGATGCCGGCTTCGATCCGGTCGCCTTTCACCAGTGTCTGCGGCAGCGGCGCGCCAGCATCAAGCAGGTGTTGCTGGCGGGTGACATCGTGGTGGGCGTGGGCAACATCTACGCATCGGAGACCCTGTTCATGGCCGGCATCCGCCCCACGCTGCGCGCGGACCGCCTCAGCAAGCCGCGGGCAGCCAGGCTGCACCAGGCGATCGTGGCGGTCTTGCAGCGCGCGCTGGCCCTGGGCGGCAGCACCTTGCGCGACTTCAGCAGCGCCGAAGGGCGGAGCGGCTACTTTCAGCTCGATGCCATGGTTTATGGCCGCGCGGGTCTGCCCTGCCGCGTGTGTGGCACGCCGATCAAGGCCGTGCGCCAGGGCCAGCGGTCCACCTTTTATTGCCCAACCTGCCAGAAACCGTGAGGCGGCAGGTGGTCCGACAGGCGTGCCGGTAGGGCGCTGGCCGGCACGGGGGCGATGCTATATTGATCCACCCCATCGAGACACCGCGTATGAGTTTTAACCAGGATTTGGATGAGCATGGAGCCTGGCGCAAGCAGTTCGCCTTGCGGCTCAAACTGTTGTCCGAGTGGCTGATCGATCATGATCTGATGCAGCCCGGCGTGCGCGACCGCCTGGAGCAGCTGCACGCCGAGGTGAAGAACGACAAGATCATGGTGGCCTTCGTGGCCGAGTTTTCGCGTGGCAAGTCCGAGCTGATCAACGCGGTGTTCTTCGCCGGTTATGGCCGCCGCATCATGCCGGCGAGTGCCGGGCGCACCACCATGTGCCCGACCGAGCTGGCCTACGACGCCGATGTGCCTCCCTGTCTGCGTCTGCTGCCGATCGAAACCCGGCTGCAGCCGCAGTCGCTGCTGGACTGGCGCAACGCGCCCAACAAATGGGAGCGGGTCGATCTGGACGTGAACGACCCCAAGCAACTGGCTAAGGCGATCCAGAAAGTGGCCGAGGTGCGCCGCGTCAGCCGCAGCGAAGCCGCCGCCCTGGGTTTCTGGAACGACGAGACACCCGACGACAACCCGTTGCTTGGCGCTGACGGCCTGATCGAGGTGCCCAAGTGGCGCCACGCGCTGATCAACATGGCGCATCCGCTGCTCAAGCAGGGGCTGGTGATTCTTGACACACCCGGCCTCAACGCCATCGGTGCCGAGCCCGAGCTCACGGTGAGCTTGCTGCCGCAGGCGCATGCTGTGGTGTTCATCCTGGCGGCTGATACCGGAGTGACCAAGTCCGACCTGACGATCTGGCGCCAGCATCTGTCGGCGCTCGGCGAGGGGCGCGAGTCGCGGCTGGTTGTGCTCAACAAGATCGACACCATGTGGGACGCGCTGAGTTCGCCCGAGCAGGTGCAGCTGCAGATCGCCTCGCAGCGCACCGACTCGGCCGACATCCTCGGGCTCTCGCCACGCCAGGTGCTCGCGGTGTCGGCACAAAAAGGGCTGCTGGCCAAGGTCAACCGCGACCAGCAATTGCTCGAGGCCAGCAACCTGCTCGAGCTTGAGGCCGCGCTGGGTGTGGGCCTGCTGGGGCAGCGTCGCAAGATACTGGGGGCTGCGGTGGCCCAGGGCATCGACGCCTTGCGCGAAGAAACCGGGCGCCTGGTGCACATCCGGGCGCGCGATCTGGTGGAGCAGGTGCAAGAGCTCGAAGGTCTGCGCGGCAAGAACGCGGGCGTGATCAAGCAGATGCGCCTGCGTATCGAGCAGGAGCAGGCCGATTTCGATGCCAGCGGCGCGAAGATCCAGGCGGTGCGCTCTGTGCACCTGCGCCTGCTGAAGGATTTGTTTGCGCTGCTCAGCGCCACACAGCTCAAGGTTGAGGTTTCGGACCTGGCGCGTGCGCTCAAGCAGCCGGGTATCAAGCTGGGCGTCAAACGCGCTTACAGCAACACCTTCGACCGGCTTCGTGTCGACCTGAACAAGGCCGACAAGCTGGCCGGTGAAATCCAGTCCATGCTGGAGGGCAGCTTCAAAGGGCTGAACGCCGAGTACGGTTTTTCCTTGCAGGCGCCCGAGCCGCCGCCGCTGGCGCAATACCTCAAGGAACTCGATCTGGTCGAGCGCAGCCACCTGCAGTACCTGAGTCTGGGCAACGCGCTGCGTCTGGCCCAGCCCGAGTTCGGCGAACGGCTGGCGCGCGCGCTCATGAGCCGCCTGCGCGTGGTCTACGAGAGTGCGGTCAACCAGATCGAACTCTGGAACAAGTCGGCAGCCGCGCAGCTCGACGCCCAGCTGCGCGAGCGGCGGCGCAATTTCGTCCGGCGTATCGAGGCGGTTTCCCGCATCCAGCAGGCCGCTGGCGGGCTCAACGAGCGCATCCGGGAATTGCAACTCCAGCAGGCCGATCTCAACTCGCTTGACACCAAGCTCACCGAGCTCACCGAACACCTGCTGACCGCCCCCGAAGACGCTCCGCTCGAAGACGCCCTGGCATGACGCCGGCGGCAGCGCGCAGCGCGGACGGGCGCGACCGGCCGCTGGCCTTCGCGTCGAGCTTGATCGACTGGCAGCGCAAGCACGGCCGCCACGGTCTGCCCTGGCAACACACACGCGACCCCTACCGCGTCTGGCTCTCCGAGGTGATGCTGCAGCAAACCCAGGTGAGCACCGTGCTGGCCTACTACCCGCGCTTTCTGGCCACTTTCCCCACCGTGCAGGCGTTGGCGCAGGCCAGCAGCGATCAGGTGATGGCCTTGTGGGCGGGGCTGGGTTATTACAGCCGGGCGCGCAACCTGCACCACTGCGCGCAGGTGGTGGTGAGCGTTCACGGCGGCGTGTTTCCGGCCAGTGCCCAGCAGCTCCGGACCTTGCCGGGCATCGGCGCCTCCACCGCGGCGGCGATTGCGGCCTTCTGCCATGGTGAACGGGTGTCCATCGTGGATGGCAATGTGCGCCGGGTGCTCGCGCGCTTGCTGGCCTTCGATGAGGATCTGGCACAGGCGGCCAGCCAGCGCACGCTGTGGGACCTGGCACAGGGCCTGTTGCCACACGCACCGACCCACAGCGAGATGGGCGCCTACACACAGGGGCTGATGGACCTTGGTGCCACCGTGTGTCTGCGCAGCAAACCGCTGTGTGAGCGCTGTCCGGTGCAAAGCTTGTGTGCGGCCAACGCGGCGGACGCGGTGGGCCGCTACCCGGTGAAGTCCAGACCAGTCAAGCGGCGGCATGAAAGCTGGTGGTTGCTGGTGTTGCGGGCGCTCCCGGCCGACACGACCGACAGTTTCTGGCTGCTGCGCCGGCCGGCGCCCGGCATCTGGGCCGGTTTGTACTGCCCGCCGGTGTACGCGAGCGAGGACGCGCTGATGGCCGCGTTACCCGTCGGCGCGGGTGACAGCGTCCAGCACCTTGAACCAGTGGCACACAGCCTCACGCACCGCGAGTTGCGGCTGCATCCGGTGCTGGTGACAGTGCCAACGGTCGAGGCGTGCTTGCCCGATGGCGGGTGGGTACCTGTCAGCGAGCTGTTCGAACGGGGGATGCCGGCACCGGTGCGCGCCCTGTACCAACGCTTGACGACCTGAGCTCAGCCCAGATCGTCGGCGCGCTTGGTGCGTGCCGGCCAGTCGCCGATTTCGCGATGACGCACCCGGGTTGACCAGTCGCCCGAGAACGCCCGGGCCAGCTCCTCCACCAGAAACACCGAGCGGTGCTGGCCGCCGGTGCAGCCCACGGCCACGGTCACGTAGCTGCGGTGGTCGCGCAGCATCTGCGGCAGCCAGTCGTGCAGAAACGCCATCAGCTGTTCGCGCATGCGCTGCACCTCGGGCTGCGCACGCAGGAATTCGGCCACCGGTGCATCGCGCCCTGTCAGGGCTTTGAGTTCGGGCTCGTAGTGCGGGTTGGGCAGCATGCGCACGTCGAATACAAAGTCGGCATCCATCGGAATGCCGCGCTTGAACGCGAACGAGGCGAACACCAGCGTGAGCGGTGCCTGGGTGGCGCCCAGCATGTCCTTGATCTGGCTGCGCAACTGGGCCGGGCGGATCAGACTGGTGTCGATTACCAGCGCCTGTTCGCGCAGCTCGGCCAGCAGCTCGCGCTCGTGTTCGATCGCATCGGTGAGCGCGCGGTGCTGGTCGTTGGCGCTTTTCAAGGACAGCGGGTGCAGCCGACGGGTTTCGGAAAAGCGCCGCACCAGGGTGTCGGTGGCGGCGTCAAGAAACACTGTGGTCAGGTGCAGGTTGCGGCTGTGCTCTTGTTCGAGTCTGGCCAGGCGTTGTGGCAGGCCTGGCAGCGAGCTGGCGCTGCGCACGTCCATCGCGATCGCCACCTTGTCGGCGCGCATGCCCCTCTCCAGCGAGATGAAGGCCTCGAGCAGTTCGGGTGGCAGGTTGTCGACGCAGTAAAAGCCCACGTCCTCCAGCGCGGTGAGCGCCACCGACTTGCCCGAGCCGGACATGCCGGTGACCAGCACGAGGCGGATCGGGGAGTCGGTGGATGCGGTCATGTCGGAGATCCTTATTGGGTGAGCAGCTCGCGCGCGTGCGCCAGCGAAACGGCCGAGCTGTTGCTGCCACCCAGCATGCGGGCGAGCTCGCTCACCCGCGCCTCTTGCGCGATCGGCTGCACCGCGCTGATGGTCTGGCGTCCGGCGCGCTGCTTGCTCACCAGCAGATGCTGATCGGCACAGGCGGCGACCTGAGGCAAGTGCGTCACCGCGAGCACCTGGCGGTCTTGCCCGAGCTGGCGCAGCAGCTGGCCCACGGTGTGCGCTACCGCGCCGCCCACGCCTGCGTCGACCTCGTCAAAGATCAAGGTGGGTGCGCGGCCGAGGCTGCTGGTAATGACCGAAATGGCGAGCGCGATGCGAGAGAGTTCGCCGCCCGAGGCCACCTTGCCCACCGGGCGCGGCGTCACACCCGCGTGGCCCGCCACCAGGAATTCCACCTGCTCCCAGCCGTGTGCCTGCGGCTCGGCCATGCGTTGCAAGACGACCTCGAACCGCCCGCCCTGCATGCCCAGCGTCTGCATGGTGTCAGTGACGGCCTTCGACAATGTGGGCGCGGCCTGCTGGCGCTGGCGGCTGAGGGCCTTCATCTCGGCCTCGCAGGCCTGCCAGGCTGCTCGCTCCGCGCGTTGCAGTGCATCGAGGTCCAGCGCCTGGTCGATCTGCGCCAGCTCCGCGCGCCATTGTGTGTGCAGGCGGGCGAGGTCTTGGGGTGTGCTGCGGTAGCGCCGCGCGAGCGACATCCACAAGGCCATGCGCTGGTCGAGCTCGGCCAGACCGGAGGGATCGAGATCGGTCTGCCGGGCCACCTGGTGCAGGCTGTGCACGCTGTCCTGTACCTGGGCCAAGGCGGCTTCCAGAGCATCCACCGTGCTGCGGAAGGCGGGCTCGACGTGGGCCTGGGCTTGCAGCCCCGTCAGTGCGCGGTGGATCAGAGCGGCGGCGCTGTCTTCCTGCTCGTCGAGCAGCTGGCTGGCCTGTTGCGCGGCGTCGATCAGCGCCTGGGCATTGGCCAGTCGACCGTGCTGGTGGTTGAGATCCTCCCATTCACCGGCCGCAGGCGCGAGCTTGTCGAGCTCGGTGATCTGCCAGGCCAGACGCTCGCTGTCCTGGCGCAGGCTGGCCTGGCGCTCGGTGGCGGTTTCCAGCGCCTTGCGCTGCTCGCGCCACTGCGCCCAGCGGCCCTGTGCCGGGGTCGCATCGATACCGGCATAAGCGTCAAGCAGGTCGCGCACTGCGCTGGCGCGGGTCAGGCTTTGCCAGGCGTGTTGCCCGTGGATGTCAACCAGATCGTCGGCCAGGGCCTTGAGTTGCGTCATGGTGGCGGCGCTGCCGTTGATCCAGGCGCGGCTGCGACCCTCGGTGTCCACCGTGCGGCGCACGAGCAGGCTGTCTTCCACCGGAAATCCTTGCTCCTCCAGCCACGATGCGATCACTGGCAGCAAATCGAACTCGGCGGCGATCTCGCAGCGCGCCGCGCCCTCGCGCACCACACTGGCGTCGGCGCGCGCGCCCAAGGTCAGCTGCAAGGCGTCGATCAGGATGGATTTTCCGGCCCCGGTTTCGCCCGTGAGCACGGTGAAGCCCGCGGCGAGATCGAGGTCGAGTGACTGCACGATGACAAAGTCGCGCAGGGCAATGCGGCGTAGGCTCATGAAGTGGGCGGCGAAAAAAATGGAGTCGCGGAGTTTGTATTCTGACCCGGAAGTGGGCCGAAAACAGGTCTGCGACCCAGGCCCACGACTCAGGCCCCTTCGTTCCAGTGCAGCTTCTTGCGCAGGGTGTCGAAATAGCTCCAGCCGACCGGATGCAGCAGGCGCAGCGCGTGCTCCGAGCGCCGCACCACAATGCGGTCGCCGTGCATCAGGCTGGCGAGCGACTGCATGTCGAAATGGGCGCTGGCGTCTTTGCCCGACACCACTTCCACCGCAATCTCGCTGTGCGATGGCAGCACGATCGGCCGGTTGGAGAGGGTGTGCGGTGCGATCGGCACCAGCAGCCAGCCGCCGATCGCCGGGTGCAGCAGCGGGCCACCGGCAGAGAGTGCGTAGGCAGTGGAACCGGTGGGCGAAGCGATGATCATGCCGTCGGCGCGCTGGTTGGCTACAAAGTGCCCGTCCACTTCCACCCGCAGTTCGATCATGCTGGCCACGCCGCCACGGTTGACCACCACATCGTTGAGTGCCGTTGCTTCGAACACGCAGCGTCCATCGCGCCAGACCGTCGCCGCCATCAGTGCCCGGGCGTCCTCCTCGTACGCGCCGTGCAGAATGGGGCGCAGCGAGTCGCGGAAGCTGTCAAAAGGAATGTCGGTGATGAAGCCCAGCCTCCCCTGGTTCACACCCACCAGCGGCAGCCCGTAGCGCGCCAACTGGCGGCCGATACCCAGCATGGTGCCGTCACCGCCCACCACCAGCGCCAGATCGCACTGACGCCCCATCGCGGCCACGTCCAGCGCCGGGTACTGAACCAACCCGGTGTTGAGCGCCGTCTCGCGTTCAAGCGACACGTCACAGCCTTCGTCATGCAGGAAATGGGCGATCTCGTCGACCGCGTGGCGCGCGCCCGGCGCGTGGTATTTGCCGATGATCGCCACATGGGAGAAACGCAGCGGGCGCTGGACGCTGGCGGGCGCGGACGGGCTGCTGGCGGGTGGCTTCATGGGCGGATTACAACATGTGCGCCGGCGCCCACAGCTCCCCGGAAACCCTCGCTGAATTCGGTGTGCAATGCCTTGCGGTTGCGAGGATGCATCTCCGTAGAATGTCGCCATGCTGGATGACCGCGCCAAGCTGCTGCTCAAGACCCTGGTCGAGCGATACATCGCCGACGGTCAGCCCGTGGGCTCACGCACCCTGGCCCGTGCCGCTGGCATGGACCTGTCGCCCGCGACCATCCGCAACGTGATGAGCGATCTCGAGGAGCTGGGCCTGATTGCCAGCCCGCACACCTCGGCCGGGCGCATCCCCACCGCACGTGGCTACCGGCTGTTTGTCGACACCATGCTCACCGTGCGGCGCGACGATCCGGGCGTGGCCAGCGCGGCCGCGGCCACCGGCATCGAGGCCGGCCAGCCGCAGCGTGTCATCAGCCACGCGGCCAACCTGTTGTCCAGCCTGTCGCAGTTTGTCGGTGTGGTGATGGCACCGCGCCGGACCTCGGTGTTTCGCCACATCGAATTCCTCAGCCTGTCCGAGCGCCGCGTGCTGGTCATCATTGTTTCGCCCGAGGGCGACGTGCAAAACCGCATCATCCACACCCAGGCCGCGCTCACCCAGACGCAATTGCTCGAAGCGGCCAACTTCCTCAACGCCCACTACGCCGGTCTCGCCATGGAGGCGGTGCGCGAGCGGCTCAAGACCGAAGTGGACATGCTGCGCGGCGAGATCGCGTCGCTCATGCAGGCGGCGGTGGACATCGGCACCGAGGACGCAGAGCACCAGGATGCGGTCGTGATCGCCGGTGAACGAAATCTGCTCTTGGTCAACGAATTTTCCAGCGACATGGGCAACCTGCGCCGCATGTTCGAGCTGTTCGAGCAAAAGACCCAGTTGCTGCGCCTGCTCGATGTGTCCACCCAGGCTCAGGGTGTGCGCATCTACATCGGTGGTGAAAGCCAGGTGGTGCCTTACGAAGACCTGTCGGTGGTGACCGCGCCGTACGAGGTCGACGGGCAGGTGGTGGGCACGCTGGGCGTGATCGGTCCGCAGCGCATGCCTTACGAACGCATGATCCAGATCGTCGACGTGACGGCAAAACTCGTCGGCAATGCACTCACCCAGGGCAAGAACGGCTGAAATCGCCCGCCTACAATGCGCGAAGCGGGCCGTTAGCTCAGTTGGTTAGAGCAGAGGACTCATAATCCTTTGGTCGACAGTTCAAGTCTGTCACGGCCTACCAAAAAATGGTGCTAGAATTCGAGGCTTGGCGGCTGTAGCTCAGCTGGATAGAGTACTTGGCTACGAACCAAGGGGTCGTGGGTTCGATTCCTGCCAGCCGCACCAAACAAAAAGCCCGCAGCCACAAGCTGCGGGCTTTTTTCTTTGGCCTTGCCTTACTTCACCGCATTTGCCAGCATCGCCCCATGAGCAAGGCATTCACCCGCGAAACCGACCACCAGGACGACGATGAACCGTCGGCCGAGCCGCAGGTTCCCGGTGGCAAGAACTACATCACCCGTGCCGGCTACGACCGGCTGCGCGCCGAGCTGTTTGCGCTCATGGACGAGGAGCGGCCGCGCATCGTGGAGATCGTGCACTGGGCCGCCAGCAACGGCGACCGCTCCGAAAACGGCGACTACCTGTATGGCAAGAAGCGCTTGCGCGAGATCGATCGGCGCATCCGGTTCCTGACCCGCCGCCTGGAGATTGCCGAAGTGGTCGACGCGTCGGTTCACCACGGGTCGGACCAGGTGTTCTTTGGCGCCACCGTGGTCTATGCCGATCCGCTGGGCCAGGAAACCGGAGTCACCATCCTGGGGGTGGACGAGGCGGATACCGCGCAAGGCCAGATCAGCTGGGTGTCGCCGGTTGCACGGGCATTGCTCAAGGCGCGTGAGGGCGAGGTGGTGAAACTGATGCTGCCCGACGGAGCGCAGATGTTGGAGGTGCTGTCGGTTGCGTATCCGCCAACGAGAGCGGACTGATCGGTTTCGCGCTCGTCAGGTGCGTGTGCTTTTGGCGCGTTGCGCCTTGAGCACCGAGGGCGTGCGCTTGAGGCTGCGCAGCACCGCCGCCAGGTGCTGGCGGTCTCGAACCGCCACGGTGAAACGGATGTCGGTTGCACTCTGTGCCGGCTCGTCGCCCATGTCCACGTGGGTGATGTCGGCCTCGGTCGCTGCCATCGCCGAGGCCACACGGGCCAGCACACCCTTGCCGTTGTGAACCGTGACCACCACCGTGGTCTCGAAGGGTCGCACCGGCTCGTCCGCCCATTCGACTTCCAGGAAACGCTCGCTGTCCCGGTGCAGCAGGCGCTTGCCGGTGGGGCAGTCCTCGGCGTGCACCATCAGACCCTCACCGCGCCCCAGGTAGCCCACGATGCGGTCACCGGGGATCGGCTTGCAGCACGGCGCGTACTGCACCGACACACTTTCACTGCCATCCAGCGTCACCACCCCTTGTGAAGCGGTGTTGTCATTGCCGCTGGCGTAGCGCTCGTGGCTGATCAGCAGTACATCGGGTTTGAGCCCGATGTCGGACAGCAACACGGCCAGTTTTTTGCCGATCATGCTTGCGATGCGCCGGCCTGTGCCAATGTCCGTAACCAGTTCCTCACGGGTTTTGCTGCCAGTGAAACGCAGCAATTTTTCCCAGGCCACCTTGTACGCACCGTCTTCGCTGGGCATCTGGGCGATGCCTTCGTGCCGCAGCGCCTGGGTCAGCATGCGCTCGCCCAACTGGCGCGACTCGTCCTGGGCCAGTGTCTTCAGGTGGTGTCGAATTTTGGAGCGCGCCCGCCCGGTTTTCACAAAAGACAGCCAGGCCGGGTTGGGCTCGGCGTCGTCACCGGTGACCACCTCCACCACATCGCCGTTGTTGAGTTCGGTGCGCAGCGGACTTTCTTCGCCGTTGATGCGGGCCGACATCGCCCGGTTGCCCACATTGCTGTGGATGGCGTAGGCAAAGTCGATCACGGTGGCGCCACGCGGCAGCGACAGGATTTTGCTCTGCGGCGTGAACACGTAGACCGCGTCGGGGAACAGGTCGATCTTGATGTGGTCCCAGAACTCGGCCGCATCGTGTGTTTCCTGCTGGATGTCCAGCAACGACTGCAGCCACTGCGTGCCCAGGCGCTGCGACGTGTCGCTTCCCGGTTCGCTGGCTTTGTACAGCCAGTGGGCGGCCACACCGGACTCGGCCACCACATCCATCGCGTGGGTGCGCATTTGGAACTCGATGTTGGTGCCGAACGGACCGATCAATGTGGTGTGGATCGACTGGTAGCCGTTTACCTTGGGGATGGCCACATAGTCCCGGAACTTGCCGGGTACCGGCTTGTAGAGCTGGTGCAGGATGCCCAGTCCGGTGTAGCAATCGGTGAGCTCGGGCACGATGACGCGAAAACCATAGATGTCGGTGACTTCCGAGAAAGACAGGTGTTTGCTGTCCATCTTCCTGTAGACCGAATACAGCGTCTTCTCGCGCCCGAGAATGCGCACCTCCATGCCGTGACCGATAAATATCCGCTCCACCTCGTCTTTGACCCGGGCGATCAGGTCCTTGCGCCGGTTGCGCGACTTGTTGAGTGCCTTGGAAAGCACCTCGTAGCGCCACGGGTGCAGGAATCGGAAAGACAGATCCTGCAGCTCGCGGTAGGTGAAATTCAGACCCAGGCGGTGGGCAATCGGCGCGTAGATTTCCAGTGTTTCGCTGCTGATGCGCTCCCACTTGCTGCGCGGCATGTCGCCCATGGTGCGCATGTTGTGGGTGCGGTCGGCCAGCTTGATGAGAATGACACGCACATCCTTGGCCATGGCCAGCAGCATCTTGCGAAATGACTCCGCCTGATTCTGCTCGCGGGAGTCGAATTCCAGCTTCTCCAGCTTGGTCAGGCCATCGACCAGTTCGGCCACCGGCGCGCCGAACTGCTGCACCAGATCTTCTTTGGTGACTCCGCAGTCCTCGATGGCGTCGTGCATGAGGGCGGCCATCAGCGCCTGCGCGTCGAGCTTCCACTCGGCGCACTGGGCAGCCACCGCGATCGGGTGGGTGATGTACGGATCGCCGTTTTTGCGCATCTGGCCCAGATGCGCCGCGTCGGCAAACCGGTAGGCCTGTCGGATACTCTCTATCTCGGTCTGCCCCAGGTAGTCGAGCTTGCCCAGCAGCGCGGCAAAGCTGGCCGCAGCCGCACTGGCCGCCGGGTGTGCTTGCGCGGCGGGCATTTCGCTGGTGGGGGTATCGGCCATCGGGCTCATAGACCCCGACTTTAGCGCGCCGGCGGCGGGCTTGCCGACCTCTTTGTCAAGTCCGTTCTGCGGCAGTACCGCATCGGATGTGACAAGGCGAAAAAAAAACACCGCGGGACGGTGCTTTCTTTTGGATCGGTGCACTGCGTCAGAGCGGCACTTTTTTCAGCATTTCCAAGCCGACCTTGCCCTCGGCGATTTCGCGCAATGCGGTCACCGCCGGTTTGTTCTTGCTCTCTATCTTGGGCGCATGTCCTTGGCTGAGCATGCGGGCGCGGTAGGTGGCCGCCAACACCAGCTGGAAACGGTTGGGGATCTGCTGCAAACAGTCTTCGACGGTGATGCGTGCCATAGGGGCTCCGGTGGGTGCTGGATTCAGGGAATGTTGAGCGCTTTGAAGGTATCGCCGCGGGCGATGCGCTGGGCGCCGAACTTCAAACGTTGGGCGTGGACAATGGCTTTGAGGTCGAACAAGGCGCGATCGAACAACTCGTTGATTATAACGAAGTCGAACTCATGGGCGTGGCGCATCTCGAGGGCGGCGTTCTGCAGCCGCAGCTCGATCACCTCGGCGCTGTCCTCGGCGCGGCGCTCCAGCCGGGAGCGCAATTCCTCCCAGCTCGGCGGGAGGATGAAGACCAGCACCGCGTTCGGAAAGATGCGCTTGACCTGGATGGCGCCTTGAAAATCGATTTCCAGGACCACATCGGCGCCCTGGGCCATGCGCTGCTCGATCGTCTGTTTGGAGGTGCCGTAACGGTTGCCGTGCACCGGAGCCCATTCCAGAAAGGCGTGCTGAACCACCATCTGGTCGAAGGTTTCCTGACTCACGAAATAGTACTCGCGCCCGTGCAGCTCTTGCCCGCGTGGTGCGCGCGTGGTGTGCGAGATCGACGGCACCACACGCGAGTCCAGCTCCATCAGGGCCTTGACCAGGCTCGATTTGCCCGCCCCACTCGGCGCAGCCACTACGTACAGGTTTCCAGGGTATTCCATACAGGAGGTGAAATCAGGGTTCAGTCGTGGCGGTGGGGTGTGGGGGGTAACCAAGGGCCAGCCGCCGGGCCGCCCCCAAGGCTGGCCCAGTCCCCTTGGGGGGCAGCGACCCGCGCAGCGGTGGAGCTTGGGGGTCTCATTGCGCTATTCGATGTTCTGTACCTGCTCACGCATCTGTTCGATTAACACTTTCATGTCCACCGAAATCCGGGTGAGTTCCAGGCTCGACGACTTGGAGCCCAGTGTGTTGGCCTCGCGGTGCAGTTCCTGAATCAGGAAGTCCAGCCGCTTGCCCACCTCGCCACCTTGTCTGAGCAGGCGTTCAATTTCGCTCAGGTGGGACGCGAGCCGGGTCAGCTCTTCCGCCACGTCGATGCGGATGGCGAAGGCCGTGGCTTCGGTGAGCGCGCGGTCGCGGGCCTGGTCGCCGGTGATCGCGTTGCCCAGCGCGCCCGCACTGGACGAGGCGCCCAGCGCCTCGCTCCAGCGGTCCAGGAAACGCTGCCGCTGCTGGGCGACCAGTTGCGGAATCAGGGGCTGGGCGTCGCTGGCCAGCAGGCGCAGTTGCTGGAGCCGGTCGAGCAGCATGGCGCCCAGGCGATCGCCTTCGCGCTGGCGTGACTCGATCAGGGCCTCAATGCCACATCTGCCGAGCGCCATCAGTTGTTCCTGCAGTTCACCGCCGCGCAATATCGGTCGCGACGCGGTGAGCGAGAGCACCTCCGCGACCGATAGCGGGGCGGCGGCCGGCAACCAGGCTCGCACGTTGTCCTGCAGGCTCACCAGCTTGTGCAGCTCTGCCGCCCCGGGCGAACGCAAACCGCTTTCGCTGCGGCCCTCGATCCAGGCACGCACCTCGACCTTGCCACGCCTGAGCTGGGTGGTGAGCAGTTCGCGCAGCGCCGGCTCGGCGGCGCGAAGATCGTCGGACAGCTTGAAGCTGAGGTCCAGAAAACGGCTGTTGACCGAGCGGATTTCCAGGCCAATTGCGGTTTGTGACTCGCGTTCCGGTTCGCCCGCAGGGCCGGGTTTTTGCCCGCCCCCCTGGGCCGTGGCGTAGCCGGTCATGCTGTAAACTGCCATGCAGATGTGTCCGATCAGGGTGAGAGGTCCAGAACAAGGCGTTACGGAACCCGCTTGAATTATGTCAAAGGTCAAACCCGCTCCGTTGCCGCCAGATACCGTGATCGGCGGCTACCGTATCGTCCGCAAGCTGGCGGCGGGCGGTTTTGGCGTGGTCTACCTGGCGGTGGACACCGAGGGCCAGCAAGTTGCTGTCAAGGAATACCTGCCCTCGTCGCTGGCCACCCGTGGACCGGGTGAGTTGCTGCCGCAGGTGCAGCCCGAAAAACTCTCGCTGTACCGCCTCGGTCTCAAAAGTTTCTTCGAAGAAGGCCGCGCGCTGGCGCAGATCTCGCACGCTTCGGTGGTCAGCGTGCTCAACTTCTTTCGCGAGAACGAAACCGTCTACATGGTGATGAACTACCTGGAGGGTGCGTCCCTGCAGGAATTCATCATCACCGCGCGCGAACTCAAAAAGCAGAAAGTGTTTCGCGAGTCGACCATCCGCTCTTTGTACGACGAGGTGCTGCGCGGCCTGCGCATCGTGCACCAGCACAAGATGCTGCACCTGGACATCAAACCGGCCAACATCTTTGTCACCGACGACAACCGTTCAGTGTTGATCGACTTTGGCGCTGCGCGCGAGGTGCTGAGCAAAGAGGGCAATTTCATTCGCCCGATGTACACGCCGGGGTTTGCCGCGCCCGAGATGTACCGGCGCGATTCGAGCATGGGCCCGTGGACCGACATTTATGCCATCGGTGCCTGCATCTACGCGAGCATGCAGGGCTACCCGCCCAACGACGCGCCGCAGCGGCTGGAGAAGGACCGGCTTTCCCTGGCCTTGTCGCGCCTGCGTGGCGTGTACTCCGACAACCTGATCGAGGTGGTCGAGTGGTGCATGTCGCTCGATCCCCTGTCGCGTCCGCAGTCGGTGTTTGCGTTACAGAAAGAGCTCAGTCGCGAGACCGAGCGCAGCTATACCAAGCTCACAGTGGCCGAAAAAATGCGGTTGCAGTTCGACAACATCGTGTCGGACAACAAAAAGTCGGCGCGCAAATCGACCGCTGTGGGGACGAAGTTCCGATGAAGTTTTCTGTTTACCAGATCAGTCGGCAGGGCGGCCGGGAGCGCAACGAGGACCGCATGGGATACGCCTACACCCGTGAGTCCGGGCTGTTTGTGCTTGCCGATGGCATGGGTGGGCATCCCGAGGGTGCGATGGCCGCACAGCTGGCCTTGCAGACCTTTTCTGCCTATTTCCAGAAGGCCGCGAATCCCCTGGTCAAGGAAGTGCCGGAGTTTCTCTCCAGCGCCACCATGGCCGCGCACCACCAGATCATCCGCTATGCCTCGGAAAAGGGCATGCTGGACACGCCGCGCACCACGCTGGTGGCGGCTGTCATGGAGCGCAACCATATCCACTGGGTGCACTGTGGCGATTCGCGGCTCTACATCGTGCGCGATGGCGAGCTGGTGACCCGCACGCGCGACCACTCCTACATGGAGCAGCAGGCGCACCTGGGCCGCAACACGCAGCACATCAACCGCAACATCCTGTTCACCTGTCTCGGCTCGCCGGCCAAACCGGTGTTTGATCTCTCGGGCCCGCTGCAGCTGCAGCAGGGCGATCGGGTGTTGCTGTGTTCGGACGGACTGTGGGGCACGGTCAGCGACGACGAAGTGGTGCAAGAGCTGTCCCGCACCACGCTGGACCAGTCGGTGCCCGAGCTGGTGGAGATGGCGCTCAAGCGCGGCGGCGCACGTTGTGACAACGTGACCGTGCTGGCGATGGAATGGGAGACACCTGAGGAGTTCACGACCACGCGGGTGTCCACCGAGGACATCGACGACGGCGTGTTCGCGTCCACCATCCAGTCGGGCGTGCCCGATCCAAGTATCGAAGACATGGACGACGAGGCCATCGAGCGCTCCATTGCCGAAATCAACGAAGCGATCCGGCGCACCGCCGAGCGCAAAGCCTGAAGGGTTTCCCATGAGCGAGACAGTTCGACCCGGTCAACGGGCCGCGGATGCCCTGCGCCCGGTGCGCATCACCCGCGGCTACACGATGCACGCCGAGGGTTCGGTGCTGATCGAGTTCGGTCACACCAAGGTGTTGTGCACCGCCTCTGTGGAAGAAAAAGTGCCGCCGCACAAGCGCGGCAGTGGCGAAGGCTGGGTGACGGCCGAATACGGCATGCTGCCGCGCGCCACCCACACCCGCAGCGACCGTGAAGCGGCCAAGGGCAAGCAGAGCGGACGCACACAGGAGATCCAGCGGCTGATCGGTCGCTCGCTGCGCGCGGTGTTTGATCTCAAAGCGCTGGGCGAGCGCACCATTTCCCTTGACTGCGATGTGTTGCAGGCCGACGGTGGCACGCGCACCGCCAGCATCACCGGCGCCTTTGTGGCGGCCCACGATGCGGTGAGCCGGCTGTTGGCCGAGGGGAAGATCGCCGCCTCGCCGATCAAAGGCCATGTGGCTGCGATTTCGGTCGGCATGCAGGGCGGCACGGCACTGCTCGACCTGGAGTACGTGGAAGACGTGGCCTGCGACACCGACATGAACGTGGTCATGACCGGCGCTGGCCACTTCGTCGAGGTGCAGGGAACAGCCGAGGGCGAGGCGTTCAGCCGCGACGACATGAACACCATGCTGGCGCTGGCCGACAAGGGCATCGGTGAGCTGGTGCAGATGCAGCAACAAGCCCTGGGATCATGACGCTTCCACGCCCGCCGCGTTGTGTATGTGCTGCTCCGGCATGGTGTGTCGGGTTGACATGAAGCTGGTGCTGGCCTCGAACAACGCGGGCAAGCTCGCGGAACTGCAGGCTTTGTTTGCACCGCTGGGCGTGACACTGGTGCGCCAGGCCGAGCTCGGCATTGGCGAGGCGCCCGAACCCCACCGCACCTTCATCGAGAACGCCCTGGCCAAGGCGCGCCACGCCGCGCGCGAGAGCGGCTTGCCCGCGCTGGCCGACGATGCCGGTCTGTGTGTGGATGCCTTCGGCGGACTGCCGGGCGTGGACACCGCTTACTACGCCACCCAGTTTGGCCTGGAGAAGGGCGACGCCAACAACGTGCGCGCGCTGCTCGAGCAGATGCAGGGCCAGGCGGATCGCCGTGCGGCGCTTGTCAGCACCCTGGTGGCTTTGCGAAGCGCCGACGATCCCGAGCCGCTGGTGGCCACCGGGCGTGCGCCCGGCTTCATCACCGAGCGCCCTGTCGGTGACAACGGTTTCGGCTTCGACCCGGTGATGTTCCTGCCCCAGTTCGGCAAGACTTTCGCCGAATTGCCCACCGAGGTGAAGAACGCCAACAGCCACCGAGGCCGTGCGGCGCAGCAGATGCTGACGCTGATGCGCGAGCGCTGGTTCTCGCCACCATCGGGCAAGGGGGCATGAGCCCGGTGCGCGAGGTCCGTGTTGCCTGGCCGGGCACGCGCCAGGGCCCGGCGCCTGAGGCGCCGCACTGGAGCGATGTGGCGCACTGGATGCGTCCAGGCACCTTGCAGCTGGAGGGACAGCCGCCGCTCTCGCTCTACATCCACCTGCCCTGGTGCCTGAAGAAATGCCCGTATTGCGATTTCAATTCGCACGAATGGCGCGACCCCGGCGGGGCGGTCTTGCCCGAACAGGTCTACCTGGACGCGCTGCGCGCCGATCTGCAGGCCTCGCTGCCCCTGATCTGGGGGCGTGCGGTGCACAGCGTGTTCATCGGTGGGGGCACGCCCAGCCTGTTTTCGCCCGAGGCCATCGACCGTCTGCTCGGGGATGTGCGGGCGCTGGTGCGGCTCGATGCCGATGCGGAGATCACGCTCGAAGCCAATCCCGGAACGTTTGAGAGAGACCGCTTTCGCGCCTTTCGCCAGGCCGGTGTCACGCGGCTGTCGATCGGTGTGCAGAGCTTCAATGACGCTCACCTGCGCGCCCTGGGCCGCGCGCACGACCGGGCACAGGCGATGGCGGCGGTGGAAGAAGCCGCGCGCGCCTTCGACACCTTCAACCTCGACATCATGTACGCGCTGCCCGGGCAGACCCTGGCCGATTGCGAGGCCGACCTGCACACCGCGCTGGCCTTCAAACCACCCCACATCTCCATCTACCACCTCACGCTGGAACCCAACACCGTCTTCGCCAAATACCCGCCGATCGTGCCCGAGGACGACGACGCCTACGCCATGCTCGACCGCATCACCGAGCTCACCGCCGCAGCGGGGCTGGCGCGTTACGAGGTGTCGGCCTATGCGCGCGCTGGCCATCGCAGCCGCCACAACCAGAACTACTGGCAGTTCGGTGACTACCTTGGCATCGGTGCCGGTGCCCACAGCAAGCTCAGTTTTGCGCACCGCGTGGTGCGCCAGGTGCGCATCCGGGATCCGCGGCTCTACATGGAGCGCGCCGCACAGGATCCGGTGGCCAGCGTGCAGGAAGTGCCGCGCGCCGACCTGCCGTTCGAGTTCATGCTCAACAGCTTGCGACTGCTTGATGGCTTTGTACTGAGCGATTTCACCAGCCGCACCGGTCTGCCGCTCTCTGCGCTGCAAGCCGGACTGACACAGGCGATGGACCAAGGGCTGCTGGTGCGCGAGGGCGATCGCGTGTGGCCAACCGAGCGTGGACTGGATTTTCTCAGCGATCTGCAATCGCTGTTCCTGCCCGACTGACCGGCTGACCCTTTCGCCGCCGCACGCGGTTCAGGGTGGCGTCACACGCTGGGGCGGTGGTGTGGGTGGGCCGCCCAGGCGGTGCAGCCACAGCTGGCCAGCCACGCCGATCAGTGCCAGTGCCAGCATCAGCAGCCCGAGATGGGTTGCGTCTTCGTGGGTGAACAAGCCCACCGCAAAGCCGCCCGCCGCGCCCATCAGCTGCTGCATCAGACCCGCCACCGCAGCGGCCGCGCCGGCCAGTGCGGGCAACAGCCCCACCGTGCCCGCCAGCGCCGGCGGCACCAGCAGGCCGTTGCCCATGCCCAGCAGCATCATCGGCAGCGCAAACGCCAGCGGTGTGTGGTGTCCGGCGATCGAGAGCGCGGCCATCAGCGCGATGCCGGTCACGGTGAGTCCTTGCCCGAGCAGCATGATGCGGCGCTCACGCACCCGGTGCACCAGCAGGGTGGTGAGGTAGTTGCCGACGATGTAGGACAGCGGCCCGACCATGATGTAGAAACCCACACCGCCCGGGCCGACGCCGTAGCGCCCGAGCACGATCGGTGCGCCGGCCAGGAAGGCGTAGAAGGAGGCGGTGGTGGACGAGAGGATGGCCACGTAGCAGATGAACGCGGGCTCGCGCACCAGCTGGCGGTAGGATGAAGCCATCACGCGCAACCAATGGGGTTGCGCGTGTGTGGGTTTCTCGTGGCTCGGCAGGCCGCGCCAGGCGGCCACAAACAGCGCAGCGCCCAGCAGTGCGACCAGCACGAAGTTGGCGCGCCAGCCCAGCACGACGTGCAGCTGCCCGCCCAGCACCGTGGCCACCGGCGGCACCAGGCCCATCGCCATGCCCACATAAGCCATCACGCGTGTGCGCTGCGGCCCCTGGAACAGGTCCTGTACCAGCGCCCGGCCCACCACCATGCCGGCCGCGCAGCCCGCGCCCTGCAACACCCGCGCGGCGATCAGCGTGTTCAGATCGGGCGCCAGCGCCGCCATCACCGAACCGGCACAGCCCACCGCCAGCCCCAGCAACAGCACCCGTTGACGACCCCACCGATCCGACAGCGGGCCATAGACCAGCTGCAACACACCATAGGCCACCACATAACCGCTGAAGGTCAGCTGCACCGCCGCCTGGCTGCTGCCAAACATGGCGCCCCACTCCTGCATCGACGGCAGGCAGATCGTCATGGCCAGCAGGCCAAAGGCGAGTTGCGACAGCAGGTTGGCAATCAGCATGGAAAGGGATGCAACGCAGGCGAATCTGTCGCGCTGATGGCTTGAGACGGGTTGCTCCGAAGGAGCTCGGCAGGCTGGGGTGTCGCGGGAAAGGACGCGTTGGAGGCAGCGGTCTGTGTGCCGCAAAAGGGCTCCATCCTAAGTGATGGAGGCTCCCGCCGCAGGGCCTGCGGGGATCGGGATCTGATCACAAGGCCGGGCAGCGATTCCAGCCAGCCGTTGGTGTCCGGCGTCTGGTGCCACCGGACAAGGTCCGGCGATTGCCCAACATCGCGCCATGACCACCACACAGCACTGGCTGATGAAATCCGAGCCCGACGAATGCTCGATCGACGATGCACTGGCCGTGCCCGGCGCCACCGTGGCCTGGACCGGTGTGCGCAACTTTCAGGCGCGCAATTTCATGCGCGACGCCATGCGGGTGGTCGATGGTGTGTTGTTCTATCACTCAAGCTGTGCCCGGCAGGGCATCGCCAGCCTGGCCGCGGTGGTCTCCGCCACACGCCCGGATCCGACGCAGTTCGAACCGCAGTCGCCTTACTTTGATGCCCGGTCGACGCCCGAAAACCCGCGCTGGTTGCTGCTCGATGTGAAGGCACTGAAAAAAACGCGGCTGATCAGCCTGCGCGAGTTGCGCGCCGATCCGACGCTGGCCGAGATGGTGCTGCTGCGGCGTGGAAACCGCTTGTCGATCACGCCGGTGAGCGAAGCCCATTGGCGCCACATCTTGGCCGCCATGGACAAAGACGCCTGAATGTGGCGCTGGGTTCAGTGGGTGCCGCTCAGGCGCCAGTGGGCCGCGTCGATCGGCAGGAAGGCTTCCACCGCGGCGGTGGCGATCACGTGGGTGGTTTGTTGCTCGGGGTCGTGCACGTTGAGACCACCGAACACCGCCGTGACCTCGGCCCGCCCGCGCGGCAGTTCGGCGGTCACCACCGCGAGGTCGACCTTGTCGGGCTCCTGCACGCCGATCGTGACCTGCACGCGCATCTCGCGGTGGTCGTAACCGAGCGACCTGAACAGCACGATGGACGAGTGGTGCAGCGCATCTTGCACCGCGCGGCAAGCCGCCTTGGTGTAGTCACCGCCATAGAGGTCGTTGCCGCTGCCCATTTCGAGGATGACGCGTTTTTCTTCAGGCATCGGTGCGCTCCATGTCGAAAGACACCACGACTGCGGCGTTGGCGATCACGCTCAGGCCGTCCTTGTCGCGACGGGGAATGTCGAGTCCGCCCTTGACCACGGTGACCTTGGGTTTGCCGTAGGGAAAAATCGCCAGCAAGGCACCCGGGTCCACCGCTTCGGGCTGCTGCACGCCGATCTCCACGTCGATGATCATCTGCTCACGCGGAAAACCGAAAGCATCGGCCACGTTGAGCGAGTTGTGCCACAGCGCATCGCGGATTGCGCGGGCCGCGGCTTCGGTGTAATTGCGGCTGCGGATCGATGTCCCCATGCCGAACTGTGTCACCACCCTCTTTTTGGTCATGGTTGTTGCTCCTGGATTGCGCCGGTGTCAGCGCGGGTCATGCAGCGGTGTAGCTGCGGATCACAAAATGTTTGGTGGTGGTCTCCAGCACCTCCCAGTAGCCGCGAAAACCGTTGGGGATCAGGAACGCATCGCCGGTGCGAAAGGTCTGGGCGCTGCCATCGTCGGCGATCAGACGCACATGACCCGTGGTGATGAAGCAGAACTCGTCGCGGTCGGTGAACGCGTGCCACTTGCCGGGTGTGCTGGTCCAGCTGCCGGCGATCACATCGCCCTCAGCGTTCTTGAAGTAGGTGGTGCTCTGGTGTCGCGGGTCTCCTTCGACCACGCGGTCCGGCAGATCGGCAAGTCGCCGCTGCTCGGACGTTCCGCTGGCGGTCTGGAAATCGATCACTCGAATGGTCATGTGGCCGTCTCCTCAGGGTGAATGGTGCGGCTGTGGTCGGCCTGAACCTGACTGTAATGCACGCCGCTGGCGCACCCGCCAACCGGATGGCGAGGCCAAGGCGCGCGCTCGGCTGCGGCTCGCACCGATGCCGCCGCAGAAGGAGATGTGCTGCGTGCGGTCTGCCGGCCACAAACAGCAGGAGATCGCGCTGGTGCTGGCCAGTGGCGGGCGTTTCGGCGCCATTCAGGCGGGCGTGTACATCGGGCGTGCGTCGCTGGTGGATCCGAGCGGTTTGCGCGGGCTCATCGAACGCCACCTGCCCTGTGGGGCGCCGGAGAGCGCCCGCATTCCGATGCACGTCGCCACGACCAAGCTGCTCAGCGGTGCGCCGGTGGTGCTGTCAACAGACCCAGCGCTCGTCGCCATGCTGGCCAGCTGTGCCATCCCGGGTGTGTTCCCGCCGGTGTGCATCAACGGCGTCTATCTGATCGACGGTGGCGTGGCGAACAATACGCCGGTGATGGATGCGGTGGCCCTGGGCACGACCCGGCTGGTTGTGCTGTCTGCGGGTTTTTCTTGCGCGCTCAAGGCGACGCCGTCGACCGGTGCGCTCGCGAGCGCCTTGCATGCCCTCAACCGAATGGTCACGCGGCAGCTCGTGCGCATCCTGGAGCAGTTGGCCGGGCAGGTCGACGTGGCGACGGTGCCGCCGTTGTGTCCGCTTGAGGTATCGGCCTACGACTTCAGCCGTGCGCAGACCTCGATCGGCGCGCCGCCACCAGCACGCGCCAATGGCTGGCGCAGGGTGGTCTGAGTCGGCAGGCCATTGCGCACCTGCTGGTGCCCGCACTCCGGCTGACGCGCGGTGGGCCCGCTGGCGTTCGCCGACCTGCGCTCAGCTGCAGCTGACGCTGCCGCAGCCGCTCATGCTGGCCGGCCGGATCACAGAAGGGTCGGCGAGGGTCTCGGTCACCGAGTCGAAGCCGACCGACTTCAGGTGCAGCGCGAGGCCGGCGTCCATGCTGGTGGCGTGTTGCGGGAACCACTCGACCAGTGCCTCGGCCAGGCGGGTGATGATTTGTGGGTCGTCGTTTTCGAAGTGGGGGATCACCGCGCGCATGGTCTCCAGGATCGTGGCGTGGTGCGAGGCGTGGCAGTTGTCTGCGGAGAAGCCCGTGGCCAGCATCCAGCGCTCTTCCTGCGCGAAGTGCTCGACGGTGTGGTCGAGAAAGGCGCGGTACACGGGCAGTTGCTGCTCGACTGGCGTGGCCAGCAGGGTGTTGAGCTGGACCACGAACTCGGCGTGGGTCTCGTCCATGCGGGCGTCGCCGACGGCGAGTTGCTCTGACCAAGTGAGGCCGGTGGCGGCCGGGGCGGCGAGGGTGGGGCTGTCGGTGTGCATGGGGGGCGAGCTTAGCCAGTGGCTCTCGGGTGGCGCTTGACACAGGTCAAACCGCGTCTGGGCGCCGCTAACATGGCGGCACCCAGCAACCTGCAACGGGAGGACACGATGGGATTTGTGGATGCGGTCAGGACCGGTTTTGGCAAGTACGCGACCTTCAGCGGGCGCGCCATGCGGTCCGAATACTGGTGGTGGGCGCTGTTCGTGTTCCTGGGCAATCTCGCCACGGCGATGGTTCACGAAGGATTGTCCGGCGTGTTTGCGATCGCCGTGCTGCTGCCCTACATCGCCGTGGCCGCGCGCCGCCTGCACGACATTGGCAAGAGCGGATGGTGGCAACTGGTCGGCCTGATTCCGCTCATTGGCTGGATCATCATGATCGTCTGGTGCGCGCGCGAGGGCGGGGGCGACAACGCATACGGGCTGGCGCTCACGTCGGTCTGAGGTCTCAGCCCATCCGGTAGCTTGAAAAATCGGGCTGACGCACCGCCTTGACGTACTCGGCGGTGAAGCCGGGGAACAGGGCGACGATCTTGCCGTTGTCCATGCGGTACCAGCTGCGGCACTGGCTCCACACCGAGCCGGCGAGCCGGCTTTGCAGCGCGCGGTTGTGGCCGAGCATGGCGTCTGCCGTGACCTCGATGCTGCGGTGCCCGCCGGCGCGCACCGCCCGCATGCAGGCAATGGCGTGCTGCACCTCGGGCTCGATGTAGAGCAGGGTGGAGGTGTGGCCGGTGGCGGTGTTGGGGCCGAGCAGGAGGAACAGGTTGGGAAAGCCGGCAACGCTGATGCCGTGGTAGGCCTCGGGGCCTGCTTCCCAGGCCTGTGCCAGGGTCTGACCGGCGCGCCCGGTCACGGTCACGCTGGAGAGCAAATGTTGGGTGTCGAAGCCGGTGGCACACACCAGCACGTCGACCGGGCGCTCGACGCCATCGGTGGTGACGATGCCGCGCTCGCTGAAGTGGGCTATGCCGGTGGTGACCAGTTCGACGTGCTTCTGTGCCAGCGCCGGGTAGAAGTCGTTGGAATAGATGATGCGTTTGCAGCCCAGCGGGTAGCCCGGCACGAGCTGGGCGCGCAGGGTGGCGTCGCTCACCTGGCGCTCGCGGTGCCGGGTGGCGGTTTGGATCATGCCGCGGCGCGCCAGTGTGCCGTCGTCGAAGCCGCGACGGCCCCATTCGAGGATGTGCATCCAGCACCAGCGCACCGCGCGGTTGTAGAACGCGGACTGGGCCAGCGCGTGGTCCAGCGCGTGGTAGCGGCGGTCCAGCCGCGGCAGTACCCAGTTGGCGGTGCGCTGGAACACGTGCAGTTGCGCGGCCTGCGTGGCCACTGGCGCGATCAGCTGCGAGGCGGTGGAGCCGGTGCCGATGACGGCCACACGCTGGCCGGCCAGCGGCAGGCTGTGGTCCCAGCGCGCCGAGTGCAGGCGTTGGCCCTGGAAGTCGGCCAGACCGGGAATGTCGGGCCAGCGTGGCTGGTTCAGAGGGCCGGTGCTGCAGACAAAAAAGCGCGAACGCAGCCTGGCGCCGCCCTCGGTGGTGAACTGCCATTGGCCGCTGGTCTCATCGAACCGGGCGTCACTCAGGCGGGTGTTGAAGCGGATGCGGTCCAGCAGGCCATGGCGCTCGGCGAGCTGCTGCATGTAGGCCTGGATCTCCGGTGCCCCGGCGAAGCGGCGCGTCCACCCCGGATTGGGCGCGAACGAAAACGAATACACCGGCGAAGGCACGTCGACATGGGCGCCGGGGTAGGTGTTGTCCCACCAGGTGCCGCCCAGGCCGGGCTGCTTTTCCAGGATGACGAAGTTGTGCCGGCCGGCGCGCTGCAACTCGATCGCCATGCACAGGCCGGACATGCCGGCGCCCAGGATTACGATTTCGTGTTCCGCCAGGCCGTCGGCCTGGATGTGTGGCAGGTGGGCATGGGCAAAGCTGGCCAGGCGGGTGATGGCTTCGTCCGCACTTTTGAGCACGCCGCCGTGCAGCTGGAACACATGCCAGCGGTGTTGCGTGACCTCAAGGCGTGCATGCACGCCCGCGGCCTTCAGCGCGGCTTCCAGGGCCAGTGCCTGATCGTGCAGCAACTCGTCAGTGCCGGCCTGGATCAGCGTTGGCGGCAGGCCCCGCAGGTCGCCGCGCAACGGGGAAATGCCGGGCTCGGCGGCGCTGTGCTGACCGCGATAGAAGTCCACACAGGTTTCTGCCCAGGCGGCGCTCAGCATCGCCTCACCCGGTGGTGGCGCCGGGAGCGGATCGGGCAGCACCGCGTCGCCCAGCGGTGAGAGCAGCAACAGCGAAGCCGGTAGCGGGTCGCCAGCGTCGCGCAAGGCCATGGCCAGCGCCAGCGCCAGACCTCCACCGGCCGAATCGCCGCCCACGATCACCGGGCCGCGGCTGCGCAGCGCGCGGTAGGCGGCCAGGGCGTCGTCCAGCGCCGCAGGGTAAGGGTGCTCGGGGGCAAGCCGGTAGTCGGCCGCAAACACCGGCAGTCCGCTGACCAGGCTCAGGCGCGCGGTGAGCGAGCGGTGGGTGCGCGGCGAGCCGATGCAGTAGGCGCCGCCGTGCAGGTAAAGGAGGGTGGCGGGTGCTGCCTCGGAGGTCGTCGCCCGGGGACGCAGCCATTCGCCGGGGACACCGCCCACCGTGCCGGGTGTGGCCTGCGCGGCGCGTGGCACCGGCACCGACAACCGCGCCAGCACATCCAGCCAGCGGCGCTGGAAGTGAATGGAAAAGCGCGGCGAAAACACCGGCTTGATCAGGGCTTGCAGGGCCTTGCGTTGCAGGGCAGCGAGCAGTTTTTCCAGCCAACCCTGGGGCGTGAAGACAAGCATGCGAAGCCTCCTGTAGCGGGAGGCCAGTCTATCCAGCGTGCGGCGCGCTGCTGCGCTGCGCGGGACAGACGCAGGGGCATCAGGCCGTGGCTGGCACCCGCATCCGCTGCACCGCGATCCCCAGCTCGGGCGCCTGCAGGGCCGCCTGGAGCCGCCGCGTCGCGGGATGGCCGAGGTAGCTGCGCAGGTGCAGTGACGACTGGTTCAGGTAGCGGCGCAGGTAAAAGGTGTCGGCCGCCTGCTCTTCCATCGGGTCGTGGTCGGTCAGCGAAGCGAGCTGGCCGCTGGCCAGCCGCTCGGCCAGGTGCGCACACAGGTAGCTCAGCGCCAGGCGGGGCGCGGTCGCCGGATCGGCATCGTCGGCGGGCCGGCCCAGCAGGCGGCTGGCGTCACAGACCTCGTCAATCAGCGTCTGCGGCAGGTTCCACGAGGCCATCAGCAGGCCGCCGATCTCGCCGCTGCTCAGACCCAGCAGGGCTTGCTCGCGCTCGGCGCGTTGCGGACGCGGCAATGTCAGCCACTGGCCCAGGGCTTCGGGGGGCAGCAGGGAGGCAGTGGCCACCGGCCCCACAAAGCCCAGCACCGCCCGGGTCGGCAGGGCGCCCTGGTCGGGCAGGTTCAGCGCCCTGCCCAGACGCATGCTGAGTTCGCTGGCGATGGCGCTGGTGCGCCACAAGGTGTCGAGCACACGCTGCTGCGCAGCGCTGGCGGGCTGGAAGGCCTGGGCCAGCAGATACTGCACACATATGCTGCGCACCGTGGTCATGCCCAGCAGGGCCACCGCCTGGCCGATGTCGGTCACGGGGCGACGCAGGCCATACAGCGGCGCATTGACCTGCCCGAGCAACCGGGCGGCCACCAGCGGCTCGGCCATGACCAGCGCGCTCAGCTCGGCCGTGCTGGCCCTGGCCACAAAGTCGGCCGAAAGCAATTGCAGCAGCGGGCCGGGCGGGCGGGTGATGTTGGCCATGGCCGCGACCAGCGCGTTGCGCTGGGGCGGCGAGAGATCCGCCTCGCGGCGCCAGACGAGGGCGGCGAGTTCTGTCGGAAGGGACTCTGTGGTGGGTGGGACCAGTGCCAACGGCGTCGCGCCAGCCGGGGTGGCCGGGACCGGGGCCGCTGTGGTGGACGATGGAGGCGCCGCCACCGGGCGCACAGCGGGCCGGCGCCAGGTCCACCAGACCAGGGCCATGGTCAGCGCCACAGCGAGCGAGATCCAGAGCGGCAGAGCTGGCATGCAGGAACCCCCGTGAGACCGTTGCGCCGCAGCGGTTCGGCCCGGCATCCTCCCTGTTTTCGGCCGCCAGCCCCGTTTCTTGAGCGCTGGCCCGGGGTGGCGCTCAGCTTCGCTTCAGCCCAGGCGCTGGCGATGCCGCGCGATCTGGTGCAGCACCTGGGCCGGCGCGGTGCCACCCAGGGTGTTGCGGGCGTTGAGCGAGCCGCGCAGGCTCAGGCACTCGTACACGTCTTTTTCGATGCTGGCGTGAAAGCCTTGCAGCACCGCCAGCGGCAGCTCGGACAGATCGCAGGCGTGCGAGGTGGCGGCCTTGACCGCGTGGGCCACGGTTTCGTGGGCGTCGCGGAACGGCAGGCCCTTTTTCACCAGGTAGTCCGCCAGATCGGTGGCGGTGGCATAGCCTTTTTTGGCCGCTTCTTCCATGGCGATGGCGTTGACCGTGATGCCACCTTCTTTCTGCCCGGTGGCCGGGTTCACCTGGCCACCCACCATCTCGCCAAAAATGCGCAGCGTGTCCTTGAGTGTGTCGACCGTGTCGAACAGCGGTTCCTTGTCTTCCTGGTTGTCCTTGTTGTAGGCCAGCGGCT
>CAYRIT010000020.1:0-39509 GCA_964424415.1 uncultured Hydrogenophaga sp.
CGCGATCAAGCTGCTGCCCGAGCGCGAACAGCAGATCATGAGCATGTACTACGAACACGACATGAACCTGAAGGAAATCGCTGCCGTGCTTGGTGTGACCGAATCGCGCATCTGCCAGCTGCACAGCCAGTCGATTGCGCGGCTGCGCACCCGGTTGCGCGAACACTGAGCCTGCCACCGGCCCAGCGCCGGTGCGCGGAGCTTGTCCCGATCAAACCGGCCTGTGTGCCGGTTTTTTTCTGGACGCGTGAAACAGCGTCTGGACTGTGCCGAGTGGGCGCACAAAGTGCCCGGCGGACCGGGAAACGGTGAGGGGAAGGCTTGCCTCGGGGCGGCGTCGCTGGCGACGCGGCCGGGTTCAGGCCGACAGGTAGGCGCGCCCGGCGCCGCCGGTGGACGAGGCGGTCGGGCCGATCTGGCGGCCGTAGGTGGCGGGTGCGGTCTGTGGCAGCAGGCTGTGGACCGCCCGCTGGCTTTGGGCGGTGTTGCGCAGCACCGTCTGGCGCAGCTGCGTGAAGCGTTGTGCGGCCTGCCGGATCTCGGTGCGCAAGGACTGGCCGGCGTCGGCCAGTTCCTGCGCCTGCGGGGCGCGCTGAAGAATGGCCTGCATGGCGACGCTGGCCTGTTCGGTGGCGGGGGCGTCGCCGCGCAGCAGCGCGGCCGCCAGGCCGTCCAGCCCCGCGTGCAGCTGACCGAGCCACGGGTGCGACGGGGTCAGGGCGGTGGCAGTCGGCTTCATGGCGGTGGCAAGGAAAGGGTCGGGGATGGGCCAGGGCTCAGCGGCGTGAGCCTCAGCCGCGGGCAGTGCCCAGCATTTCGGCGGCGTTCGACAACATCTTGTCGGCGATCGCCTCGGCGTTGACCTGGAACGTGCCGTTGGCGATCGCCAGCTTCATGGCCTCGACCTTCTCGGTGTTGAACACCTCGTTGCCCGCGCCGCTGACGGACGACAACGCCTGGCTGGTCGACGACAGCGTGACCGTGACACCGGCCTGCGGTTTGGCCGCGGCGCCAGCGCTTGCCACCGCAGCGGCATTTTCTGCACCCGCAGCAGGGACCGACGCCGCTTTCTGCGGGCCACCGGCGACGGATCCGATGTAGGAATCTGGTGATGATTCGATTTTCATATCGCTCTCCAAACCCCGAAGTTGGGGCCTTGTGGAAAGACTATCGGCCTAAAAGCGGGGCGACTTGAGCCCTTTTTTGTTGAATGTGTCACAGCTTTGGCGATCCAGCGGCCTGGTGCTGACCTGCAGCGCGCTCACAGGGCCAGCTCGACCGTCTGGCCGTCGCGCACCTGGCCGGTCACCACCTTGCCGCCGGGCAGGCGCACCCGGGTGCTCTGGCCGACCTGGCCGCTGGTGAGTGCCTGGCCGGTCACCACCACCTCGAAGCCGCTGCCCGACTGCGTCACGCGGACCTGCGAGCCGGCGGAAAACGCCTGGGTGGTGCGCACCATGGGCTGGCGCAGCGCCTGGCCGGGCAGCAGGGTGTAGGCCGCCTGCTGGCCGACCCACTGCGCCGGCGCCGCCAGCACCGAGGCCCGTTGCTCTGCCCAGTCCACTTCGGCCATTTCGGCGTCCTCTTGAGTCAGCAGCGCACCGGCCGACACCGGCCGCTTGAGCACCCAGGCCGGTCCCCAGGCCTTGACGGTGACCGGCAGGTACACGTTCCAGCGCGTCGGGCCATCCACACAGCGCAGGCCGACCCGGGCGCGGCCCCAGAGCCGGGTGCCGGCGGGCAGATGGGGCTCGACCCGCGCGCACGGCGCCAGGCGCAGCCGCGTATCCAGCGCGCCCACCACCACCTCGGCGCGCAGCGGCATCTCGCCCCCCTGGCCGAGGGCCGAAACCACGTCCGGCTGCAGGAAGTCGCGCGCCACCTGTTCCAGCGTGGCGCTGTCGCCGGCAGAAGCCGGCGGCTCGGTCGCGCGGGCGCTGGCCATCACCAGCAGGCTGCCCAGCAACCACAGAAACAGGATCAGCAGTTTCCAGGCGGCGGGCTGGTGGTGCGGGCGCAGCAGAGAGCGGGGCGAAGGGCGCATGGAGCAGCTCCTGGAAGGGCCGGGTGGCGAAGCGGGTGAAGGGGCCAGCCAGTCACTGTAGGAGCCGGGCGGGGCGCACAAAGGGGTGAACAGCCCGGCAATGAGACGCTTGTTCCGGCCATTGCCCACCCTCAAGTTTTTCCATACTCGCCTCCAGCCCGGTGAAAAGTGCCGCCTTCCTGCCGACCGATTCACCGCCCCTCTCAACCACCGCGCCGAGGTGACCATGCTGGAACAGCTGACCGCCAACCTGGACTTTCACAGCCAGTCGCTGCTGCTGCGCTCGCAGCGCCAGCAGGTGATTGCCAGCAACATCGCCAACGCCGACACCCCCGGCTACGTGGCGCGCGATTTCGATTTCACCGCCGCGCTGCAAAAGGCCACCGGCGGCGCACCGGCGGCGCTGCCCGCGCTCACCGACGCGGGCCACATGCGCCTGGGTGGGCGGGGTGTGGGCGGCGCGGCCGAGATGGCCTACACGGTGCAGACCCAGCCCAGCCAGGACGGCAACTCGGTCGATCTGGACCGCGAGCGCGCCAGCTTCGTGGACAACAGCATCCGGTACGAGTCCACGCTGCGGTTCATCAACGGGCATGTGAAGACCATGCTCTCCGCGATCACGGGACAGTAGATATGGCGCACCCCCGTCGTTGCGCTCCAACCCTCAAGGGGCAACGCTGGCGGCCCGGCAAAGCCAGTTCCGCGGCGTTCTGGGCTTTGGACATTTCGCGCCGGAAGCGCCGGTCGGTTTGAAAGGAACTTCTTGTGTCGATGTTTTCGATTTTTGGTGTGTCGGGCAGCGCGATCAGTTCGCAGGCGCAGCGGCTCAACGTGGTGGCCAGCAACCTGGCCAATGCGGATGCGGTGGCCGGGCCCGACGGGCAGAGCTACAAGGCGCGTCAGGTGCTGTTTCAGACCGTGCCCATGCAAGGCAACGGCAATGCCGGGGTGAAGGTGCAGGCCATCACCGAAGACCAGACGCCCGGGCGCCGCGTGCACAACCCCGGTCACCCGGGTGCCGATGCCGACGGTTATGTGACGCATTCCAACGTGAACCCGGTGGAGGAGATGGTCAACATGATCTCGGCCTCGCGTTCCTACCAGAACAACGTCGAGGTCATGAACACGGCCAAAACCCTGCTGATGAAAACGCTCCAGATGGGGCAATGAAAGCGAGCTGAACCATGTACACATCCGCCATCGACACCAGGAACCTCGGAACAGCCGTGGGCAGCACCACCAGCACCAGCAAGGCCGACGCCAACACCGACCCGCAGGCGGCTCAAGACCGTTTCCTCAAGCTGCTGGTGGCGCAGATCAGCAGCCAGGACCCGCTGAACCCGATGGACAACGCGCAGATGACCACGCAGATGGCGCAGATCAACACGGTCAGCGGCATTCAGCAGCTCAACGCCACGCTCAAGGGCATGTCCGACCAGTACAGCGCCATGCAGGGCCTTCAAGGCACATCGCTGATCGGGCGCCAGGCACTCATTGAAGGCAACCGTTTCAGTTTCGACGGCGACGAGGCACGCGGCGCGCTGGCGCTCAGCGGTGCGGCGTCGCAGGTGGCCATCGATGTGGTGGGCACCAACGGCGAGCTGATCGAATCGGTGAACCTGGGCGCGCTGCCCGCTGGCCAGCACGCCTTCAGCTGGAACGCCGCCGGCATCGACCCGGCGCGTGTCGCCGGTTTCGCGGTGCGCGCCACCCAGGGCGGCCAGGCTGTGACCGCCACCCCGCTGACCCGCACCCCCGTGTCTTCCGTCAGCTTCACCGGTGGCGCCATGAGCCTGCAGCTGCAGGACGGCCGCACGCTGGGCTATGACCAGGTGCGCGCCTTCATGTGAGCGCCCAGCGCACGCCCTCAGTTTGTCAACAACCCCCTCATTCCCCATCTAGGACATCACCATGGCATTCCAGCAAGGCCTCTCCGGACTCAACGCCGCCAGCCGCAACCTCGACGTGATCGGCAACAACATCGCCAACGCCAACACGGTGGGCATGAAAACCTCGCGCGCCGAGTTTTCCGAGATCTACGCCCGATCCATCAACGGATCGGGCAACAGCAATGTGGGCCTGGGCGTGGCGGTGGGCGCGGTGACGCAGCAGTTCACCCAGGGCAACATCACCATCACCGGCAACGAGCTCGATGTGGCGATCAACGGCAACGGCTTCTTCGAGCTCAGCAATCCCGATGGCTCGCTGGCCTTTGCGCGGGCCGGGCAGTTCAAGCTGGACCGCGACGGCGCCATCGTCACCAACCAGGGCGCGCAGCTGCGGGGCTACCCCACCGACCCGGCGGGCAACCGCCTGAGCTTCGAGTCGTCTCCGCTGAGCCTGCCCACCGGCGGCCCGATTCCCGCCGCCGCCACCCAGGCGATCAGCGCCGAATTCAACCTCGACGCCCGGGCCGTGGTGGCCGCGACCGCTGTGCCGCCCACGCCGCCGTCCACCTACGGCACCTCGCTGGTGGCCTTCGACAGCCAGGGCCTGGAGGTGCCGGTGGGAATGGCTTTCGAGAAAACGGCCAACAACGCCTGGGCGGTGACCTACAGCGTGAACGGTGGCGCGCTGGCGCCGTCAGCACCCCCCACCGTGCTGAATTTTTCACCAGACGGTTCGCTGGACACCGCCACCTCGGTCATTCCCCCCTCCGTGCAGCTGACCTCAGCCAATGGACCGTTTCCGGTCACGCTCGACTTCGGCAATGTGTCCCAGTACGGTGCGGCATTTGCCGTCACCAGCCTCAGCCAGGATGGCTACCGCCCTGGCGAGCTCACCAGCCTGAAGATCGAAGACAACGGTGTGGTGACCGCACGCTATTCCAACGGCGAGACACGCGCGGCCGGCCAGATCTCCCTGGTCAACTTCCGCAACCCGCAAGGTCTGGCCCCCAACGGCGGCGGCTCGTGGTCCATGACCTTCGAGTCCGGCGAACCCACGCGCGGTGCGCCGGGCGAAGGCAAGCTGGGCTTTCTGCGCGCGGGCGCGGTGGAGGACTCCAACGTCGATCTCACCGGTGAGCTGGTCAGCATGATGACCGCGCAACGCGCCTACCAGGCCAACGCGCAAACCATCAAGACGCAGGACCAGGTGCTCAGCACCTTGCTGAATATGCGCTGATAGCCCACCCCCCGCGAAACAAGGTGCACCCCCCTGCGCCGCCTTCGGCGCCATCCCCCAGGGGGCGGCACTGGCGGCCCGGCAAAGCCGGTTCCGCGGTGTCCTTGGAAGAAGTCACTGCCGCCGATTGCTGTTGTTGGTATTCGCCCCTTTTTTCTCATTTGCGTTCACCCGGAGTTCTCCATGGACCGCCTCATCTACACCGCCATGACCGGCGCCAACGCGGCGCAGCACCGGCAGCAGTTGCTGGCCAACAACCTGGCCAATGCGTCGACGCCGGGGTTTCGGGCCGAGCTGTCCACGTTTCGGGCGGTGCCCGTGCGCGGCGACGGCGCGAGCACGCGGGTGTTTGCGCTGGAAGCCACAGCGGGACATTCCGATGCACCGGGGCCGGTGACCAGCACCGGGCGCAACCTCGATGTGGCTGCGCGCGGCAACAGCTACTTCGCCGTGCTCGGGCTCGATGGCACCGAGGCCTACACCCGCGCCGGTTCGCTGGAGGTCAACACCGAGGGCACGCTGGTCAACCCGCAGGGCCTGCCCATGCTCGGTGACGGCGGCCCGATCGTGGCGCCGGCCAATGCGCAGATCGACATCGGTGAAGACGGCACCGTGACGGCGCGCGTCAGCGGCCAGCCGCCACAGAACCTGGGCCGCCTGAAGCTGGTCACGCCCGATGCCGAGAACCGCCTGCAGCGCAGCGAAGACGCCCTGTTCCGCGGCCCGCTGGGCGATCCCCTGGTGGCCGATGCCAACGCGCGGCTGCAGAGCGGCGCGCTGGAGGGCAGCAACGTCAACCCGATCGAGGCCATGGTCGGGATGATCGCGGTCGCGCGCCAGTTCGAGGTGCAGATGCGCATGCTGCAAAACGGCGAAGCCAACGACAAGACCGCCGCCCAGCTGCTCAGCCTCAACGGCTAACGCCAGCGGTTCAACCCCTTTTTCCAGGAGTCTCCCATGATCAATTCGCTGTGGATTTCCAAGACCGGCATGCAGGCCCAGCAGACCCAGCTGGATGTCATTTCCAACAACCTGGCCAACACCTCGACCAACGGTTTCAAGCGCGCCAACGCGGTGTTCGAGGACCTGATGTACCAGAACCTGCGCCAGGTCGGTGCCAACAGCGCCGAGCAAAGCGAGCTGCCCACCGGCCTGCAGCTTGGCCTGGGTGTGCGCACCGTGGCCACCTCGCGCTCGTTCGCGCAGGGCAGCCTGCAGCAGTCGAACAACAACCTCGATCTCGCGGTCAACGGCAACGGCTTCCTGCAGGTCAGCATGCCCGACGGCACTGTCGGCTACACGCGCGACGGCAGCCTGCAGCTTGACGCCCAGGGTCGCATGGTCACCTCCAGCGGCTACCCGCTGACCGCCGGCATCACCATCCCGGCCGAAGCGCAAAGCATCACGGTGTCCAGCGACGGTGTGGTCTCGGTCAAGCTGCCCGGCAGCGTCCAGCCCTCGGTGGTGGGCAACATCGAACTGGCCAACTTCATCAACCCCGCCGGCCTGGAGCCACGCGGGCAAAACCTGTATTCGGAGAGCCTGGCCTCGGGCAACCCGGTCAACGGCGCACCCGGCAGCGCCGGCATGGGCACGGTGATGCAGGGGTTTGTCGAGACCTCCAACGTCAACGTGGTGCAGGAGCTGGTCACCATGATCCAGACCCAGCGCGCCTACGAGATGAACTCCAAGGCGATCCAGACGAGTGATCAGATGTTGCAACGGCTGGCGCAACTTTGACCCCCGCAGGCTAGGCCCACCCCCGTCGCTGCGCTCCGCCCCTCAAGGGGCAACGCTGGCGGCCCGGCAAAGCCGGTTCTGCGGCGTTCCGGGTTTTGGACACGCGCGCCGGATACGGCTTTGTGTCATTGCTTGCTTCGAAAGACTTTCATGAATCCACGTCATTTCCCTCTCGTTGGTCTGCTCTTCTTGGGCGCTGGTCTCACCGGTTGTGCCTCGTTGCAGAACACGCCCGAGGTCGATGTGGTGCCGGTGTCCAAGGTGAGCTACGCGGCGCCTGCGCCGGTGAATGCGGTGCCGACCGGGGGGATTTTTCAGGCGGCGGGTTACCGGCCGGCGTTTGAAGATCCACGCGCGCGTCTGCCCGGTGACAGCCTCACGATCCAGATCACCGAACGGGTCAGCGCGAGCCAGAAGTCGTCGGCCTCGATCGACCGCTCGGGTGAGGTGTCGGCCAGCGTGTCGGCATTTCCGTTCCTCAAGGCGCCGCAACTGGGCAAGCTCGACACCGGGGCCAGCTCGTCCAACAGCTTCGCGGGCAAGGGTGGCACCGAGAGCGCCAACACGTTTTCGGGCTCGATCACCGCCACCGTGCTTGAGGTCCTGCCCAACGGCCACCTGGTGGTGGCGGGAGAAAAACAGATCGGCGTGAACCAGAACGTGGACGTGCTGCGCTTCTCGGGCACCGTCGATCCACGCCAGATCCAGCCCGGCAACGTGATCCCGTCGATCCAGGTGGCCAATGCCCGCATCGAGTCGCGTGGACGCGGTGCGCAAGGTGAAGCGCTCTCAATAGGCTGGCTGGGACGGTTCTTTTTGAGCGTTCTCCCGTTCTGAGCCTGCCCAGAATAGGGCTCATGAAAACCGCCTTGCTGCCGATGAACACCACAAACGCCACCCGCCTTGTGCAGACCCTTGGGTTGCCTGCCCTGTGGACGGCGCTGGTGCTGTTCGGCCTGCTGTGGCCGGCGGCCGGCGCTCTGGCGCAGGCCATCCGGGTCAAGGAAATTGCCTCGGTCCAGGGTGTGCGCAGCAACCAGCTCACCGGCTACGGCCTGGTGGTGGGCCTGGACGGCACCGGCGACCAGACCACACAAATGCCCTACACCGCGCAAAGCCTGAACAACCAGCTCCAGCAGCTCGGCCTGTCGCTGCCACCGGGCGCAAACATGCAGCTCAAGAACGTGGCCGCGGTCATGGTCACCGGCCAGCTTCCCGCCTTTGCCCAGCCGGGCCAGATGATGGACGTGACCGTGTCCTCGATCGGCAACGCCAAATCGCTGCGCGGCGGCACCCTGATCACCACACCGCTCAAGGGCGCCGACGGCCAGATCTATGCGCTGGCCCAGGGCAGCCTGCTGGTGGGCGGTGCGGGTGCGTCGGCCGGCGGCAGCAAGGTGCAGATCAACCACCTGAGCGCGGGCCGCATCCCCGGCGGCGCGCAGATCGAGCGGGCGGTGGCGACCCCGTTTGCCCTCGGCGAAACGATCGATCTCGGCCTGGACAGCAGCGATTTCCAGACCGCGCTGCGTGTGACCGATGCCATCAACCGCAAGCTCGGCGCCGGCACCGCGAACGCGGTCGACGGCCGGGTGATCCGCCTGCGCGCGCCGGTCGATCCGAACGCCCGGGTGGGTTTTCTGGCCGCGGTCGAAGAGGTGCGGCTGGAGGCGCCGGTGCCGGTGGCCAAGGTCATCATCAACGCGCGCACCGGCTCCATCGTGATGAACCAGGCCGTCACCCTGGCCGCCTGTGCCGTGTCACACGGCAACCTGTCGGTGAGCATCAGCTCGACCCCGGTGATCAGCCAGCCCAACCCGCTGTCCACCGGCGGCCAGACGGTGGTGAGCGAGAAAGCCAGCATCCAGATCAGCCAGGACAAAGGTTCGCTGATCGCCATGCCTGCGTCGGCGCAGCTCGCCGACGTGGTGCGTGCGCTCAACGCGCTGGGCGCCACGCCCCAGGACCTGGTGGCCATCCTGCAGGCGATTAAGGCCTCGGGGGCGCTGAACGCGGAGCTGGAAATCATATGAGCGTCTCCCCGATGTCGTTCCAGGGCCTGGCGGCCGACCCGAGTGCGCTCAATGCCTTGCGCTATGGCGCGGGCACCGCAGCGGGCAAGGACGACAAGACGGCGCTCAAGGAGGCGGCCAAGCAGTTCGAGTCGCTGTTCATGCGCGAACTGATCAAGAGCATGCGCGAGGCGACGCAGAAGTCGGGCCTGATGGACGGCGAGGGCGGCGAACTTGGGACCGATCTGCTGGATCAGCAGTTTGCGGTGCAGCTCTCGGGTCTTCCCGGAGGCTTGTCCGATGCCATCCAGCGGCAGCTCGGGCAGAGAATCCTGGGGTCGGACGCCGCCGCCAGCAACAGCCCCTTGCCGACGGTGAGCGGGGCCAGCACGGTGAGCCGCGCCAGTGCCGGACCGCGCCAGGCCGGCTTTGTCGCCGAGCACAGCGAAGCGGCTGCGCTGGTGTCGCGCGAGTCGGGTATACCGGCCAGTTACATGATCGGCCAGGCGGGCCACGAGACCGGCTGGGGCCGCAGCGAGATCCGCCACGCCGACGGGTCGAATGCGCACAACCTGTTTGGCATCAAGGCCACCGGCGGCTGGAGCGGCAAGGTCGCCGAGGTCACCACCACCGAATACGTCGACGGCGAGCCGCGCAAGGTCACTGCCCGCTTTCGCGCCTACGATTCCTACGCCGATTCTTTCCGCGACTACGCGCGCCTGATCAGCCAGAGCCCGCGCTACGAGCCGGTGATGGACCAGCTGCATTCGGTGCAGGGATTTGCCAGCGGCCTGCAGCGCGCCGGCTACGCCACCGACCCGCAGTACGCGGCCAAACTCAGCCGCGCGATCAACAGCACGCTGAGCCTGCAACGCAACCAGACATGACCCCCCCGCGCCGCTTCGCGTCACCCTCCCAAGGGGGCAACACCTGCAGCCCGGCAAAGCCGGTTCTGCGGTGTTCCCGCTCGCGCGCCCTGGCTTTCGTCGGGTATTGGCGGTTGCCTGTCTTCACGGAGGTTTGTTGACATGTCCGCCTCGCTCAACATCGCGACCCGCGCGCTCACCACCAACCTGGCGGCGTTGCAGGTCATTGGCAACAACATCGCCAACGTCAACACCGAGGGGTATTCGCGCCAGAACGTGTTGCTGCAGTCCTCGGGTTACCAGGAGTTCGGCAACGGATTTTTCGGCAAGGGCGTGGAGATCGCCACCGTCACGCGCTCGCACAACGCCTACCTGACCCGCGAAGCCAATCTGTCCAAGTCGGTGGCCGCGGCCGACGGCCTGCGTCTGAACATGCTCAAGCAGATGGAAAACCTGTTTCCCACCGGCGCCACCGGCCTGGGCGCGGCCATGAACGACATGCTCAATGCCTGGGCCGACGTGTCCTCCGCCCCCAGCAACCTGACCGCCCGTGTGGTGGTGATCGCACGGGCCGACGAGCTGGCGGCGCGCATGCGCAACACCGCCGCCCAGATCGATCAGCAGAAACAGGGCGCGCAGATGCAGGCCGAAGGCACGGTGAAGACCGTGAACCGGCTGGCGCAAGACCTGGCCGCGGTCAACCAGCGCATCATCGAAAACCAGAACCAGACCCACACGCCGAACGACCTGTTCGATCAGCGCGATCAGCTGCTGGGCCAGATCAACCAGTACATCCAGACCTCCACCGTGGCCGGTAGCGACGGCACGGTGAGTGTGTTTGTCGGCGGCAGCCAGCCGCTGGTGCTGGGGCAGATCGCCAACGGGCTGGCCTTCACCAGCGACGCCGCCGACCCGACCCGCAAGGGCCTGTCGTTTGTGCAGGCCGGCGCCACCACACCGATCGACGACGCGGTGCTCGGCGGCGGTGAGCTTGCCGGGCTGATGACGTTTTTGCACCAGGACCTGCCGGGCATGCAAAACCAGCTCGGCCGCATGGCACTGGCGCTGGCCACCACGGTGAACCAGCAGCACCGCCTGGGCGTGGACCTGAGCGGCGCGCCCGGGGCCGATTTTTTTGTGCCGCCTGCCGCCACCGCCGGCCTGCCCGCCGCCAGCAACACGTCTGGCGCCACCACCAGCGCCTCGGTCAGCGACCCGGCCGCGCTGCGCGCCTCCGACTACGAGTTGCGGGTGAATGCCACGGGCGTCGACATCATCCGCCTGAGCGACGGCCAGAGCACCGCCTTCGGCAGCCTGCCCGCCGTGCTCGACGGCCTGCGGTTCGAGCAGACGGGTGCGGCGAATCCCGGCGACCGCTTTGTGTTCCGCCCCTGCGCCGACGCCGCCCGCAACCTCTCGATGGCGCTGGCCTCACCCGACCGCATGGCCGCCGCCAGCCCGGTGCTGGTCACGCCAGATGTGGGCAACAGCGGCGGCATGGCTGTGGAGTCCCTGTACGCGGTTTCGCCCTCGGCCAACCTCGGCGCGCCGGTCACGCTCAGCTTTCAGGCCAACGGCACCTTCACCGTGTCGGGGCCGCTGGATCCCGGCACGCCAGCGCCCGACAACGCAGGACCGCCACCGAGCTACAACTACGCGCCCGGCCAGCCGATTCAGTTCAACGGCTGGAACCTCACCCTGCGCGGCAGTCCCGCCGCCGGCGACAGCTTCACCGTGGCCGGCGCCCCGGCGGGCTCCACCGGCCAGAACGCCGGCAACGCCGGTGCCATGCTCGCGCTGCGCGAGCGGCCCACGTTCGAAGGCGTCCCGCTGGCCGACGGCTACACCAGCCTGTTCTCGTCGCTTGGCACCACGGTGCAGTCGGCACAGTTTGCGGCCGACTTCACCGCCCAGATCGCCACCAGCACCGAGAGCGCACGCGCCGGTGTGGCGGGCGTGAATCTGGACGAAGAGGCCGCGCGTCTGCTGCAGTACCAGCAGTCCTACCAGGCCGCAGCGAAGTACCTGCAGATTGCACAGGGCACGTTCGACACGCTGCTGCAGACCGTGGGTCGATAACGAGGGCAGATCATGCGAGTTTCTACCGCCAACAGCTACGACACCACGGTCAGCACCCTGGCGCGCCGCCAGGCCGAACTGGCGGCTCAGCAGGAGCGCCTGTCCACCGGCAAGCGGGTGCTGCGCGCCAGCGACGACCCGGTCGCCGCCACCCTGGCCGAGGCGGCGCAGAACCGCCTCTCGAGGGTGCAGGCCGATGCGCGTGCGCTCGAATCGTCGCGCGCCAGCCTGGCGCAGGCCGAAAGTGGCCTGGCCGAATCCGGCAACCTGCTGCAGACGGCCCGCGAGCTCATGGTGTCGGCCGGCAACGCCACCTACGGGCCGAGCGAGCGCGAAGACATAGCGCGCCAGCTCGAAGGCCTGCGCGAGCAGCTCATGGGTGTGGCCAATCTCAAAGACAACGCCGGACGCACCCTCTACGGCGGCCTCGGTGGGTCGACCACGCCCTTTGTGGACCTCTACGGGCCCACCGGCAACGCCGTGCAGTTCGACGGCCAGCGCGGGCAGCAGGCCGCCGGCGACACCTCGCTGCCGCAGTCGCTCGACGGCGATGCGATCTGGATGCGCATCCCCCAGGGCAATGGCAGCTTCACGCTCTCGCTGCCCACCGCCAACACCAGCGGGGTGCGCACCGGCCTGGGTCAGGTCACCAACCCTTCGGCGCTCACCGGCCAGCGTTACGACATCGCCTTTGCCGATGTGGGTGGTGTCATGCAGTACAGCGTGACCAATCTCGACACCGGCACGCCGGTCGCGGGACAGACCAACGTGCCCTACCAGCCCGGTGCCACCATCGCCTTCGACGGCCTGTCGTTCGACATGCAGAATCCCGCCGCGGCGGGCGACGTCATCGAGCTGCGCCCGGTCACCGGACCGACCGACATTTTCAAAGTGATGCAGGACACGGTGGACGCGCTGCGCGACACCGGTCCCAACAGCGGCGCCCGCCGCACCCAGGCGCTGGGGCGCTCGCTGACCGAGCTTGATGCCGGGCTCGACCGGGTGCTGCTGGCACGCGGCCAGGCCGGCGAGTGGCTCAACCGCGCCGATTCGCTGAAGTCCATGCTCGACACCCGCGCCGTGGCCTACGAGACGGAAAAATCCCAGCTCGAAGACCTGGACCTGATCAAGGGCATCTCCGATTTCCAGAACCAGCAGCTGGGTCTGGAAGCGGCGCTGAAGTCGTATGCCCAGGTGCAGCGGCTGTCCTTGTTCGAGTACGTCCGCTGAAGGGGCTGACATGAGCCACACCGTGCTCGACAGCGTTGCGCTGGGTTACCAGCCGGTCTGGGGCCGTGCGCGCCAGCTGGCGGCGGTGCGTCTGGCGGTGCAGGTGCTGCACCCCGAATCGGTGGACGCCGAACACCTGTGGCGTGCGCTCGGCAGCGACTGGCCGGCGGCCGCGCCCACCCTCATCATCGCGCCCGGCACACCCGGGCTGCTCGATCAGGCGCTGCAGGGCCCCGCGCTGCGCAACACCTGGCTGGAGGTGCCACAGGCCTGGTTTGAAACACCCGACCACCTGGCCCGGCTGGTGACCGCCATGCGCCACGGCCACCAGCTGCTGCGCGCGGCCGATCTGGCCGCGGTGCGCGGTGAGGTCATCACGCCGCTGGACGTGCGCAGCCTGCTGCACCTGAACGCCGACGACGCGGTCCAGGCCTTGCGGCACCGCCACTCGGTGGAGCTCACACTCTCCCGCGCGCTGCTGCCCGGACAAATCTACGCCGGCGTGGCCGACCACCAGCTGGCCACCCTCTGCCTCGATGCGGGCGGCGCCTGGGGCCTGCTCGGCTGGCCCGACGCCGATGTGCTTCACGCCTACCGCGAGCGCCCGCCGCAGTGTTCGGCCGGTGTGATCCAGCAGATCCTGGCCGGGATGGAAGTCGAGTGCTCGCTCGAACAGCTGGAGCGCCTGGTGCGCCAGGACCCGGTGCTGGTCTACCGCCTGCTCGCGCTGTTGAACTCGGCCGCCTACGGCCTGCGGCACGAGATCCAGTCGCTGCGCCACGCGCTCATGATGCTGGGCTTCACCTCGCTGGCGCGCTGGCTGCGCGAGCAGCAGACGGTCAACGACACCGCCGCCAGCGCCGCGGGCGAGCACGATGCAAAGGACGACCTGCACCCGGTGCGCTACGCCATGGTGATGCGCTCGCGTCTGGCACAGCACCTGCTGGAGTCGGGCGCCGGCGACGACCTGCGTGCCGAGGTCTACCTGACCGCCCTGTTTGCGCAGCTCGACCGCTTGCTGCACGAGCCGCTGGGTGGCCTGATCCAGAAACTGCCGCTCTCGGGCCGGCTGTTCGACGCGGTGCTGCGCGCCAGCGGCCCCTACCACCCGCTGCTCGATGTGGCGCGTGTCCAGGGCGATCCGTCCGAACTGGGCACCCTGGCCGCGGTGTGTGAGCGCCACGAGATGCGTCTGGAGCACGCCAACCGCAGCCTGTTGCGCATGCTGGCCACCAGCCGCGATCACGCCGGCCAGGGCGAACCGGCCTGAGCAGCCGGGATGGCGCCTGCGGGCAGCGCTACCATCGCGCCCATGTCCAACCCACCCCGTCACACCAGCGCTCTGGTGCTTTTCTCCGGCGGGCAGGACTCCACCACCTGCCTTGCTCAGGCGCTGGCGCGCTACCCGCGCGTCGAAACCCTGGGTTTCGACTACGGCCAGCGCCACCATGTGGAGTTGCAGGCCCGCACCACCGTGCTGGCGGAGCTGCGTACCCGCTTCCCGGCCTGGGGTGCGCATCTCGGCGAAGACCACCTGCTCGATCTCGCGGTGCTCGGTCAGGTGAGCGACACCTCGCTTACCCGCGAGACGGCGTTTCGCATGGAGACCAGCGGCCTGCCCAACACCTTTGTGCCCGGGCGCAACCTGCTGTTCCTCACCTTCGCCGCCGCGCTGGCCTACCGCCGCGGCATCGATGTGATCGTCACCGGCGTCTGCGAAACCGACTTCTCGGGCTACCCCGATTGCCGCGACGACACCATGAAGGCCTTGCAGGTGGCGCTCTCGCTCGGCATGGACCACCGCTTCCTGATCGACACGCCGCTGATGTGGATCGACAAGGCCGCCACCTGGCAGCTCGCGCACGACCTCGGCGCCGCCTCGGGTGTGGCCGATGGCGGCCGGCACCTGGTGGAGCTGATCGTGGAGCACACCCACACCTGCTACCTTGGCGACCGCGAACACCGCCACTCCTGGGGTTATGGCTGTGGCAGCTGCCCGGCCTGTGAGCTGCGTGCCAGGGGCTGGACGGGGTTTCGCGCGGGCGCTGCTTCCGGCGGCTGAGCGCGCGGCGCGGCGTCAGCGTCCGACCATTTCGGCCGGCACCACCCAGCGGTCGAACTGCTCGGGGGTCACATGGCCAGAGGCGATTGCCGCCTCCCGCAGGCTCAGGCCACTGTGGTGTGCGTGCTTGGCGATGTCGGCGGCCTTGTCGTAGCCGATGTGCGGGTTGAGCGCGGTCACCAGCATCAGCGACTGCTCGACCAGTGCCTGGATGCGCGGGCGGTTGGGTTCGATGCCGGCGGCGCAGTGGTGGTCAAAACTGCGCATGCCGTCGGCCAGCAGGCGCACACTTTGCAGGAAATTGTGCGCCACCATCGGGCGGAACACATTGAGTTCGAAGTTGCCCGAGGCGCCACCGAAGTTGATCGCCACGTCGTTGCCCATCACCTGTGCACACAACATGGTCAGGGCCTCGCACTGGGTCGGGTTGACCTTGCCCGGCATGATGGACGAACCCGGTTCGTTCTCCGGAATCAGCAGCTCACCCAGGCCGCTGCGTGGGCCGCTGGCGAGCCAGCGCACGTCGTTGGCAATCTTCATCAGGCTGGCGGCCAGCGTTTTCAGCGCACCGTGGGCATGCACCAGCGCATCACAACTGGCCAGCGCCTCGAATTTGTTGGGCGCGCTCCGCAGTGGCAGGCCGGTCAGCCGTGCCAGTTCGGCCGCCGCCTGTTCGGCATAACCGGCCGGCGCGTTCAGGCCGGTGCCGACCGCGGTGCCACCCAGCGCCAGTTCACACAGGTGCGGCAATGCGGCGCGCAGATGTGCCTCGCCGTGGCTGAGCTGCGCCGCGTAGCCGGAAAACTCCTGGCCCAGGGTGAGTGGTGTGGCGTCCTGCAGATGGGTGCGGCCGATTTTCACGATGCCGTCGAACGCTTGCGATTTCCCCTGCAGCGTGTCGCGCAAGCCACCCAGCGCCGGCAGCAGATGGTGCGTGATCGCCTCCACCGCCGCCAGGTGCATGGCGGTGGGGAAGACGTCGTTGCTCGACTGGCTGCGGTTCACCTCGTCGTTCGGGTGCACCCGGCGCGCTTCGCCGCGCTCGCCACCGAGCAGCTCGCTGGCGCGGTTGGCCAGCACCTCGTTGAGGTTCATGTTGGTCTGGGTGCCCGAGCCGGTCTGCCAGACCACCAGCGGAAACTCGCCGGCGTGACGCCCGGCGATCACCTCGTCGGCGGCAGCCACCATGGCGTTTGCCTTGGTCTCGTCGAGCAGACCCAGGCGCTGGTTCACCACCGCCGAGGCGCGCTTCACCTGCGCCAGCGCACGGATCAGCTCGCGCGGCTGGCGCTCGCCCGAGATGTCGAAGTGCTGCAGCGAGCGCTGGGTCTGTGCGCCCCAGAGCCGGTCGGCCGGCACGGCGATGGGACCGAAGCTGTCGCGTTCGATGCGGGTGGCGGGGCGGATGGTGTCGGTCATGGCAACTCCGTGCGGGCGGGCAGGTTCGAACCCGGGTGTCGACGCCGGGTGCGGTCCATTCTGCGACCTGACGCGTTGGCCGTCACCCTGCACGTGAAGCTGGTACCGCAACGCGGTTTGCGTGGCACGCCACCTGCAGCGCGTCAGCCCGGTGCGATGCACCAGCGCTGGGCGCCGCTGGCGTCGGGCTCCAGCGCCCACTGGCGGTCGTGATACGCGGCCACCGTGGGCCGGTGCGCGATCGACACCATGGCACCGTCGGCCGATTTCACCAGCGCATGCAAGCGGGCGTAGAGCGTGGCCTCGGCCGCTTCGTCGAGGGCGCTGGTGGCCTCGTCCACAAACAGCCAGCGCGGTTTCTTGAGAAAGGCGCGCGCCATCGCCAGCCGCTGCTGCTCGCCACCCGAGAGCGTCTGGCCCCAGCTGTCTTCCTCGTCGAGGCGGTCGACCAGATCGGGCAGCAGCGCATCGCGCAGCGCCTGCTGCAGGGCCGCATCGCCGTAGCGGTCGCTTGCCTCGGGGTAGGCGAGAGCGCCGCGCAGGCTGCCATCGGGGAAGTATGGGCGCTGCGGCAAAAACATCACCCGCGCATCGAAGTCGGTGGGCAGCCGCAACCGGCCTCTGGCCCAGGGCCAGATGCCGGCCAGGGTGCGAAACAGGCTGGATTTGCCGCTGCCCGAAGGCCCTTTGAGCAGCAGCGAGTCGCCGGCCCGGAGCGAAAGGCCATGCGCGCCGAGCAGCGCCACACCACCGGGCAGCGCCAGCTGCAGGTCGTCCAGCGCCAGCGTGTCGCGGTGGGCAGCATCGTTGGTGGTGCGGCTGAGGTCGGCCGTCTGCAAGGCGGCAAAACTGGCGTCAAAACTGGTGATCCGGTCGGTGGTGGCGCGCCAGGCGGCCAGGCTGTCGTAGTTGTCGACGAACCACGAGAGCGAGTCCTGCACCCGACCAAAGGCCGAGGCGATCTGCATCAGCTCGCCAAGCTGAATCGCGCCGCTGAAAAAGCGCGGTGCCGCGACGATGAACGGGAACACCACGGCGGCCTGGCCAAAACCCACGGTGAACCAGGTCAGGCGCTTCTGCATCCGGATCAGGTCGAGGTAGTTGGCCAGCACCTGACCGAAGCGCGTGCCCAGGCGCTGGCGCTCCACCGGTTCACCGCGATCGAGTGCGATCGATTCGCTGTATTCGCGCACCCGGATCAGGTGGTGACGGTAGTCGGCCTCGAAGCGCTGCTGGCGGAAGTTGAGCTTGATCAGGGGACGGCCGATGTAGTGTGTGATCACGCTGCCGATCACGCAGTACGCCACCGCCATCCAGACCATGAAGCCGGGGATGGTGTATTCGCTGCCCTGGAAGTGAAAGCCGAAGCTGCCCGAGAGCGTCCACAGAATGCCGACAAAACTCACCAGCGTGACCACCGCGTTGAGCAGACCCATAGACAGGCTCACCGTGTAGCTGGTGAACAGATTCAAGTCTTCGGCGATGCGCTGGTCGGGGTTGTCGGGTGGTGCGTCGCTGCCCTTGGCAAAGCGCGAGATCTCCAGCTGGTAGAACGCTGTGTTGGCCAGCCAGCGGTCCATGTAATGGGCCGTCATCCAGCCGCGCCAGCGCAGCTGCAGCAACTGCGTGAGGTAGAAGCGGTAGACCGCGATGACGATGAAACCGAAGGCCAGGTAGGTGAAGCGCCCCAGCTCGTGCCAGAACACCGACTGGTCCTTGTTCTGCAGCGCGTCATAAAACAGACGGTTCCATTCGTTGATCCGCACCAGCATGTAGACCGCGCCCAGGTTGAGCAGCACGATAGCCAGCAACAGCCCGCGCGCTTTCCACTTCTCCTGCGAGCTCATGAAGTAGGGCGCGGCCAGCCGCCAGACCTTGGCCGTGAAGATCTTGAAGCTCTGGAGTTTTTCGGTCAGGACCATGGTGTTGCGGGCGTGGGTGTGGTGAGGGTTCGCGTGGGCTGGCGGACCGGGCGCCGCTCAGCAAATCGGCGGTTTGTGTGAGTGTGGTGCGCCCGGATCAGACCGGCTTTAAGCGCACGGGTCGCGGGAGGGTTCAGCCGTTCGACACACCGCTGGCGACGTGGCCGCTGGGCACATGGCGTGCCGCGTGTTCGATGTGGCCGGTCTGGTCGTCGAAGAAAAAATCGGGCTCGAACTCACGCAGGAACTCGCCCTTGGGCAGGCCGCCCAGAAACATGGCTTCGTCCACTTCGATGTTCCAGTTCATCAGGGTGCGGATGGCACGCTCATGGGCTGGCGCGCTGCGCGCGGTGACCAGTGCGGTGCGGATGCGCATCTGCGAAGTGCCCTCAGCCTGCAGGCGGTGCAGCGCTTCCAGCAGCGGCTTGAACGGACCGCCTGGCAGCGGCTGCGCGGCCTTGCTCGCCTCGTGCGCCTGAAAAGCGGAAAGGCCCTCGGCCTGGAACACCCGCTCGGCCTCGTCGGAAAACAGCACCGCGTCGCCGTCGAATGCAATACGGACCTCGTTCGGGTGGGCGTCGCTGGCGTGCACCGACAGCGGGTAGGCCTGGGCGGCGGGTACACCGGCTTCGAGTGCGGCCCGCACATCGGCCAGGTGCGTGGACAAGAACAGGTTGGCCCGCAGCGGCTTCAGATAGCGCCACGGCGGCTGGCCGCGCGTGAAACTGCCGCGCTGGATGGGCAGACCGTAGTGCTGTGCCGAGCGAAACACCCGCATGCCCGACACCGGATCGTTGCGCGACAAGATCACCACCTCGACCCGCTGCGCTTGGGCGTCGTTGAACGCGAGCAGCTTGTGCACCAGCGAGAACGCCACCCCGGGTTTGGCCGGCCGGTCCAGCCGCTCCAGCTGCAGCTTCATGTAGGCCCGGTCGTCCCCGGTTTCGAACACCTGGTTCTCTTCCTCGAAATCAAACAAAGCCCGCGAAGAAATCGCCACCACCAGTTGACCGTCGAGAGAAGCTGCCATGTCAGGAGGTTCGTGAGAAAGCTTGGAGCGTAGCAGCGAATCGGCCAGGTCAGCGTACTCAGGACCACGACAAACTCAGCCCGAACGGACAAGAATCAGCCGAAGAAGGGACGCCCTACCTCAGGGCACAGCCGATCTTGCGTTGCCAGTCGGCCAGTGCTGCCCCCTGGGGGGTGACGCGCTGCAAGTGAGGCGCGGGGAGGGCCTACTGGACCAGCTGGTTCAGCTGAATGATTGGCATCAGCACCGCCAGCACGATCAGCATCACCACCGCGCCCATGCCCACGATCAGCAGCGGCTCCAGGATGGTGGCCAGGTGCATGGCGCGGCGCGTGACCTCGGCACTCAGCTGGTCGGCCGCGCGCGCGAGCATGACCGGCAGCTTGCCGGTCTGCTCGCCCAGGCGCGCAAACATGCTCATCAGCGGCGGAAAGCGGCTCTTGCTCGCCAGCGCCGAGGCCAGCGGCGCGCCTTCGCGCACCAGCACCAGTGCGTCCAGCGCGTCGGCGCGCATGGCCTGGTTGTTCAGGGTTTCGGCCGCGGTCTGCAGCGCGCGAAGAATCGGCACACCGGCACCGGCGAGCATGGCCAGCGTGCCGGCAAAACGCGCCGCGTTGTATCCGCGCGAGAGCTTGCCCACCAGCGGCAGACGCAGCCAGGCCGCGTCCATGGTCAGGCGCAAGCCTTCTACGCGCCGCGCCATCACCAGTCCCACACCGCCCAGCACCGCCAGCGCCAGCATGAACCAGCCATAGCTGCGCACAAAATCACTCAGGCCCAGCATCGCCACGGTGAGAAACGGCAGTGCGCGCTTGCTGCCGGCAAACACCCCGGCCACCTGCGGCACCACATACGACACCAGAAACACCACGATCACGATCGCGATCACCGTCACGATGGCGGGGTAAAGCGAGGCGGCGATCAGCTTGTTCTTGAGCGCTTCGCGCGTTTCCAGATCGTCGGCCAGGCGCTCCAGCACGGTGCCGAGCTGGCCCGTTTGTTCGCCGGCCGCGATGACGCCGGTGTAGATCGGCGAAAACTCCTTCGGATGCTGCGCCAGCGCGCGCGCAAACGGCGAGCCGCCGTTGACTTCCGAGCGCAGCGAGGCCATGAGATTGCGCTGCTTGTCTTCCTCGGCCTCTTCGGTCAGCGCCGAGAGCGCGCGCTCCAGCGGCAGGCCCGCCGACACCAGGCCGGCGAGCTGGCGCGTCCACACCGCGAGCGTGGTGGCGCTGAACACATGGCCGCCCCACAGCGTGATGTTGAGCCCGCGCCCCTGGCCTGCGGTGCCGCTGCCGGTTGCCGGTTCCACCGCGATCGGCACCAGCGCGCGCGCGCGCAGCATGCCGCGCGCGGCGCGCGCGGTGTCGGCATCGATCAGGCCCCGTTGTGTCGCGCCCTGCGCGTCCAGGGCTTCAAAGGTGTAGGCAGGCATGCGCCGTCAGTCTCGCGTCACGCTCATCACTTCGGCGGCCGACGTGATACCCGAGTCGATCAGCCGCTGGCCGTCCTCGCGCATGGAGCGCAGACCGGCGGCCTCGGCGGCCACGAACAGCTGGCTCTCAGCCGCGCGGCTGTGGATCAGCGAACGCACCCGGTCGTCGGCCACCATGAGCTCGTAGACACCGGTGCGGCCCTTGTAGCCGGTCTGGTTGCAGTGGCTGCAGCCCACCGGCTGCCAGCGGCCCTTGTCGTCGGACTTGCGGCAGTGCAGACACAGTTTGCGCACCAGCCGCTGCGCCAGCACACCCAGCAGCGAGGAGCTGAGCAGGAAGGGCTCGATGCCCATGTCGGTCAGGCGGGTCACTGCACTGGGTGCGTCGTTGGTGTGCAGCGTGGCCAGCACCAGGTGGCCGGTGAGCGAGGCCTGGATCGCGATCTGTGCGGTCTCGAAGTCGCGGATCTCGCCGATCATGATCACGTCGGGATCCTGCCGCAGGATGGCGCGCAAGGCCTTGGCGAAATCGAGGTCGATCTTGGCGTTGACCTGGGTCTGGCCCACGCCCGCCAGCTCGTACTCGATCGGATCTTCCACCGTCATGATGTTGAGCGTGCTGGCGTCGAGTTTTTGCAGCGCCGAGTACAGCGTCGTGGTCTTGCCGGAGCCGGTCGGGCCGGTCACGAGGATGATCCCGTGCGGCTGCGCGATCAGTTGCTTGAAACGCTCCAGCAACGCGCCCTGCATGCCAACCGCTTCGAGCGTGAGTTTGCTCTCGCTCTTGTCGAGCAGGCGCAGCACCGCGCGCTCGCCGTGGGCGCTGGGCAGGGTGGAGACCCGCACGTCCACCGCGCGGGTGCCGATGCGCAGGGAGATGCGGCCGTCCTGTGGCAGGCGTTTTTCCGAGATATCCAGCTCGGCCATGATCTTCAGGCGCGAGATCAGCGCGGCGTGCAGCGCGCGGTTGGGCTGCACCACCTCGCGCAGCGTGCCGTCGACGCGAAAGCGCACGCTGGAATGCCGCTCGTAGGGCTCGATGTGGATGTCGCTCGCGCCGTCGCGCGCGGCCTGTGTGAGCAGCGCGTTGAGCATGCGGATGATGGGTGCGTCGTCGGCCGCTTCCAGCAGGTCTTCGATCGCGGGCAGGTCCTGCATCATCCGGCTCAGGTCCACATCGCTCTGCACCTCGCTCACCACCGCGGCCGCACTCGACTCGCCCTGCGCGTAGGCCGCGCTGATGCGCTGCGTGACCGATTCACCCGGCTCCCACTGGATCTGGCGCACATCGTGGCAGCGCAGGATCTCCGACAGCGCCGAGAGGCGCCGCGTCTGCTGCGCGCCATCGGCCGCGGGTGTGCTGCTGCCCACCAGCGTGAGCGCGTCGCCCTCGTCTTCCAGCAACCACAGGTGCTCGCGCGCAAACGCATAAGGCAGCGGGTACTTCATGGCGCGGGGATCACTGGGCCGGTGCGGCAGTGGGCGGCGCCACTGGCGCGGCGGGCTGCGCAGCAGGCGGGGGCGCAGGTTGCCCCAGCGGCGGCAGCAGGGCACCGGGGGCGCGCTCGGGCGGCAGCACCGGGGCCTCGTTCACACCGAGCACGCTGCTGTGCACCGGCTGGCTGTCTTTCTGGACCGCACGCATCAGCTCGTAGCGGTCCAGCGCGAGGTTGCTGGTCTCCCTGCCGTCGCGCATCACCACCGGGCGCAGGAACACCATCAGGTTGGTTTTCTTGCGGCTGCGGGTCTCGCTCTTGAACAGGTTGCCGAACAGCGGCACATCGCCCAGGCCGGGCACCTTGTCCTGGTTGCCCGCGTATTCGTCCTGCAGCAGACCACCAAGCACCACGATGGCGCCATCGTCCACCAGCACCGTGGACTCGATGGTGCGTTTGTTGGTGATGATGCCGCTGGGCGAATTGACCGAGCCCGGCTGCACGCTGCTGACCTCCTGGTAGATGGTCATCTTGATGGTGCCGTTTTCGCTGATCTGTGGTTTGACCCGCAAGGTCAGGCCCACGTCCTTGCGCTCGATGGTCTGGAACGGATTCACCGAGCCGGTGCTGCCGCTGCCGGTGTTGGTGAACTGGCCGGTGACAAAGGGCACGTTCTGCCCGATCACGATCTTGGCCTCTTCGTTGTCCAGCGTCAGCAGGTTGGGGGTGGACAGGATGTTGCCTTCACCGGTCTGCTGCAGGAAGCGCGCGAGGAATCCAAGGAAGTACACACCATTTTTCTGCGCCGCCACACCGACGTTCAGGCCCGGCGGCGGCGCGGTGGTGCCACCGGCGAGGTTGAAGATGTTGCTGGCTGCGGTGCCGAAGTTGGTGCCCAGCAGGCCGATCAGGCTGTTGCCCGACTTTCCGATGGGGCCCTGCCACTGGATACCGAACTCGGCCGCCTTGTCGGCGTTGACCTCGGCGATCAGGCTCTCCACATACACCTGTGCGCGGCGCGAATCGAGCTGGTCGATCACCGCACGCAGCTGCCGGTACTGAGGCTCGGGCGCGGTGATGATGAGCGCGTTGGTCGCCGGGTCGGCCTGGATCTGGCCGCCGGTGGAAGGCTGGGCGCTGGCGGCCACCGGTGTGGTGGACGGGTTGGCACCGGCCGCTGCCGCGGTGGCGATCTGGCGCGTGCTGCCGCTGACCGACGCGCCGGCGCCGCTGGAGGCAGCTTCGCCCGCGAGTGCGGCGCGCAGCGTACTCGCCAGCGAGACCGCGTTGGCGTTCTTCAGGTAGACCACGTGGATGTTGCCGCTGGCCACGTCGGAGGTGGGCTGATCGAGCCGCGCCACCAGCGAGCGCACCAGCGCCAGCCGTGCCGGGTTGGCCGCGCGCAGCACCAGGCTGTTGCTGCGCGGCTCGGCCACCAGCGTGGTCTTGAACGAGGTGTCGGCCTGACCGGCGGGCGCGCCGCTGGCACCGGGATCGATCAGCCGCATCACCAGCGGTACCAGATCGGCCGCCACCGCGTGCTGCAGCGGAATGATTTCCACGTCGGTTGCGCCCGAAACGTCGAGCGCGCTGATGATGCGGCCGATGCGCTGCAGGTTGTCGGCGTAATCGGTGATCACCAGCGAGTTGTTGCCGGGGTTCACGTTGATCGTGTTGTTGGGCCCGATCAGCGGGCGCAGTACCGGCACCAGGTTGTTGGCCGACTCGTGGTTGAGCCGGAAAATCTGTGTCACCACCGTGTTCGAGGCCGGCAGCCGCGAGGCCGGGCCGGCGTTGACCACATTGCCCTGCAGCTTGGCGTCGGCCTCGGGCACGATCTTGTACAGCCCACCGGTGTCCACCAGGGAAAAACCTTGCAGCCGCAACACGGCGGCGAACTGGTTGAGCGCGGCGGTGGGAGAAACCGGCCGTTCGGTCGAGAGGTTGACCAAGCCCTTGACGCGTGGGTCCACGACCACGTTGCGCCCGGTGATGTTGGCCATGGTGCGGGCCACCGCTTCGATGTCGGCACCGACGAAGTTGAGCACCACCGGCTCGCTGGCGGCGCGGGTTTGTGCCTGGGCCGTCGGCCCGGTGGCGCCGAGCGCCAGGCACAGGCCGAAAGCGGCCAGAACAGCGCGGCACCCGTGGCTGGGCGCCAGCGGGGCAGACAGGCTGCGAATGGGGGTCGATTTCATAGGGTTTCCAGTCAGCGCCGATCCTATCGCGATAGCCCGCCGTGGTGGCTGATTCAATCGTGAGCGCATGTTGGCAGGGTCGTGCGGGGATGAGGCTGTGAACAGCAATGTATAGAGCGGGTGTCTGGGGGCCGTGCGCTCAACCCACGTTGAACACCGAGCGCGCGCCCTGGCGCTTGCCCATGATGTTGAGCAGGTTGGTCAGCGCCACTTCGCGCCCGGGCGCGGCTTCGGCCTCGCCGCGAAAGCGCAGTCGACCGCCGATCCACTGGCCCGATCCCTGCAGCAGCAGGTCGCCGCGCAGGGTGCTGAGGTTCAGGGTGGCGGTGTTGCCGTCGGATGCGGCGCGCAACTCCAGCCGGTAGCTGCCCAGCGGGCGCAGGGTAGACAGGCGCGAGGCGATGTCCAGAGCGTCCACCGTGAGCACACCCTGCAGATTGTTGCGTCCGCGGTCCACATGCAGGCGCAGGCCGCTGCTTTGCAGCGCGAGCTGGCCTTCCATGCGCAGGGTGTTCCAGGGTGTGCCCAGGCCACTGAGCAACTCGGCCGGCCAGCGGCTGGTGAAGGCGGCAAGCTCCACCTGCACGCTCCCCCAGCGCGGGACCACGGTGGCGTCCAGCGGGGTGCTGGTGCAGCAGGGCGCGCTCAGCGCCACCGCCAGGGCCGGGGCGCCCGCGGCCAGTGTGGGGCGCAGCCGCCAGGCAACGCCTTGTGGTAAGGCAGTCTGGGTGCGGCTGCCGTCGCCGCCGGTGAACAGCAGGTCGGCGCGGCCTTGCCAGAAGCTGCCACGCGCATTGACCAGCTGCACCTGGCCCGCCGTTGCCCTGGTGACCGCGTCGGCCAGCCAGCGCGCGGGCGCAAACAGTGTCAGCGCCACCAGCAGGCCGGCGATGCCGCCGAGCCAGGCCATGCGCCGTGCCCAGGCGGGTGTCACTGGCCGTTCCCGCCCGCCAGCCCCGGGCCGGACACCACCAGTGTCCCGTTCCAGGCGGGTGTGCTGTTGGCCGGCCGGCTCAGTTTGGCCTCGACCGGCACCAGGCGGGCGTTGATGCGGACCTGCTGCAGCCACTGGGCCAGCGCTTCGGGCGTGGCGTTGCGCAGCGTGAGCGTGGCGCGCTCGCCCTGGACCACGATCTGGCCGGCGGCGCCGAGTGCCGTGGTGGCCTGGTCGAGGGCGCGCAGTGTGGTGTCGCGACCCGGTGGCTGGGCGTTGGTCTGCCCGCGCAGCGCCTGCGCGCTGGCGGCCATGCCGCGCATCTGGCTCAGCTGTGCGTCGAGTCGGGCGTGGCGTTCCGGTGCCTGGCGCAGCGTGGTCCAGGCGGGCGCAATCGCGATCCACCACAGCAGGCCCAGGCCCACCACCCACAACGCCAGGGTGACCGCGCGCCGCTCGCGCGGTTGCAGTCCGGCCAGCGCCTGGCGCAGCGGGGCCAGCGCCCGGCCCAGTGCGGGCAGTGCGTCGCGGGTCTTGTGTGCGCCTTGTTTCATGGGCGGCTCCCCGTTTGCATCGTCAGCACGGCGCCATCGCTGCGCACACGCCAGCCGCTGCGCTCCAGCGCGCCCTGTACCGCGCCCAGTCCGGCGTCATCGAGCGCCCAGTCACCGGCGCGCAGCTCACCGGTGGTGAAGCTGACACTGCCCGGTGCGGCGCCCTCTATGGGCGTGTTCTGCGCCAGCGCACCGAGCAGGGCTTCCAGATCGTCGCCCGAGAGTTCGCCGCTGGCCTGACGCAGGCGCGAGAGCTCGCGCTGCATCTGCACCGGCGCGTCGAGCACCAGCGTGACCTGCGGAAAGGTCTGCCGCAGCGTCTGCGCCACCGCCTGCTGTTTGGCGCTCAGGTTGTTGCGCTCGGACCAGGCGGCCATGTTCAGCCCCAGCAGCTGCACCGCCACCAGTGCGCCCAGGCCCCAGCGCGCGGGGCGCCAGTCGGGGGCGCTGCGCAACCGGCGCAGGGTGTGGCGCAGGCGCTGGCCGCGCCGGGCGCCGGTCGACAGGCTGAGGTCGAACTGCGCCAGGTTCCAGTCGGACTGGGCACATTGCAGCAGCCAGGAGGGCCTGGAGATGAGGTCGAAACGCTGGTTGAAGGCGCGCTCGGCCAGGCCTGCCACCGAGGGGTCGGCCAGCAGCCGGGTGGTATCGGGGTCGGCATTGAGCAGTTCGTTGGCGACACTGCCGGCTGCGGTGGACAGGCCACCGAAGGCCGATTCGCCCAGCGCGCTGTGGCCACCGTCTTCCAGTGGTGTGCAGCGCACGCCCAGCGGGCTGGCGGTGGCCAGCCAGACCTGGTTGCCCTCGTCGTGGGCCCAGTGCAGGGTGGGCATGGCGCCGTCCAGCGGGTCCAGCGGCCACAGTGCCGGCACGATGCGCGCCACGGGCCGACCCGCGGCCTCCAGCGCCTGCAACCAGCCGCGCAGCCAGGCGCGCTCGCAGGCGGCGACCCACACCGTGTGGCCGGCGCGCCCGCCCGGCTCCAGCGCGAAATGCATCTCGGCGGTGTCGCTGAGCAAACGGTCTTCCAGCAGCCCGTCGAGCACTGCGCGCAGGCGCGCGCTGCCCACCTTGGGCACCGCCAGCCGGTGCCAGGAGACCACACGCGGTGGCAGCACCAGCACCACGTCGTCGTCGCGCGGTAGCAAGGAGGCCGCACTCTGGCCGTTGTCGATCACCGTCTCGCCGTTGACCGAGCTGGCCCAGTCGAGCACGGCCGAGGGGCCGCTGGCGGGTGCGACGGAAAAATCCGCTGGGGTGAGAATGAGCACGTTGGGAAGGATGGAACAGGCGGCATGCACGGTGCATGCCGCGTCTGCATTCTAGAGAGAGCGCCTTCGGTTGCGGAAGAACCTCGCAGGTCCTAACGTGCGGCCAGGCGCTCGCGCCAGCGCACGCTCACGTTCAGGTCCTGCCGCTCCACCAGCGAGCGCTCTTCGATCACGGTGCTGTCCAGCCGCAGCCGGCCGCGCACCTCAAAAAACTGGCTGCGTGTGCCGTGGTGCAAATCAGACAGTTGCACCGCGCCGTCGCCCAGCAGCCGTGCCGCTTCGGCCAGGGTCTTGAACGGGTTGCGCGCGCGCTCGCTCACCAGCCGCTGCGCCCGCGCGGGGTCCAGGCCGGGAATGCCGGCGGTCAGCGCCTGCAGGCTGGCGGTGTTCAGGTTGAGCGTGGTGCGTGTGGGCAGCACGGTCAGGTGGGGCTCCAGTGCGGCCAGGCTGGCCGCACCGATGCCCAGCCAGCCGAGCTGGGCAAACTTGATGGGCACCAAGGCGCTGGGCGAGGGCAGCGGGTCGGACGCGGCGAGGTTGCTGGTGCGCACCAGTTCGTCGATCGCCGCGTTCAGTTCGCCCTCGGGCAGGCCAAGCGCCTGGTACAGCCGCACCAGCGTGTCGCGGTCGGGTTCGGACACCTCGGCCTTGGCCTGCGCGCCCTGGCCGCTCTGGCGCACCACGTTCATGAAGTTGATGCGCGACTGCAGGTCGATCATTTCGCCCGAGAGAAAGGCCTGCAGCATGTCGTCGGTGTTGTTGTTCTTGTCTGCCGCCAGAAAGCTCGACAGCCGTGCCTCTTCCAGCGGTGTGGCCCAGGGCTCGCCCAGGTGGTCGGCGTTGCCGCTGTTGCGGTTGCCACGTGCGTCCTCGCGCAGGATCAGGCGCGCCCAGTCGAGCGCCCCGGTCAGGATCCAGCCGGCCTGCGCGCGTTGTCGCTCGGCCGCCTCGATGGTGGTGGCGCGCCACTGCTGCCACAGCGCGGCCGAGGCCAGCGTGGCCACCAGCGTGACCACCAGCATGGCCAGCAGCAGCGCAGCACCCTTTTGACTGGATGGAGCCCCCACGCTCCGCCGTCGGATCGGGGTCGTCATGGCCGGCCCGCCTCCAGGGTCGGGCGCACCCAGTCGCGCACCAGGTCGCCACTCAGGGCCGCGCCGCTGGGCAGGCTGAGCACCACACGCACACCGTTGGGCACCGAGCCCTCGTCGTCGCTGCGCACGCCGCCCCGGGCGTTGTCGGCCGGTGCGCCCACCGACGACAGCGGGTTGCCCCAGGTGTCGCCGCGGTGGTAGAAAAGTTGCCACTGGGCGATGCCGATCAGCGCGATCGCGCTGTCGGAACCCGCGGCCTCACCGCCGATCGGCTGGGCCTCACGGCTCCAGTCGGCGGCGCGCTGCCAGGCCCGCGCCAGCTCGTCGCGGCGCAGGATGGGCGGTGACTGCCAGCGCACCCACTGGCCCGGGCCGGCCAGGGCGCCAGTGACCGGCAGGTCGCCCTCGCCAGCCAGCGGCCCGCTGCGCTGCGTCCAGGCCACCACCCGGATCCCCGCGCTCTGCAAGCCAGACTCCGCCGCGTCGCGCCGCGTCAGACGCAGCAAGCGGCCGTCGAACGCCAGCGGGCTGACCTCGCGCGTGTCCACGATCGCGTCCAGATCGGCGGTCCACTGTCCCAGCGCCGCCTGAAACCGCAACAAATCGTCGGCCCGCTGCTGCGTCTGCGTCTGGGTGCGTGTCATGCCATCGAGCGAGCGCCAGCTCAGCAAGGCCAGCATCGACAAAATGGTGATTGCCACCAGCAACTCGATCAGGGTGAAGCCCGCCATAAGGCGCCGGCCCCCTCGGGCGGCAGCGACCCGTGCAGCGGGGAAGCGTGGGGGCGATCGATCCGGCGCTGGGCCGCCCCAAGCCGGATCAGCCCCCGTGAGGGGCAGCGGACCACGCGCAGCGGGAAAGCGTGGGGGCAACAACGGGCCAGCCGCCGGGCCGCCCCCAAGGCAGGCCCAGCCCCCTTGGGGGGCAGCGACCCGCGCAGCGGTGGAGCGTGGGGGCTCCATCAATACCGCCCCTGCACCGTAGAAATCGTCAGCAGCCGCACCTCGCGGCCGTCCACCACACCCTCGACCGTCGCGTCGACCCGTCGGAAATTCGGGTTTGGTGTGGGCAGCACCGCCAGCCTGACCTGCAGCGTCTGGCCGGCCTGTTCACAGGCCGCTGTGCTGTCGCCCACGTCGGGCAGTTGGCGCACCAGGCGCAGACGGGTCAGCGCGTTGTCGGCACAGAGCTGGGCCAGCCACTGGTCGGATTGGCGGGTGGCAGCGCGGGTGAGCGCGCCGGTGGCCTGCAGGCCGGCGCTCAGCGTGATGGCAACCACCGCCAGCGCCACCAGCACCTCGATCAGCGTGAAGCCCCGCGGCCCGCGATGGCTTGTCATGGGGAAACCACCACAAACGCGGCCAGTCCGTCGGTGGCCAAAGTGAGTTGGCGCTCACCCAGCATCAAGACCACGCGTTGCGAAGCGATCAGTGGCTCAGGGCCCAGCACCAAGGCCTGGGCATTGACCGGGCGAACGATTTGCGCCTGGGTTTGTGGGTCGAGCCAGTTTCTGGGGCCGGCGAGCGAGTCGGGGTCGTCCTCACGCGGCCGCAGGCCCAGGAACTCGAAACCCTGTGGCAGCGTGCGCCACATCACCGGAATGCCGCTGGTGCGTGACTGTGCCCGTGCCGACTCCAGCATCGCCGCCAGCCGCAGCGCCTCGCGCTCAAGCTGGGTCGCGCTGCTGTCGCGCAAGGCCAGTGTCGCACCCGCCGTCGCCAGCGCCACGATGGCCAGCACCACCAGCAGTTCCAGCAGGGTGAAGCCGCGTACGCGCGTCCACATCACATCAGTTCAACGCGGGTTGCACACAGGGAGGCGGGAAAGATGTGTCTTTACCAGCCGCCGCCGCAAAGCGGCGCAGGGGGTGAATCTTCTCGCGCCGGGCCACCCCAGGCGGGCAGAGACCCCTCGGGGGCTGAGGGCTGCGACTCCATGCCTGCCTGCGCTGGCATGGACAGCACGAAGAAGCATGGCCGGTTGCCAGGTTGCGCCCTGCAAGGGGCGACCCACGCGGTGGCGGAGCGGGGCGGCGCAAGGTCATTGCCAGCTACCAACGTCCGCGTCCTTGCCCTCACCACCCGGCTGGCCGTCGGCGCCCAGCGACAACACATCCACCTCGCCATGCACGCCGGGGTTCAGGTACTGGTAGGGCTGGTTCCACGGATCGGCGGGCAGCTTTTCCAGGTAGGGACGCCAGTTCGGCGGTACCGGGCTGGCCGCGGGTTTGTTTACCAGCGCCTGCAGACCCTGCTCGCTGGTGGGGTAGCGCTGGTTGTCCAGGCGGTACAGCTTGAGTGCCTGCATCAGGTTGTTGACGTCGGTCTTGGCGGCAGTCACCCGCGCATCGTCGGCCCGGTCCAGCACGTTGGGCACGATCAGCGCCGCCAGCACACCGATGATGACCAGCACCACCATCAGCTCGATCAGGGTGAAGCCGCGCTGCACACGCCGCGCGGTGTAGTCACAGTTGGCGCGCAGCCGGTGGGGCATGGAAAGGGTTTGGATCAACTGGCATTCTCCCGCGGGCGCTAAGGTGAGGAAAAAAGGTCTGGAAGACGGGGTGGAAACTGGGCGGAGCCGCCATTCAAACCGACCGCTGCAGGGCGGGGTGACGAGGTGCGCTTCCATCATAATGCGGCGATGTCCAAGGTGCCCTCATTCGCCCACTCGGCCTATCCTGGCGAGATCACCGCCGTGCGATCGGCAAGCCGCAAGCCCTGGCCTGCGGCGCTGGCGGGCTTGCTGTGGCTCGCCGCTGGGTTGAGCGCGGGTTACTGGGTGTTGCAGGCCTGGGGCCGATCGCCGGTGACGCCGGTGCCGGCGTCGGTGAGCGCCCCGCCAGCGGTGGATGCGGCGCTGCTGGCGCGCGCCCTGGGTGGCTTGCCAGCCGCCGCGCCGGTGGCCGAGGCGGCGCCGGCCGCAGCCAGCCGGTACGCACTGCAAGGTGTGGCGGCCGTGGGCACCGCGCGCGGTGCCGCGCTGATTGCGGTCGATGGGCAGCCGGCGCGGCCTTTCCACCTAGGTGCCGAGGTGGCCGGCGGGTTGGTGCTGCAGGCGGTGACGGCCCAGCAGGTGCGCCTGGGCGCTGCGGTGGATGGACCAACCTCGATCACGCTCGACATGCCGAGCCAGCCAGGTGGTTAAAACGGCGGTTTGAGGCTTCGGCTCAGGCCTTGGCGCCGGGCGCAGCACCCAACATCCCCGATCCACCGCGTTCCAGCAGCCCTTGTGCGGTCTGCAGCAGCGGCCAGGCCATCAGGGCGCCCAGACCTTGTCCCACCCGCAGCTCCAGATCCATCAAGGGCCGGGACTGCAGATGGATCAGCAGCAGGCGGTGGCCCGGATCGGCGGCGCGGTGTGCAAACACCAGGTGGTCTGCCACCGCCGGGCTCAGGCCGCGCGCCACCAGGGCGGCGGTGCCGGCCACAAAACCGTCCACCAGCAGCACACGCCGCTCGCTCGCCGCCTGCAGCATGGCGCCGGCCATCATTGCGATTTCGTAGCCGCCCAGTGCCGCCAGTGCGGCCAGCGGCGAGGTGGCCTGCCGGTGGCGTCGAGCCGCCGCCAACAACACATCGAGCCTGGATTGCGCCTGAGTGCTGTCCAGGGTTTCGGCCCCTGCCTGATCGCTCCCGCAGGCGTCGGCCAGCGGCACACCGCACAGCCGCGACAACAGCAGGGCGGCACACGAGCTGTTGCCCACACCCACCTCACCCAGCGCCAGCACGTTGCCCGGCAGATGGCGCACCACGTCCATGCCGGCGTGCAGTGCAGACACTGCCTGCGAGACCGACATCGCCGGGCCCATCGTCATGTTGCGTGTGCCGTAGCCGATCTTGCGCAGCAGCAGCGGCACCGCCGTGGCGCCGGCCGTGTCTTCGCCTTCGGTCAGGTGACTGGCCACACCCGCGTCCACCACGGTGAGGTCGAAACCCTGCATCGCGGCCACCGTGTTGATCGGGGCTTCGCCGCGCAGGATCTGCAGCACCCGCTCGCGCGTCGCGCTTTGGGGGAACGCAGACACGCCCTCGTCGCAGATGCCATGGTCGCCGGCAAACACCACCACCTGCGGCGAGTCGAATGCCAGCAGATCGAAGTCCAGCGGACCGGCGCTCTGTATGCGCGCGAGCTGCAGTACCAGCTCCTCCAGCCGCCCCAGCGCGTGGTCTGGAAAACCGGGGGGGGCGATGCGCTGCATCACCGCCGCGTCCAGCACCGGGTCGGCGGTGGGCGCGATCGCCGGCAACCGCAGCGCCGGCGCTGCGCTCAAGGCAGTCTCGGCGCTGGCCGGCGGGGTTTGCAAAGGCATGTGGGACAGGTGCTCAACTGCGAAGAAACAGACGGTACACCGGATTGCCGGTTTCCTCCACGTACGGGTAGCCCAGGGTTTCGAGGAACTTGTCGAACGCCTTGCCATCCTGGGGCGGCACCTGCAGGCCCACCAGAATGCGGCCGTAGTCGGCACCCTGGTTGCGGTAGTGGAACAGGCTGATGTTCCAGCCCGGGCGCATCAGGCTCAGGAATTTCAGCAGTGCGCCCGGTCGCTCGGGAAACACGAAGCGCAGCAAGCGCTCGTCGTGTGCCAGCGGCGAATGCCCGCCCACCATGTGGCGTATGTGCTCCTGTGCCAGATCGTCGTGTGTCAGGTCCAGCGTCTGGAAGCCCTGCTTGTTCAGGTTGTTGGTGATCTTGGTCGACTCGCCCCGGGCCGAGGTGCTCATGCCCACGAACACATGGGCCTGGCTGCCGTCGTGGATGCGGTAATTGAACTCGGTGACGTTGCGCGGCCCGCCCGGCAGGCCACCGATCAGCTCGCAGAAGCGGCGAAAACTGCCCCGCTCTTCGGGAATCGTCACCGCAAACAGCGCCTCGCGCTCCTCGCCCACCTCGGCGCGCTCGGCCACGAAGCGCAGCCGGTCGAAATTCATGTTGGCGCCGCACAGGATGGCGGCGTAGGTTTCGCCCTTGGTCTTGTGCTGCGCCACATACTGTTTGATCGCGGCCACGGCCAGTGCGCCCGCCGGCTCCACGATGCTGCGCGTGTCCACGAACACGTCCTTGATCGCGGCGCACACCGCGTCCGTGTCCACCGTCATGAACCCGTCCACCAGACCGCTGGCGATGCGAAACGTCTCCTCGCCCACCAGCTTGACCGCCGTGCCGTCCGAGAACAGACCCACGTCCGGCAGCGCCACCCGCTCGCCAGCCTGTACCGAGCGCACCATCGCGTCGGAATCGTTCATCTGCACCCCGATCACCTTGATCTCCGGGCGCACCGCCTTGATGTAGTTCGCCACGCCCGAGATCAGCCCGCCGCCACCGATCGCGACAAACACCGCGTCCAGCCGGTCCGAGCCCAAGCTTTGCACCTGGCGCAGGATTTCCATCGCGATCGTGCCCTGGCCGGCGATCACGTCGGGGTCGTCAAACGGGTGCACAAACGTCAGGCCCTGCTGCTTCTGCAGCGTGAGCGCATGGGTGTAGGCGTCGGAATAGCTCTCGCCCTGCAGCACCACCTCGCCGCCCAGCGCGCGCACCGCGTCCACCTTCATCTGCGGTGTTGTTGTGGGCATCACCACCACCGCCCGCGAGCCCAGTTTGTGCGCGCCCAGCGCCACACCCTGCGCATGGTTGCCAGCCGACGCGCAGATCACCCCTTTGGCCAGCTGTTCCGCACTCAGGTGCGCCATCTTGTTGTAGGCCCCGCGCAGCTTGAAGCTGTGCACCGGCTGCTGGTCTTCGCGCTTGAGCAACACCCGGTTGTGCAGCCGCCGGCTGAGGTTTCTGGCGGGCTCCAGCGCCGTTTCCTGCGCCACGTCGTACACCCGCGCGGTCAGTATCTTCTTGAGATAGTCCGCAGGACCGAGGGTGGTCAGCGGCGAGGTGTCTGCGGCAGCGGGCGGGGAGTTTTTGGCACGTGTGGGCATCGGTTTTTCCTTGGGCGCCCATCATAGTGGCCGGCACCGCCCAGCCGAAAAACCAAAAAAAACCCGGACTGGCAGAGCCGGTCCGGGTATGAATCCACCCGAGGAGGGTAGAGGAGACAACCGTGAAAATACAATGACGCCAGTATATCGATCGAATGCTGCAGCGCAACAATCTTGTCCCGGTTTTGCTATCTTTTAGAGAGCTCACTCGGTTTTCCTGCCATTTTTTTCACGTCTGGACATCACCCATGGAATGCACCGTCACCTGGACCGGCGCCACCGGCACCCGCTCCCACATGGGCTTTGTCGCCGAAACCGGCAGCGGCCATGTGCTGGCGATGGATGGGGCCCCCGACGACGCCCGGCCCGAACACGGTGGTGCCAACCTCGCGCCGCGCCCCATGGAGACCCTGCTCGCCGGCACCGGCGGCTGCACCGCTTACGACGTGGTGCTGATCCTCAAGCGCGGCCGCCACGACGTGCGCGGCTGCAGCGTCAAGCTCACCAGCCAGCGCGCCGACACCGAGCCCAAGGTCTTCACCCAGATCCACATGCATTTCACCGTGAGCGGCAAAGGCCTGCCCGCCACCGCCGTCGAGCGCGCCATTGCCCTGAGCCACGAAAAATACTGCTCCGCCAGCATCATGCTGGCCAAGACGGCGGCCATCACCACCAGTTTTGAGCTGAACGAGGTCTGATCGGAAGCGGTACAGAAGCGCGGCCGAGGGCCCTCAAAGAGCCACCCGCGAATCGGTGCAGCGTGGGGGCCCCGGGCCAGCCGCCGGGCCGCTCCCAAGTCGGGCCCAGCCCCTCGGGGGCTGAGGGTTGCGGCTCCATGCCTGCCTGCGCAGGCATGGACAGCCCGAAGAGACATGGCCTCTGGCCATACCGCCCTGCAAGGGGCGACCCGCGCAGCGGCGGAGCGTTGGGGGGCCAGGGGCCAGCCGCCGGGCCGCTCCCAAGGCGGGCGCCCAGCCCCCTCGGGGGGCAGCGACCCGCGCAGCGGCGGAGCGTGGGGGTCTGACTAAATCCGGTGCGCCACCGTGGTCATCACCTTCGCCGCCAGCCGCATCAGCCCCTTCACCGGCAGCGGCAGTTCCACCGCCCCCGCGTGTTGTGCCTCGCGCGCATGGCGCGCCTCGTCGTCCTTCATCTGCGCCACGATCGCACGCGACGCATGGTCCTTCGCGGGCAGCCGGTCCATGTGGCTCGCCAGATGCGCCTCCACCTGCCGTTCTGTCTCCACCACAAACCCCAGGCTCACCCCCGTGCCCAGGCGTCCGGCCAGCAGGCCCAGCCCGAAGGCGCCCGCGTACCACAACGGGTTCAGCAGCGAAGGCCGCGCGCCCAGCTCGTCCAGCCGGGCCTGTGTCCAGGCCAGGTGGTCCGTCTCCTCCCGACCCGCCGCCTCCAGCTGCCGCGCCAGCGCCTCGCTGCGCTGCGGCCCCGTACGGCGCGCTGCCAATGCCTGCGACGCATACAGCGCCTGCGCACACACCTCCCCCACATGGTTCACCCGCATCAGCGCCCCCGACAGCTCCCGCTCAGGCGCGCTCAGCGCGGGTGGGCTGTCCTCCGGCAACGTGGGGCAGGGGCGCGATGCGCGGGGTGCCACAAACAGGGTGCGAAGCGCGGAATCGGTGGCGTTGATCAAAGCATCCATGGGGGCTCCTTGGGTCGGGCGGGCGGCGAATCGGTGCCAGGGGGCGCGCCAGAGGAGCACATTTTGACGCACCCGCCTGTGCCTGGCTCATAGGCCGCACAGTCCAAAGGCCCCATTGGCACCATTGTGGTGCGTCGTTGTCGGCACGCAACAGAGAGGGGCCGTTTTCCTCAAAAGCTTTGCAACGCGCAGGCCCTTCTGGTGCAATCGACACAACTTCCAACAACGGAGGTTGGCTTGAGGGCAACAGACCCGCGGCCTCTTTTTTCAACCCTGGAGTACTTCTCAATGAAAAAGACCCTGATCGCACTGGCAGCCGTGGCAGCCACCGGCGCTGCTTTCGCACAATCTTCCGTGACCCTGTACGGCGTGGCCGATCTGTCGCTGGCCGACAGCAATGCAGCTAACGTTGACATGCAGATGTCCGGCAACGGCCTCATGAACAACGGCTCCAGCCGTCTGGGCGTGCGCGGTGTTGAAGACCTCGGCGGTGGCCTGAAGGCTGCTTTCAACTTCGAACAAGGCATCAACGCCGAAACCGGTGCCACCGATGCAAACACGTTCCAGCGCGCTGCCAACATGTCCCTGTCGGGTGGTTTTGGTACCGTCCTGATGGGCCGTACCCTGACCCCGTCGTTCTACGGCGTTGCTGCCTGGGAACTGACCGGCACCGCCAACTACTCCGTGGTGGCCAACCAGTTCGGTTTTGCCGGCGGCCCTTCGCGTAACAACAGCCAGCTGAGCTACACCACCCCCAACCTGGGTGGTCTGAGCGCGACCCTGGGTTACCTCTTCAAGGGCGACAACGGCGGCAATGCCAAAACCGACCTGAACGTGATCTACGGCGCTGGTCCCCTGACGGCTGCTCTGTCGTACAACAAGGTCAGCGGCACGGGCGGCAACTGGGCTTTGGGCGGCAAGTACAACTTCGGCATGTTTGTTCTGGCCGGCTCTATCCAGGACCCCACCGGTGCCTCCAAAGGCTTCACCCTGGGTGGCGGCACCAACCTGGGCCCTGTGAGCCTGGTGCTCGACATCGCACGTGACACGGACGCCAAAGACACCGACGTCCTGCTGGAAGCCAAGTACCCGCTGAGCAAGCGCACCTTTGCCTACGCCGCTTTCCTGCGTAACGGCAAGGGCAAGACTGTTGATACCGTGAACAACTACGGCTTCGGCATTCGCCACAACTTCTGATCGTTCGCTGGCCTGGCCAGCGCGCAAGCAGAACAAAACCCCATCAGCGGAAACGCTGGTGGGGTTTTTTGCTGGGCGTCGCACAGCTGCATACGGCGCGTTCCGGGTGAACATTGTTGGTTCTGGGATGTTCTTTGCTTTTTGTCTGAAATTTGCCACAAAAGCATGGGTTTTTCGGAAAGTGGCGCGGAGAAACCCTTGATCACATGCCAGCTTCGTTAAGATGAAATCCTGCTTTGTTTGGTTGTCCAGGGGCTTGGCACTGGACCATTTTGTTCAATTCGGGAAATCCATCATGAAAAAAACACTTGTTGCCTTGGCTGTTCTGGCCGTTTCCGGCGCCGCGATGGCGCAATCCAGCGTGACCCTGTACGGCATTGCCGACATGATGGTTCACAAGGACAAGGGCTCAGACATGCAGATGACTTCGGGTGGCATCGGTGGCAGCCGCTGGGGCGTCATGGGCACGGAAGATCTGGGTGGCGGTTTGGCTGCGAATTTCCTGTTCGAGCAGGGCATTGATCTTGAAAACGGCGCCACCGCGGGTGGTTTCAACCGCCAGGCGTATCTGGGCCTCAGCGGTGGTTTTGGCGAGATCAAGCTCGGCAACGTGTACACCGCCTACGACGACATCGAAGCCGCGGCATCGCCGCTGTTCGATTCCAACCTGCTGAATCCGGCTGAAATCTGGGCCTCGACCCTGGGTTACAACGCAAACCCCGGCAGCAACCTCTACTACGCCACGCCCGATTTCGGCGGCGCCAGCGGTGCCATCAGCTACACCCGCAATGGTTCCGGCAACGATCTGGTGTCGCTTCACGTCAAGTACGAAGGCGGCCCTTTGTTTGTCGGTTTTGCCTATCAGGACGAGAGCGACTTCGTGGTGGGTGGCGACAAGTTCACCCGCCTGAATGGAACCTATGATTTTGGTTCCTTCAAGCTGCTCGCCGGCTACGGTCGCACCAACCTGACCAAGAACACCGATCTGTCCATCGGCGCTGATGTGCCGCTGTCGGCCAACCTGACGCTGTCGGCAGGCTATGCGTCCACCAAAGCAAAAGGTGGTGTGCGGGGTTCCAGTTTTGCCGTGGGCGCGAGCTATTCGCTCTCCAAGCGCACCTCCATTTACGGTGGTCTGCGCAACGACAACGCGGAAGCCGTTACCAACTATGGCGGCGTGGACAGCCGTATCGGCGTGGGCATCAAGCACACGTTCTGATGCCTGCGGCCTGTGGCCGCTTCCATGCTGAAAAAAGCCACCGGGAAACCGGTGGCTTTTTTCTTGGGCGGACGTTTGTTCAGCCCGGGCGGATGATCGACCACACGCTACGCGTGTGGTCGATGCCCTACTGCTTGAGCGAGGGTTTGGCGGTCTGGGTTGACGAATATTCCTTGACCACGCCTTTTCCGGCCTTCTGGGCGGTCTTCAGTGCAGCGCCTTTGTACGTCTCACCGTTCACCGTCAACCCATCTGCGGACAAGTTGGCAGCGCGTTTGTCTCCGATGCCTGGAACGCGCTCAATGAAATCTCCCCAATCTTTGAATTTCGCGATCTTGCGTGTGTCCGCAATCTTGGACGAAGTGCCCGGGCCTATGCCTTTGATGCTGTCCAGGTCAGCGACGTTGGCGGTGTTGACGTCAACCGCGGCAAAGGCGAACGAGGCGCTCAAGGCAAGCAGGGCGGAGAGAAGGCTTTTCAACATGGTGTGCTCCAAAGTGTGTGTGACAGTCTGTGGACTACCAACAAGCAGCGATGCTGCCCAATGGCAGAGACAGCAAAGCGCTGCCCGAGGCCAATGTAGAGGTCAAGCGGTACCCGTGCGCGTATCAGCCTCACGGAACCTCCCCTATCTGAGTGATGCCCATTGTCATCGTCGCGAAGCAGCGAGGGGCCTGGCCGGTCAATCTGATGTGCGAGGCGCTCGGTGTCTCGGGAGGTGGTTTCTACGCCTGGCTGACCACGCCGAGGTGAAGTACGCATTCATGGCCGAGCACCACGGACAGTTTCGCCTGCACAGCATGTGCCGGGTGCTGCGCATTCAACGCAGTGGGTACTGCGCATGGAAGGCCAAACCAAAATCAGATCGCACGCAGGCAGATGAAGTCATGCTGGTTAGCATCAGGCAGTTCTTCGAGGACAGCCAAGGTATCTACGGCAGTCTTCGCGTGCATCGCGACCTGCGTGAAGAAGGCATACGGTGTGGCGAGAAAAGGGTAGCGCGCCTGATGCGTCAAGCCCAGTTGCGCTCGGTGCGTGGCTAAAAGCG